>NZ_JBSRZM010000007.1:0-162296 GCF_054057635.1 Arthrobacter sp. UYNi723
ACGCCGACAACGCACCGTTCCCCGCGCCGTCAAACGCAAAATGTCCAACTGGCCACTCAAGCGAACACCAAAAACCACAAAGTAAACGGCATTGGATCTAGAAGACCGTCACCTTCGAGCCGCCGCGGGGCAGCGGGAAAAAGTCGTCCATCAGCCGCTCCACGATGGGCCGGTAGATGAGCGGATTCCAGCCCGGGCTCGCGTGCGCCGGCAGGGCACCGTCCGTTTGCAGGTCCATGGAGACCAGGTGGGGTTGGAACGCTGCCGACCACGCGTCCTTGGCCGTCTGGTAACGGACTGTGCGGTCTTTCGGGTTGCCGATGTACGCCATCCGCGTGGCGCCGAGCTTGTCCACAAACCGGTTGCCGTCGAAGTGGTAGATGTAGGCCGACTCGGACTGGATGAGCACACTGGAGGGGGCGATCGGGGACAGCTGCTCCAGTGTCTGGTCCAGGATCTGACGCCAGGTGCGCTCGTCCTTGTGGATGACGCGCTCCCCCAGTTCGTAGCTGCCGCGGACCACGGACGGGACCCGGAAGCCGCTCTCGTACAGGAACACCACGCCGTCGAACCAGCTCTCGTCCAGCACGTCGCTCCGGCTGTAGGGGCTGGAGTCCAGCAGGATGAAATCCACCTCCACGCCGTGGAATTCCCGGAGCCGCGCTGCCACCTGGGTGGCCACCATGCCGCCGAAGCTGTGGCCGTAGAAGAAGAGCTCGGTGAGCTTTTTCGCCCGGACGTGTTCGATGACGGCGATCACCACCTCGTCGATGTCCAGCCCTTGGTTGGAATAGCCGACGGCGGCGAGCTGGCCGCGCTTGTTCAGCGCACCACGCATCGCGTTCAGGATCCAGAGAGCCTCTTCCCAGCTGGTCTTGTAACCGGGGAAGAGGAACCAGCTGGCATTCGGGTAGTAGGCGTCGGCGAAGTCGTCCGCGACCTGCAGGATCCTGTTGACCCGCCGCTCCGCCTGGACACGGCGGGTAACCAGCATGTCCGCCGCCAACAGGGCCGAGGCGCCCGTGCCGGCCAGGAACCCGCGGCGCGAAAACCGCTTCAGTGCGGCGGCATTGGCAAGCAGCCGGGCTTGGTGGACACCAGGCTGTTCCTGCGGATCTGCTTCCTCCCTGTACGGCACACCTCTACCGTAGCCACAGCGGAAGCCGCCGCTGCAACCCCGGCCCTCGACAACCCTGGGCGGGAGCGGCTGCCGTACCCGCTAGGAGGCCGAGCTAGGAGAGCCCCAGCTCGTCTTTGCCGAATGCGAACAGATACGGCACGCCGGTCTCGGCTTCGATTTTTTCCTTGGCGCCGGTGTCCCGGTCCACGATGACGGCCACGGCCACCACGTTGCCGCCGGCCTTTTTGACACCCTCAACAGCGGTGAGCGCGGAGCCGCCGGTGGTGGACGTATCTTCCAGCACCAGGACCTTGCGGCCCTCAACCGACGGACCCTCAACCTGGCGGCC
The DNA here is from genome assembly GCF_054057635.1 of Arthrobacter sp. UYNi723. Taxonomy (NCBI): domain Bacteria; kingdom Bacillati; phylum Actinomycetota; class Actinomycetes; order Micrococcales; family Micrococcaceae; genus Arthrobacter; species Arthrobacter sp. UYNi723. The sequence goes on from NZ_JBSRZM010000007.1 coordinate 1,470, forward strand.
CATGCCGTAGGACTTCTGGGCTTTGCGAACCACAAAGGCGTCCACGGTGCGGCCGGCGTCCACCGCGGCGTGCATAACAGCGGTTCCCACGGGGTCAGCACCCATGGTCAGGCCACCGGCGCACTCAAAGTCGATCCCGGCGTCGTCCGTCAGTGCCAGCATTACCTGGCCCACCAGCTTGGACGCCTCATGGTGCAGCGTGATGCGGCGCAAATCGATGTAGTAGTCGGCCTCGGCGCCGCTGGAGAGGATCACCTTGCCGCGGACCACGGCAAGTTCCTTGATCAGTTCCAGCAGGCGGGCACGGGCAGCAGTGCTGGAAGCAGCATCAGGGGTGGCAGTCATGGTCTCCAGTTTACTTGAGGCCTCGACGCGGAAATGGCCCTGTGACGCAGAAACGGAATGGCGCTACGCGTATCCGCGTAGCGCCATTCCATCTGCGAGTCGTCAGCCTAAAACCGCAGCGATAACCCTAGAGCCGGGTGTCGAAGGAATCGCAGAAGACATTCTCGTTAAACGTCCCCTGGAACTCGGACTTACCCATGATCTTCTCGATCGTTGCGCGGATAGCCTCCACGGTTCCCGCATGGGCGTGGATGGCGGTCTTGACCATCGGCACGTCAATGAGGTGGTTGGGCTGGTTCAGCGATACAAACACCGTGGGAACCTCGGTGACGTACCACGGGATTTCCGCGGCCATCGGGGTGGACCACTTGATCCGGATCGCCGCTTCCTGGGCGAAGCCCTTGACGTTCGCGACGACAAACGCCGCGTCGTACTTGTCCGCGTAGTCGCCGGTGGCTTCCTCGGAGATGATGGACATGAAGTTGATGCCCGTCTCCCCCGCAGCTTCGCGCTGAGCGGCGGTTTTGAACAGGTGCACCTCGAAGCCGGCCTTTTCCAACTCGTCCTTGACCGTCTCCAGGTACGCCAGCGGGTCCGCCCGGGTGAAGTCCGAGCCGCCGGAGATGCCGTACAGGCGGATCCGCTTGTGCGTTTCCGGCCGGATGGGCAGGTTATGCGCCGTGTCCTTGACCAGGGTGACGGTCTTGTCCGCGATCTCCGCAGCGATGGCGCGGTGGGCGTCGCTGCCGATCACAGCGAGTGCCTCCACCGGAGGAACCAGTTCGTTGCGGTCCTTGAGGTGGAGCCCCAGCGAGGCCTTGAGGGCCAGGATGCGGCGCAGGGCGTCGTGCAGGCGCCGCTCCGTGATGACGCCGGACTTGTAGCCGTCCAGCATGTACTGGAAGTCTTCGTCGGCGTTGCGGAAGAACAGGAACATGTCGCAACCGGCGGCTATGGTCGCGGGAACCAGGTCCTTGCGCTTCATGGCCTGGGTGAGCCCGATCATCTGCGAGGCGTCCGTGAGGATGAGCCCGTTGAAGCAGAGTTCGCCGCGCAGCAGGTCCTGGAGCAGTTCCGGGGCCAGGGTCGCGGGACGGATATCCTTGTCCGCGATGCCCGGGCGGAAGTGCCGGGAAAGCTCCGGCGCGCCGATGTGCCCGATCATGATGGACTGCACGCCGTGCCCGATCATTTCGCGGTACACGTGGCCGTATGTCTTGTTCCACTCGTCGTAGCCGAGAGTGTTGTAGGACGTGACCACGTGCTGGTCCCGCTCGTCCATGCCGTCGCCCGGGAAGTGCTTCATGGCACAGGCAGTGGGTGATTCACTGATCCCGTCGAAGTACTCCTTGGCCCGTTCCACCACGATCTCCGGCGTGTTGCCGAAGGCCCGTGTGGAGATGACCGTGTTCCGCCAGTTGTAGTGGATGTCCACGATCGGGGCGAAGGCCCAGTTGCAGCCGAGGGCCGCGGTTTCGACTCCGGCAACCTGCCCCATCTGGCGTGCGATGGACTTGTCCGGGTGCGAACCTGCCTGCAGGTGCGTGGACACAAACGTGCCGTCGTCGCAGCTTCCGGCGCCACCCATTTCCGGGTTGGACGCCACCAGCAGCGGCACCTTGGACTTCGACTGCGCGTGCCGGATGTGTTCCTGCACGGCAGCGGACGGGCCCGGCCGGTACCGCATGCCGCCCACGTGGAAGTTCTCCAGCACACCATCGAGGTACTCCGGGGAGTAATCGTTGTTGTGGTTGATGAACAGCTGCCCGATCTTTTCCTCAAGCGTCATCGATTCCAGGGTGGTGTTCACCCAGGTGACCGCTGCGTCGTCGAGGTTGAACGGCGCGGCCTGGAGGTCGACGTCGAACTGGCGCTCTGGGGTGCCGGTGGCACCAGCGGCACTTTCGTCGGCGGAATTTCCGACGGCGGCAGTCACCGCAGCTGCGATGCCCGCCAGCGCGTCGGCCACAACCTGGTCCACGGGACCGGCGATGTCCACCACAATGCCTGCCTCATCGGCTTCGAGCGCTTCGAGGGTGGCCAGCTGGGATTCCAGCAGCGCTGCCGGCATGAAGTGCCCGGAGCGGCCTTCCAGCCGCGAACCCAGGACTTCCTTGCTGCCATGCAGGTGCAGGAACACCGTATCCGGCGCCTTGGCACGGATGGCGTCGCGGTAACTGCGGCGAAGAGCCGAGCAGGCCAGAACCAGGCCGCCCTTGGCCGCTGCCAATTCAGAGCCCACCGTGGCGAGCCACGGCCAGCGGTCCTCGTCGGTCAGCGGAGTGCCTGCTGCCATTTTGGCGACGTTCTCCACCGGGTGGAGGGAATCGCCGTCGAGGAACGGCACGCCCAGTTCGCGGGCCACCAGGTCACCGATGGTGGTCTTTCCGCAGCCGGAGACGCCCATAACGATGACGCGGGGACCGGCGGCTCCCGTCGTGGAGTGGGAAATGGTGGCGGTCACCAGTCGTGCACCGTTCCGTCCACCAGGCGGTTGTACGGCAGGTAGGCCTGCTGGTACGGGTACGCCGCTGCGGCTTCCTCGTTGAATTCGACGCCGATGCCGGGCTTGTCGCCCGGGTGCAGGTAGCCGTCCTTGAAGGTCATGGACTGTTCGAAGACCTCGTTGGTCTTGTCCGAGTGCTGCATGTATTCTTGGATGCCGTAGTTGTGGATGGCCAGGCCAACGTGCAACTGGGCGGCGAAGCCCACCGGGGAGATGTCCGTGGGGCCGTGGAAGCCGGACTTGATCTGGTACTGGGCGGCGAAGTCCATGACCTTCTTCAGCGGGGAGATGCCGCCGAAGTGGGTGGAGGCTGCGCGGACGTAGTCGATCAGCTGTTCCTTGATGAGCGTCTGGTAGTCCCACACGGTGTTGAAGATTTCACCGATGGCCAGGGGGGTGGTGGTGTGCTGGCGGACCAGGCGCAGGCCCTCCTGGTTTTCGGCCGGGGTGCAGTCCTCGAGCCAGAACAGGTCGTACGGTTCCAGGGCTTTGCCGAGCTTCGCGGCCTGAATGGGCGTCATGCGGTGGTGGCCGTCGTGCAGCAGCGGGATTTCCGGGCCGAACTCGTTGCGCACGGCTTCAAAGACGGTGGGCAGGTGGCGCAGGTATGCGCGGGTGTCCCAGTCCTCTTCCTGCGGGAACGCGCCGCGGCCGGCGGGCTCGTAGTCGTAGCGTTCGCCCGAGGCCTGGGCCTGCGCGGCCACACCGTAGACGGCCTTGATGCCGGGGACAGCGGTCTGGATGCGGATGGACTTGTAACCCAGGTCCAGGTGCTCACGGACTGAATCGAACAGCGACTCGAGGTCAGCGCCGGAAGCGTGGCCGTAAGCGCGCAGGCCGTTGCGTGAAGCGCCGCCCAGGAGCTGGTAGACCGGCATGTTCGCCATCTTGCCCTTGATGTCCCACAGGGCCATGTCCACGGCGGCGATTGCGGCCATGGTGACCGGGCCGCGGCGCCAGTACGAGCTGCGGTACAGGAACTGCCAGGTGTCCTCGATCTTGTGCGGATCCTTGCCGATCAGCAGCTGGGCCACGTGCTCTTTGAGGTAGGCGGCAACAGCCAGTTCGCGGCCGTTCAGCGTGGCGTCACCGATGCCGGTGACCCCGTCGTCCGTAGTGATGCGCAGGGTCACGAAGTTACGTGACGGGCTTGTCACGAAGACTTCAGCGGCAATGATTTTCACGGCAGATCCTTTCGGGGACTTCTGGTCAGTTTGTGGTGCTGGGAGTTAGTGGCCGGCAGCGCCGGCGCCAACCGGCGTGCCGGCGTCAGCGGTTGTGCTGGCATCGGTGGTGGTGCTGGCGTCAGCGGCTTCGCCGGCGCCCACAGTTTTGGTCCGGCGTTCCTGGATCTCCTTGAGGATCTCCGCGTGCTTGGCGTCGGTCAGCGTGTACTTGGACATTACTAATACGGCAAGGATAGTCAGCACGGAAGGGATCGCGCCCGCCGCAATCTGGATGCCGAACAGGGCGTCCGCGGTCTGCGCCGCTCCGGACTTGTAGCCGCCCAGTGCCAGGGCGTATGCCGCCAGGGCACCGCCCACAGCCTGGCCGGACTTGCGGGTGAAGGAGAACAGCGCGTACGTGATGCCCTCGGTGCGGACACCGGTCCGCCATTCGCCGTACTCCACCGTGTCGGCTTCCAGGGCCCACACCACGATGTTGACGGCCAGGACACCCACGAGGCTGACCACGAGGCCGGTAAAGCCCATCCAGACCTGGCCGGCCGGGGCGAAGAAGATGATCGCACCGCCGAGGACAGTGACCAGCGAAGAGTAGATGTAGACGCTCTTCTTGCCGACGTTACGGACAAGTTTGGGCATAAAGGCGGCCAGGAAGAAGGTAAGCGCCAGCTGGATGATGGACAGTACGGGGTACAGGTCCAGGCGGCCCAGGACGTCGCGCAGGTAGTACAGCTGCACGGAGGTCAGGGCGAGGTAGCCGGAGAGGAAGAAGAAGGAGCTCAGGCACAGCATCAGGAGGGGCTTGTTGCCTTTGACTGTGTCCACGCTCTGCTTGAACGTCACCTTGGGGACGGCGCGGTGCACGCGTTCCTTGGCGGTCAATGCGGTGAAGAAGTACAGCGCCGCCCCGATGACCACAAACACAAGGGTGATGGTGGTGAACATCGGCTGGAGATCGGCACCGGGCTTGATCAGCGGCGCAACGAAGATGCCCAGTGACGAGCCCACCAGCAGGGCGCCCACCATGCGGGCCGAACCCAGCTTGGCGCGCTCCCCCGGATCCTGCGTCATGGCGCCGGCCAGCGAGCCGTACGGAATGTTCACGAGGCTGTAGGCAAGGCCGAGGGCCGCATAGGTGACGTAGGCATACAGCAGTGTGCCGGATTCGCCCAGCTGCGGAACGGAGAAGGTTGCCACGCTCAGGAGGAGCAGCGGGATGGAGCCGAACATGATGAAGGGACGGAACTTGCCGAAGCGCTTGCTGTAGGTCCGGTCAACGATCCGGCCGGCGAAGACGTCAGCGAAGGCGTCAAAGAGCCTGACCACGAGCAGCAGGGTTCCGGCAGCCGCTGCGGAGATGCCGGCAACATCCGTGTAGTACACCAACAGGAACATGGTTGCGGTGGTGAATGCGAGGTTGTTAGCTGCATCGCCGGCGCCATAGCCGATGATGCTGAGCTTGTTTAGCTTTTTCATGAATTGGGCTCCTTTACCCTTGCCGCCGTGTTGGCCAGCGAAAATTATTGAAATGCTATGAAGCGGTGAATCTGTGGCGATGCTGGAGGCGGCAGGATCCGCATCCGGCGGGCGTACCGCCGTGTGTTTCTCGTTGTCTGTAATCCTAGTCATTTGGCAATAAAATGGCAAGCGGTTGCCATAGATTTCTGTTGAAGCTTCACAAAACTGCCCGTCATCGAAACAGCACTGCCCGGTCCAGGAGCCTGGACCGGGCAGTGCTGTTCTTGATGAAACAGAAGAGCCGCTGGGGCGTGATGCTTAGGCGTCCGCCGGGAATGTTCCGAGCAGGCCGGAAACCAGCTCCACTACGGCGTCATCCGCTGCGACGGCAGGATCCACCAGCGCCAGGACCGCCCGCAAACGCTCCGTGCCTTCCAGCTGGTTGGCCGCGGCCACCTCGGTTGCCAGCGGATCGTGGAACGTCTCGGCCGCTGCGCTGAAGTCAATCCAGGCCGCGATCATCAGCGCTGCAGCGGCACCGGACTTGCCCTGGGCCCGTTCGGCCAAGAGGACAGGCACGGCCCGCATGCGCAGCTTGGTGCTGCCGTCCATGGCGATCTGGGCCAGGTGGTGGGCAATGCGCGCATTGCTGAAGCGGGCCAGCAGGGCAGCGCGGTACGCCGGGATCTGCAGGTCCGCGCCACCGGCCGCGGCGCCGGACAGGTTCGCCTCGGCTTCGTCCCAGAAGCTTTCGACGGCGGTCAGGCACTGCGGGTCCGCGAGGGCCTGCGCCACCGTGGTGTGTCCGCGGAGCTGGCCGGCGTAGGCCAGCAGGGAATGAGCGCCGTTCAGGAGCCACAGCTTGCGGTTCTCGTAGGGCTCGATGTGGTCAACGAAGACCGCGCCGGCATCTTCCCAGCGCGGACGGCCAGCGGGGAAATCTCCGCTGAGCACCCAGTTGGTGAAGGGCTCAGCCACTACGGGCGAGTTATCCCGGTAGCCGCAGGCGGCCTCGACGGCGGCGATGTCCGCTTCCGTGGTGCGCGGCGTGATGCGGTCCACGGAGGTGCTGACAAAACTGACGTTTTCCTCGACCCAGGCAGCGAGCTCCGCGTCCCAGGCCTGTGCCAGGCCCGCCACGGCGTTGCGGGCTACCGTGCCGTTGTTGGCGAGGTTGTCGCAGCAGACGACAGCGAGCGGTCCGGCTCCGGCAGCCCGGCGCGCGGCGAGGGCGAAGACCAGCCGGCCCAGCGGCGTCGACGGGTTTCCGCTGCCGGAAGCCAGCAGCGCAAGGTCGCCGGCGACGTCGGACGCCGTCGTGTCCAGCTGTCCGTCGGCACCGAGCCGGTACGCCGCTTCGGTGACTGTCAAGGTGACTATGGCGGTGGCCGGTGCCGAAACGAGCTCTGCGAGCCGCTCCACGTCCGCGCCGTCCACCGCTTCCACGATGCTGCCGACGACGGCGAACGAGTCGCCGCTGTCAGCGCGCTCCACGAGCGTGAAGAGGCCGTCCTGCTCGGCAAGTGCCAGGGCAGCGTCCGGGCGCCGGCCGGTGAAAGCCGCAATGCCCCAGTCCGCGGCGTCGCTGGCCTGGCTGGTGTACCAGGCCTGGTGCGAGCGGTGGAAGGCACCAAGTCCGAGGTGGACGATGCGCACGGGTGGCTTGGCGGCGGCGTGCGTGCTCCGGTTCAGGTGCGGCAGCGATGCGGCAGCAGCCTTGCCCGTGGTGTCTGTCTCTTCGATGCTCACAGCTTGAAAACCCTTCGCGGGGAGGAATCGACGGTGTCCACGATGATTTCGTGGGCGCGGTCTTCACTGACACGGTGCTCGGCCACCAGTCGGGCCAGGAAGGAGGCTTCGATCCGGCGGGACGCATCGTGGCGGGCGGGGATGGAGCAGAAGGCTCTGGTGTCATCGATGAAACCGGAAGAACGCGAGAAGCCGGCCGTTTCGGTCACGGCGGAGCGGAACCGGAGCATGGCATCCGGGGCGTCCAGGAACCACCACGGTGCGCCCAGATACACGGACGGATAGAAGCCGGCCAGCGGCGCGAGCTCGCGGGAAAACACGGTCTCGTCCAGGGTGAACAGCACCAAGTGGAAGTCCTTGGCGGTGCCGAAGTCCTGCAGCAGGGGCCGGATGGCCTCGGTGTAGTTGGTGGCGAACGGGATGTCGTGGCCGGTGTCGGCGCCGAAGGCCTCGAACGTGGGCGTGTGGTGGTTGCGGAAGGAGCCCGGGTGGATGGTCATGACCAGCCCGTCCTCCACCGACATCCGGCCCATCTGGTACATCATGTGGGCTTCGAAGGTGTTGCGGTCCTCGGCCGTGGCCTTGCCGGCGCGGGCGAGTTCGAAGATCCGCTCGGCTTCGGCCTGGTCCAGCTTGAGCGTTGCCGGGGTGGCCACACCGTGGTCTGCCGAGACTGCGCCGTGCTCCACGAAGTAGCGGCGGCGGTTCTCCAGGGCGGTGATGTAGCCCGCGTAGCCGGTTGCGCCGTCAGCGGCGGAATCGATCAGGCGGTCAACGTTGGCACTCCAGGTGGGGTGCGCAATGTTCAGGTATGCATCGGGACGGAAGGTCGGCAGGACGCGGCCGTTGAACGTGGAGTCCTCGGCGATGGCCTTGTGGCTTGCGAGGTTGTCCAGGGGATCGTCCGTGGTGGCCAGGACCTCGATGTTGAAGTCCTTGAAAAGCTGGCGGGGACGGAAGCCCGGCTCCACGAGTTTGGCGGCGATGGCGTCATAGCTGGCGTCAGCGGACATCTCGCCCAGGTCTGCGTCCAGGTTGAAGACACTGTCGAACTGATTGCGCAGCCAGTATCCGGAGGCCGTGCCCTCGAAGAGGGGCCAGGCATCCACGAACGTGCGCCAGATTTCGCGTGACCCGGGCGTGGTGGGACCGCCGGCGCGCAGCTTGTCCAAGGGGGCGCCGTTGGCGTGGATCAGGCGGGTGACGTAGTGGTCCGGGCTGACGAGCAGCGCTGCCGGGTCCGGGAACGGCGTGTTGTGCTCGATGACGGCGGCGTCAACGTGGCCATGCGGGGAGATAATGGGGAGGTCCTGTACGCGCGCAAGGAGGTCCCGCGCAATGCTGCGCGTTCCGGGGTCGGCGGGCAGGAGCCTGTCTGGGTTGGCAGCAATCGACTGTGACATAGATCAATAATCTGCCTGGCGCCTCGTTTTGTCAACCGGTTGCCATGAATTGCCAAATGCTGGAATCGGCCCGTCCAGGACTCACTTCGCGGGCAGGATCCTCCCACTGGAACCCCGCAGCACCAGCTCAGTCTCCACGCTCAAAGTGCCGGCCTGCTCCCCGCTCCCGTGGAGGAAGTCCAACAGGCGCGTCGCGGCAGCCTCGCCGCATTCCCCCAGCGGCGAACGCACCGTGGTGAGCGGCGGCGTCGTGAAATCCGCGCCGAAGATGTCGTCAAAGCCGATGATGCTGATGTCGTCGGGCACCACCATGCCGGCGGCCTGGAGCTCCTGCATGAGCCCGATGGCCAGCAAGTCGTTGTACGTCATGACCGCGGTGGCACCGCTGGCGCGGACATCGCGCGCAGTCTGCCGGCCGCCGTCGACCGTTGGTTTGCTGGACTCAAGCCGCACCGCTTCGAGCCGGGACCATTCGCAAGCTGCCTGCACACCCTCCCAACGGCGTTCGGACATCCAGGACTGCGGCGGCCCCGCTACGTAGGCGATCCGCTGGTGTCCGTTGGCGGCCATGCTCCGGACCGCCTCGCTGATCCCCTTGTTGACGTCCGGGACCACGCACGGCACGCCCTCGACTTCGCGGTTGATGACCACCACGGGTTTGTCCTGTGCCAGGGCGCGGATGTTGTCATCGTCCATGCGCGGGCTCGCGAGAATAAGGCCGTCCACGGTGGCCATCAGCCGACGGGCGGCAGTCAGTTCGGTTGCCGGGGACTCCGCCGACTCGGCGAGCACCAGGGTGTAGTCCCGGCTGGTGGCGGTGGTCTCGGCGCCGCGGATGATGTCAAAGAAGGTGGGGTTGGTGATGTCCGCGACGATGAGGCCGAACGTGTTGGTCTTGCCCGTGGGAAGGGCGCGCGCGAACGGATTGACCTGGTAGTTCAGCTGGGCGGCCGCATCCTCGATGAGCTTTTGTGTTTTGGGACTGACCCTGCCCGGCTTACTGAGCGCGCGGGAAACGGTGGACGCGTTAACGCCGGCCAACTTGGCGATGTCGTAGATGGTCGCATTGGACTTGCCGTCGCGGCCATGCTTTTTGACCGAACCCGTTGATGGGGCGGTGTCCGGCGTTTGGGGTTCAGTCACCGCCCCATCCTAACGATGAAACCACTTAAGCAGGTCGCAGCTGTGGCCGTTTTGATGGTCCAAAACGGCCACAGCTGCTACTCAGCACCGGTACTCCCTCAGGAGGTTACGCGCGCTGGGGGAACTTGCCCTCTTCGGCGATGCGCTTGTTGAGCTCGGCGAGGAACTCGTTCTCGTCGAAGTCCAGTCCAACTTCCTTGCCGGTCCAGGCGGAGAGGTGGATGGCGTTGGCCAGGCGGACACCGTTTATGCCGTCCGAGCCCGGAGCCAGCAGCGGCGTGCCGTCCAGGATGTTGGCGGCGAAGTTCTCCAGGACACCGGCGTGCTGCGCACCCCAGACGGACTCGAACTCGATGACCTCGGTGGTGTAGTACTCCTCCGGGTTCAACTCGCCCATAAAGAGCTTGCGGACATCGTCCATGCCCATGCCGTCGCTGAGTTCGCGCTCGGGCTTGTGCAGGCGCGTCACCGTGGCGGTCTTGCTGCCCTCGACGACGATCTTGCCCTGGTCGCCCAGGATCTCGAAGCGGTCGGTCCCGGTCAGATCGTGCGTGGCCGTGACAAACACGCCGGTAACGCCGTCTCCGTAATCAACCACCGCAGTCACTTCATCTTCGACGGCGATGTCACGGCGGAAGCCGAAGGAAACCTTGGAGTAGACGGACTTCGGCACGCCGCAGATCCACTGCCACAGGTCCAGCTGGTGCGGTGCCTGGTTGACCAGGACGCCGCCGCCTTCGCCGCCCCACGTCGCGCGCCATTCGCTGGAGTTGTAGTAGCCCTGCGGACGCCACCAGTTGGTGATAATCCAGTTGCTGCGGCGGATCTTGCCGATCTCGCCGTTTTCCACAATCTCTTTGAGCTTCTTGTACAGCGGGTTGTTGCGCTGGTTGAACATGATGCCGAAGGAGAGCTCGGGCTTGGAGGCAGCGAACTCGTTCAGTTCCTTGACCTGCTTGGTGTAGACGCCAGCCGGCTTCTCCAGCAGCGCGTGGATGTTGCGCTTGAGGGTCTCGATGCCCATTTCGGGGTGCAGGAAGTGCGGCACGCAGGTCACGACGGCGTCAACGTCGCCGCTTTCCAGCATGGCGATGTAGTCGTCATAAAAGGGAGCGTCCGGGTACGTGGCCGAGGCGAGTTCCTTCTTGGCCGGATCGGTGTCGCAGATGGCGCCGATCACCATGTTGGGGACCATGCCGTCCGTGATGAACTTGGCGTAAGCGCCGCCCTGCTGGCCCAGGCCGATGATGCCGAGGCGTACTTTCTTGCTCACAGTTATTTGTCCTTCTCGTTGGTTGAGCTTGTCGAAACCAGAAGCGGTCCGCTTAGAAGAGCTCGGACTGCCCCAGGGCAACCAGGTTGTCGTAGGAGGTCTGCAGCGCTTCCCAGACCGTGCGGCCATAGAGTTCGTCCTGCTCCACCAGCAGGTACTGCGCGCCGGCAGCCTGCGCGGCCGGAATGATGGAGGCAAAGTCCAGGTTGCCTTCGCCCACTTCGGCGAACTGGACAACATTCTTGAACTCGGCCATGAAGCCCATAAAGTCGCCGGAATCCAGCAGACCCATGGCCGACTCCGGCATTTGGCCTATCCGGTAGTCCTTCAGGTGGACCATGGCCGTGCGGCCGGCGTACTTTTCCAGGGTGCGGACCGGGTCCAGGCCGCCGCGCTGGACCCAGTGCACGTCGATTTCCATGCCCATGGCCGGGGAGTTCTCCGCAATGATGTCCAGCATGTATTTGCCGTCGAACTTCGCGAACTCGATGTGGTGGTTGTGGTAGTACAGCCCCAGGCCCTGCTCCCGCAGGCGCTCGGCATACTCATTGGCCTGCTTGGCGAATTCAATCACCGCGCCGATGGACGTCATCGCCTCGAACGGCAGCATACCGATCCGCAGCAATTTCGAGTCCAGGCTCTTTGCGTCATCCACGATCTTGTCAAAGTGCTCCGCCAGGGAATCGCCGGGCCGGCCCTTGGGGGTCTCCATGGCCACGGAAAGGGCTGCGATGTCCATGCCCAGCTCGCTGCGGGACCGATCCAGTTCAGCGACGTTTTCCGGCGTCATCGGGATCTGCGAGATCTCGACGGCGTTGTAGCCGATGCCGCTGACCTTGCGGAGCGTTTCGAACGCCCCGATTTCGGTGAAGCTGTCCTTCAGCATCATTGCCTGTACGCCAATTTTGGCCACGTTATTCCTCCATTGTTGTTGCTGTTGAGTTAGTTCGGGCACGAGCCCTAGGCAAGGACAGCGGTCTGCTCGTTCTGCTGGCCCTGTTCTTCGAGCAGCCGGTGACGGTCGGCACGGCGCTTCTCCTGGCGGTCCGGATCCGGCACCGGGGAAGCGAGCAGCAACCGCTGCGTGTAGGGGTGCTCGGGGTTGCGCGTGACGATCTCTGCGGGCCCCTGCTCCACGATTTCTCCACGGTACATCACGGCTACACGGTGGCTGATGTGGCGGACCACGTCAAGGTCGTGGGAGACAAACAGGTAGGAGACGCCTGTGTCCTTCTGGATCTGCAGGAAGAGATCCAGGACGCGGGCCTGGGTGGACAGGTCCAGTGCGCTGACCGGCTCATCACAGACGATGAGCTTGGGAGACAGTGCCAGGGCGCGGGCAATCGCCACGCGCTGGCGCTGGCCGCCGCTGAACTCGCGCGGAAGCCGGTGGATGGCGTCCGACGGGAGGCCAACCTGGTCCAGGAGCTCCTTCACGCGTTTCTTTGCTGCTGCCTGCTCCATGCCCTGCACGCCCAGGGGTTCGGCCAGAATGTCGCCGATTTCCAGGGCGGGGTTCAGTGACGTGTAGGGATCCTGGAAGACCACCTGCATGTCGCGGCTGAGGATGCGGCGCTGCTTCCGGGTGGCGTGGCTGATGTCCTGGCCTTCGAAGGTGATCTTGCCGCCGCTCACCGGCGCGAGACCCAGTACAGACCGGCCCAGGGTGGTCTTACCCGACCCTGATTCGCCCACCAGGCCCAGGGTCTCACCCTGGCCGATGCTGATATTGATGTCGGTCAGGGCGCGGAATTTCTTGGCGCGGAAACCCTTGCCTGCGTAGTCCACCACCAGGTTCTCGACGCGAAGGAGTTCTTCGCGTGCCGGGGCTGATACCGCGGCGCTTGAGGCTGCAGTTTCCGTCACAGGACATTCTCCTTAGCACTTGATGACGCGGTTGAAGACGAAGCAGCTGAAACCAGCATGGTCATCGGTTCCTTGCCTTCCAGCATCGAAGCCAACAGGGTCTGGGTATAGCGTTCCTTCGGTTCGCGCAGGATCTCCCGCACGGGGCCCTCCTCCACCAGCCGGCCGTTCTGCATGACCACAACTCGGTCGCAGAGGTCAGCCACAACGCCGAAGTTGTGGGTCACCAGGATGACGCCGACGCCGAGCCGGCGCTGGAGGTCGCGGATGAGGTCCAGCACATCGGCCTGTACCGTGACGTCCAGTGCCGTGGTGGGCTCATCGGCAATGATGAGGTCCGGTTCGCAGCTGATGGCGCCGGCGATGAGCACACGTTGGGCCATGCCGCCGGATACCTCGTGAGGGTAGGCCTTGAAGGTGCGCTCCGGGCTGACAATGCCGACGTCGGAGAGGAGCTTCATGGCCCGCTTGGTGGCTTCTGCCTTTGAGATTCCCAGGACACGCATCATGGGCGTGACCAGCTGGTAGCCGATAGTGAAGGCCGGGTCCAGGTTGCTCATGGGTTCCTGCGGGATGTAGGAAATCCGCTTGCCGCGCAGCTTGGAGAGGCGGTCCTGATTGACCTTGTCCTCACCTGGGGCGACCGTGTAGTTGCCATCGAACTGGATGGCGCCGCCCACGATTCGTGCGGTGTCCGGCAGCAGGCCCAGGATGGAGAAGGCCGTCTGGGACTTACCCGACCCGGATTCGCCCACGATACCGAGGATTTCGCCGCGGTCAACGTGGAAGGAGACGTCGTCCACTACCTTCTTGATGGTGCCGTCAGCCTGTGGGTAGCCGACGCCGAGGTTGGTTACTTTGACGAGGTGGTGCTCGGTTCCGGCCTCGACGGCCGCAATGGTCTTGCGTGCTGTCTTGGCGGCGCTGGCGGCGGCAGCATCTTCGGCTTGATGGGCTTTCTGCCTGCGGTGCTTGATCTTCTCGCCGTCTTCCAGGGCATCGCGGATGGCGTTGCCCAAGAGGACCAGGGCGCCGATGGTCAGCGCCATGGCAAGCGCGGGCCAGAAGAGCAGTGTCGGCGTGAGGTAGACGTTCTTGAAGCCCTCGCTCAGCATCACACCCCAGGTGGCCTTGGCGGGATCGCCCAGGCCCAGGAACTCGAGCCCGGACTGGATGGCGATGGCCACGCCGGCGATCGCGGCCGTCTGGATGATGATGGGCGCGCGGACCACGGAGAAGATGTGGCGGGTGATGATACTGAGGTCTGACAGGCCGGAGACGCGGGCGGCATCGACGTAAAGCTCATTACGGACCGACTGCACCGCTGATCGTGTCAGGCGGAAGTAGGAAGGGCTGATCAGCACACCGAACGCGATCATGGCAATCCATACTGAAGGACCGAAAGCGGCCCGGATGGTCAGCAGGACAATCAGGCCGGGGAGGCTCATCAGGATGCTGACAATCCAGTTGGAGACCGCTTCAAACTTGCCTGCGTAGTAGCCGGCCACGAGGCCGGCCGGGAGGCCGATGGCAATGGCGACGGCGGCGCAAAGGAGCGCGGAGCTGAGGGTCAGCTGTGCCCCGAAGAGCAGCCGGCTCCAGACGTCGCGTCCTGAGCTGTCCGTGCCCAGGATGTTGACAGCGTCCGGCGCGGCGAGGGTCTTGGAGATGTTGGCGAAGTTCTCGTCGAACGGGGCCAGGACATCGGCGAAGACGGCCATCACTGCCATTGCCAGCAGAATGACGATGGCGATGATGCCGAGAGGATTCTTGAACAGGCGCTTGAGGACTGTTGACCGGACGACGGTCCCGGTCTGGCCCGACGTCCCAGGTGCGGGCGTCAGTGCTGAGGTTTCGACGGACTCGGTCACGAGGTACGCACCTTCGGGTTAAGCCAGCCGTTGAGCAGGTCAACGATGAGGTTGACCACAATGACGACGGCGACAGTGTACATAACAACGCCCATGACCACCGGCTGGTCACTCTGGCTGGTGGCGGCTACGGCCAGCGGCCCCATGCCGGGAAGGGCAAAGATCTGCTCGATGATGACCACGCCGCCCAGCATGCCGATCAACTGGAGGCTGAGCACGGTCAGTCCAGCCGGAGCTGCGCTGCGCAGGACGTGCTTGAACAGGACCTCGCGCTCACCGATGCCGCGGCTGCGCAGGGTGCGGACGTAATCGCGTTCGAGCTGCTTGATGACGGCGCTGCGGATCTGCTGCGCACCGCCGGTGACGCCGTTGATCAGCAGGGCGATCACCGGAAGGGTCAAGGAAAGCACCCAGGCATCCGCGCCGACACCGGGCGAAATGGTACTCGTGGCGGGGAACACGCCCATCTGGATAGCAAGGATGGTCACCAGGATGATGCCGATGACAAAGCCGGGGACAGAATCGCCGATGATTGCACCGATCTGGACGACGCGGTCCACCCAGCCGCGCTTTACTGCTGCGGCGACGCCAATGAGGGTGGCGATGATGGAGATCAGGAGCATGGCTGCAATCACCATGGTCATGGTCACCGGAATGCGCGTGGCGAGGGCGTTGGAGACGGGTTCAGAGGTGAACCAGGATGTGCCCAGGTCCCCCTGCAGGGCGCCCGTGAGCCAGCTGAAGTAGCGCGTGATGATGGGCTGGTCGAGCCCCAACTCCGCTTCCTTCACGGCCAGCTGATCCGGCGTGGCCTGGTCACCCAGGATGTTCCGCGCAATGCTGCCGCTCGATACGTAGAGCAGGGAAAAAACGAGGATCGAGACGGCGAACAGGACTACGAGTCCGCTGCCGAGGCGTTTAAGGATGAAAGTGATCATTGCTGGCTCCATTGAACTGGCATGGATTGGTTGCCCGGTCCGGCAGCCCATCGTTGGTGATGGGCTGCCGGACCTGCGCAGGGTTATTGTGTGGCTACGTACCCGGTATTACTTGGCCGGCGAGTAGTTGTAGATCGATGGAACGGCCTGCTGGACCTGCGGTTCCACGGTGATCTTGGAGTTGTGGTAGTACATCTGGTTCACGCGGAACATCGGGGCGAACCAGGCCTGCTCCACAACGTACTTGTTGACTTCCTGGGCCAGCTTGCCAGCGTCCTTGCCGCCCTTCTCGACTGCATCGATCTTGGCCTGCAGCTCGGGAGTGGTGTTCTTGAACGGGTTGTAGAGGGCCTTCGTGGAGATGATCTGGTTGGTGGCAACCCACGGCTCACCCTGGAAGAGGGAGAAGAACATGGTGGTGAACTTCTGGGCGGCGACATCGCTGGTGAACGTGTTGGTGATGGCGGCACCAATGTTCACGGTGATTCCAACGTCCGCCAGCTGCTGCTTGATCACTGCGAGCTGGGTTTCCCAGCCCGGAACCGACGGGATGTCGAGGACGACGCCGGTCTCGTAGCCGGCTTCCTTCAGGAGGGCCTTGGCCTTGGCCGGATCGTAGCTGTAGTAGTTCTCCAGCTCTTCGGTCCATGCACCGCTGGCCTTGCCGAACGGCTGCGACGTGGGGGTGCCCTGGCCCATCAGGACCTGGTCCAGGATGGTCTTGCGGTCAAAGGCGTAGTTGATCGCCTGGCGGACCTTGACGTTCCCCAGCGCGGGGTTCTTGGTACCGTCGCGGTCCATCAGCAGGAGACCCTGCCAGTCCACCTCGGTGGCGACCAGGTTCATCTTGGCGCCTTCAGCCTGCTTGCCGGTCTTGGGGTCCAGCAGCGTGGCGTCCACCTGGCCCGAAACGAGGGCGTTGGTGCGGGCGGTCAGGTCAATCAGGATCTTGAAGGTGACCTTCTCGAACTTCTGGAGGTCCTTGTTCCAGTAGTCCTTGCGGGCGGTGAACACCGACTGCGAGTCCTTCACTGTGGCGGCCTTGTCCATAACATACGGGCCGCTGCCTACGGGCTCGGTCTTGATGGCGTCGGTGCCCAGCGCCTTGGGGCTGCCCATCAGGCCGGCGGCCTGGCTGAGGTAGAACTCCAGGGACGGATCCGGGGCGGTCAGGTTCAGTTCGATGGTGTCGGCGTCAACAACCTTGACGTCGGAGACGGCGGTCAGCTGGGCCATCTGCGGCCCGTTGGCCTTCTTGAAGTGGTCCATGTTGGCCTTGGCGGCCTCAGCGTCGAACTTTGCGCCGTCGCTGAAGGTCACGTCCGTGCGGAGGTCAACCGTGAGCTTGGTGTTGGTCTCGTTGTACTTCCACGCGGTGGCCAGCATGGGGCTGAGCTTGCCGTCCGGTTCCCGCAGGATCAGGGAGTCGTACGCTGCCTGGTAAGGCTGGAGATAGTGACCGACGTGGGCCTGTGCCGGGTCCCAGGAGCGGAGTTCCTGAACTGCACCCAGTGACAGCGTCGCTGTTTTGGCCGTTGCGCCGGCGCCGGCGGGAGCGCCGCCGCCGCAGGCGGTCAGCGCCAGTGCTGAGCTGATGATAATAGCGGCAGCTGCCGCCTTGGGACCTAACTTCATTGTTGGCTCCTGAATCTGTGGAACGTGAGAGTTGCGATTGGGCCGGTGTGGCGTGGGCCACACCGGCCTTCGAGATTCAGAGTACGCATAATTGCCAACTTTGGCAACCGATTGTCAATATTGTTGCAATCTTGGCGAAAATGGCCGCGAATGAAACGTTCTAAGGGCTTCAATCGGTTGCCATAAGGCGGTCAGGAAACTTTCGCCGCCGCGTCCGGGTAGCTCTGCCGGTAAATTTCCTTGACGATCCTCAGCGATTTTTCCGCTTCCTCAGGGTCGATCCAGAACGGACCCTCGTCACCGAGCCGGGCATAGAAGTCGCTGATGAGCAACTCATGCGAGACCCCCCAATAGGCGCGCCCACCGGACTCCACCACACGCTCGGGAACCACTTCAACGCGGCCGTCCGCATAGGTGACCGTCAGGTCCCCGCGAAGACTGAGCGTCGCTTTCTCCGTGACGATGTCCAACGTAACCGGCGCGTTGACGGCGTTGGCCAGCGTGGCATAAAAGGCGCTGCGCGCACCGTTGGCGTGCTCGGCAACGAACTCCGCAGTGTCCTCCACCTCGATAGTTTCGCCCAGGAACCGGGTGGCCGCGTTGCCGGACAACGAAACGACGTCGCCCACCAGCCACTGCAGCAGGTCAACGGTGTGGATGGCCTGGTTCATCATGAGCCCGCCGCCGCCACCGTCCCAGGTACCCCGCCACGGCCGGCTGCGGTAGTAGTCGGCGTCACGGTGCCACAGCACCGTAGCTGAAGCCCCCGTTACAGCACCCAGCTCACCGGAGGAAATCAGGGCATGCATGGCCTGGGAGGTGGCGTTGTAGCGGTTCTGAAAGCAGACCGCGATCTTGGCGGTGGACGCTTTCGCGGTCTCCACCAGCCGGTGGCCCTCCTCGAGCGTGTGCGCGAGCGGCTTTTCCACAATCACATTCACGCCACGCTCAAGGCAGTCCGCCGCGATCGAGGCGTGCATGTTGTGCGGCGTCGTAATGTGCACAACATCCGGTCCGATGGCCTCAATCATGCTGAGGTGATCGGGGAATCCCGGGACGCCATAGGCGGCCACGGCTGCCGCGAGGCGGCCGGGATCTGAGTCACAGACCCCGGCCAGCCGCGCGCCGTCGAGCTTTGCGATTGCCTCAAAGTGGACTGCCGACACATCACCGCAGCCAATAACTGCGGCCTTGAGGTCGGTCACGAAAGTTCGATTCCGTTCTTGGCAGCAAGGACCGCGAAGGCGCGCGCGGCCATGCCGAAGGCAACCGGACCGGAGAAGCCGCCCAGTTTGTGGTGGCTGGCGAGGTGGGGTTCGAGTGAGGCAAAGCCTGCGTAACCGTCCGCCTTCAGGGCAGCAATGGTGGCGTCCAGTTCGCCGTCGCCGTGGCCGGAAGGCACAACCTCACCCGTGGCCATGATGGCGTCCTTGACCTGGAGGTATTCGAGGTAGGGGCGGAGCATGGCGTAACCATCGGTGTAGGGGCGGACGCCAACCTGGACGAAGTTGGCGTTGTCCCAGGCGATCCGCAGTGCGGGAGAGTCCACGGACTGCATGATGTCCAGGACGCGCTGCGGCGTATCGCCGTAGATGTCCTTTTCGTTCTCGTGCAGGAGTACGACGCCGGCGGTTTCGGCTTCAGCGGCCAGTGCCCGCATGCGCGTGAGGACGTCGTCGCGGATTTCCTCCGGCGTCTGGGCTTCGCTCCGGAAGAAGGAGAAGATCCGGATGTATTTGGTATCCAAGCCCTTGGCCACGGAGATGATCTGGCGAAGGCGCTCCACCTCGTGCTCCACGGGCAGGCTGATGTCCACCTTGCCGATGGGGCTGGCCACGGCTGAGACCTTCAGGCCCTTGGCGTCCAGGAGTTCCTTGAGATCGGCAACCTGCTCAGGCGTCATTTCTGAGACGTTGACGCCCCAGGCGCTGCGTACTTCGATGTAGTTTGCGCCGAGCGCCAGCAGGACAGCAGCCTGGATGGCGGGGTCCGTATCCACCTCGTCGCCGAATCCTGAGAGCGTCCAGATGGTGCTTGCTGCTTGGGTTGGTGTTTCGGTCACGGGAATCTCCTTAGGTGTGCCCGCGACGGGACAGCCTAGTGCCGCTCCGGCGCGCGGGTGACTCAGTTCACAAAAAAGTGCTGCCCTAAGTCTAGACACGTCAACTGTCAATGACAACCGATTGCCAAATGATTGCAGGCTGTGGCAATCTAGGAGCTACAGGGCTGTTGCAACCGTCACAAGCCCCCTGTCATCCCGTTCAGTGAGGAGCGCGCCATGGCGATGCAAGCAGCCGGAACAGACCGCCCTGCCACCATCCACGACATCGCCGCGATCTGCGGGGTGGCCGCATCCACCGTGTCCCGCGCACTTTCCACTCCGGACCGGGTCAACGTCCGCACCCGCACCCGCATCGAGGCGGCGGCCGCCGAGCTGAATTACACGCCGAACAGCCAGGCGAAGGCCCTGAGCTCCGGCCGCACCGGCGCCGTCGGCGTCCTGGTACCTGACATCACCAACCCGTTCTATTTTGACCTCATCCGAGGCACCCAGCTGCAGCTCAAGGCGGCCGGTTACACCCAGCTGCTCGTGGACACGGAAGAGTCCGACGAGGTTGAGGCCTCCACCATGGAGCAGTTGCGCAAGAGCGCTGACGGAATCATCGTCGCTGCGTCCAGGCTCAGCGATGAGGCGCTGCTGGCCGCGGCCGCCAGGATTCCCATGGTGACCATCAACCGCGACGTAGCCGGCGTTCCCGCCGTCGTGATTGACACGCCCTCCGCCACCAGCCAGGCGCTGGACCATCTGATTTCCCTCGGCCACACCCGCATCGCCTACATGGCCGGTCCACTCACGTCCCAATCCAGCACCCTCCGCTGGACAGCCCTGGCGGCCGCCGCCGAGGACCGCGGCGTGGACGTGCGCAGGCTGGGCCCGTTCGCCCCCAAGACACAATCAGGTGCCGCCGCAGCCGATGCGGCCGTGCACTCCGGCGTCACCGCCTGCATTGCCTTTAACGACCTCATCGCCATCGGCATGCTTCAGCGGCTGCGCGAACGCGGCATCCGGGTCCCGGAGGACATCAGCGTGGTGGGCTGCGACGACATCTTCGGCGCGGACTTCTGCAATCCCCCGCTGACCACCATGACGTCGCCGATCGAACAGGCAGGCCGCGTAGCAGTGTCCATGCTCCTGGCCCAGCTCAACCCGCTGGCGGGCGGTGGCAGCCGCAGCCGGTCGCTGATGCCTACGCATCTCACCGTCCGCGGTTCAACGGGAGCGGCACCGGCAGCGCTGTAGCTCTGGGCCCCAAGTGTCCGTTCGCGCTGAGGGTACCCAAGTGTCCGTTCGCGCCGGGCTGTGAGTGGTTCGGGTGGACACGTGGGTGGTTCGGGTTGACACAGTTGAGCGTTGTTGACAGGGCTGACTAGGCTGGATCACATGCGCGAACTCCAGGCCACCATCATCGAAGAAATGGGCGTGCAGCCCCGGATCGACCCCCTCGGGGAGGTGCGCAAGCGGGTGGATTTCCTGAAGGATTACCTCCGGGCAACCCACACGAAGGGCTTTGTCCTGGGCATCTCGGGCGGGCTGGACTCCTCCCTCGCCGGCAGGCTGGCCCAGCTGGCCGTGGAGGAGCTTGAGGCCGAAGGCGTGGAGGCCAACTTCGTGGCGGTCCGCCTTCCGTACGGCGTCCAGCACGACGAGGACGACGCCCAGGCCGCCCTGGACTTCATCCAGGCCAAGACGGAATGGACCTTCAACATCTCGGCCGCCGTGGATGGCTTCGAGGACGAATTCGAGAAGACGGTGGGGAACGGCATCTCCGATTTCCACAAGGGAAACACCAAGGCACGCACGCGGATGATCGCGCAGTACGCCCTGGCCGGCGAGCACAACTACCTGGTGATCGGCACCGACCACGGCGCAGAGTCCGTCACCGGGTTCTTCACGAAATTCGGCGACGGCGGCGCGGACATCCTGCCCCTGTTCGGCCTCAACAAACGCCAGAACCGCGAACTGCTGGCCGAACTGGGCGCCCCTGCCCGGGTCTGGGAAAAAGTACCCACCGCCGACCTCCTGGACGGCAAGCCCGGACGCACCGACGAAGACGAACTGGGAATCACGTACGACCAGATCGATGATTACCTCGAAGGCCGGGAGATCCCCGAAGCGGCGGCCGAGCTGATCGAACAGAAGTACCTCCGCACACGCCACAAGCGCACCGTGCCGGTCACCATCTTCGATACGTGGTGGAAATAAGCGGCACCCGAAGCACCCTCCCTGGATCCCTGATCAGGCCCCCTGACGCCCACCTGGCGCTGGAATTCCCCACTTTTGGGGCACGACGGCAGCGGGTCGCCCGAAAACGCGGCGCGCCGTCGTCGTTCCTTCCCTAAGCCGGGGAAACTCAGCGGCGACGACCGTGGATTCAGCGGCCGGTCAGTGTTGAACTCAGTGTGGAGCTGATCCGGTGGGCTTCCTCCATCAGCAGTTTGCCGAGGAACTCCTGCCGTTCCGGCCGGAACCGGGGTTCGATGCCGGTGAGTGAAAGCGCGCCCACGGGCCTGCCCAGCTGGTCGAACACGGCCGTCCCCATTCCCCAGCTGCCTTCCAGCACGAGGCCGGGATTCACTGCGAATCCATGCAGCCGGGTCCGTTCCAGGTTCCTGCGCACCACGTCCATGCTGTGGCCTGCCGCGAAACTGCCGGCGTGATGGTCCCAGCCGGACAGGATGGCTTCCTGTTCCTCGTCCGGGAGGAACGCCATGATGGCG
This sequence comes from Arthrobacter sp. UYNi723, assembly GCF_054057635.1. Lineage (NCBI taxonomy): Bacteria > Bacillati > Actinomycetota > Actinomycetes > Micrococcales > Micrococcaceae > Arthrobacter > Arthrobacter sp. UYNi723. The sequence continues at coordinate 23,620 of NZ_JBSRZM010000007.1, forward strand.
GTCCCGGCCGAGGCCACACCCAGTGGAAATCGGACTCCCTCGTGCAGCACGAAGGAACGTACCGGGAAGCTGCCCTCTTCCCGCAGCACGCAGACCGTCTCCTGGCCCCTGCGGATGGAATAGAACGCGCTCTCGCCGGTCTCCTCCGCCAGCCGGCGCAAGCCTGGCCGCGCCAGGTCCTCAAACGGGAAGCGGGCCGTCGCCACTGATCCCAGCAGGAAAATCTCAGGGCCCAGGATCCAGTTTCCGCTGCGGGCATCGTGGTCCAGGAGGCCCTCCGCGGCAAGGGAGGCCAGGAGCCGGTGGACGGTGGGGCGGGTCAGCCCGGACTCCCGGACCAGCCCGGCAATCGAGCTGCCCTCCGGCTTCCGGCCGACAAGCCGGAGCAGTGATGCGACGCGGCCCACCACCTGCGCCCCTTGGACTGGATTCTTCATTCGGCTCACCAAACTCTCAAGAAATTCTCCACAATGTGGACAACTCAAAGCCTAGCGTCCACGCTGTGAAATATCTGCTGCGCTGGCACGATTGTGTCGTTGACTAGCTCCAGCGGCCGCCGTAGGCTCCTTCTTCAGGTCCAATGTCCACAAAGTGGATAACTTGAATGGCTCTGCACGCTCGATGACGAGGAGACGGAATGTCCAAACTGAAATCCAACGCCGCCGCAACCCTGGCGGACGTGCTACGGGATGGAATCACCCTGGCTGTGGGCGGCTTCGGCCTGAGCGGCATCCCGGCGGACCTCATCGAGGCCGTGCGCGATTCCGGCGTCCGCGACCTGACCGTGGTGTCGAACAACATGGGCGTGGACGGGAAAGGCCTAGGCGTGCTGATCGAAGCCGGCCAGGTCCGCAAGGTGATCGCATCGTATGTGGGCGAGAACAAACTCTTCGCCGAGCAGTACCTCGCGGGCCTGCTTGAGGTGGAGTTCACCCCGCAGGGCACCCTGGCCGAGCGCCTCCGCGCCGGCGGCGCCGGCATCCCCGCCTTCTACACCAAGACCGGCGTGGGAACCTTTGTTGCCGAAGGCAAACCGCTCGCAGAGTTCGACGGCGAAACGTACGTCCAGGAGCGCGCCATCCGCGCCGACGTCGCACTGGTCCACGCACACACCGCCGACACGGACGGGAACCTGATCTACCGCCACACAGCCCGGAACTTCAACCCCGTAGTGGCCACCGCCGGCCTGGTGACCATCGCCGAAGCCGAAGTCATCGTGAAGCCGGGTGCACTGGATCCCAACCACATCATCACCCCGGGCGTGTACGTCCAGCACCTGGTCCAGGCGAGCGGCCGGGTGAAGGACATCGAACAGCGCACCGTCCGCCCCCGAGAAGCGGCAACAGTGCCCGCCTGAACGCCACCCGACCCGCCCCCGCGCCACAGCGCGAACGAACACTTAAGGCCCCGCAAACTTTTAACCCCAAGGAGAACCCCATGGCCTGGACCAGGGCTGAAATGGCTGCCATCGCGGCCGAGGAACTGAACGACGGCGACTACGTGAACCTGGGCATCGGCATCCCCACGCTGGTGGCCAACAACCTGCCCGACGGCGTCCGCGTGGTCCTGCAGAGCGAAAACGGCCTGCTCGGCATGGGCCCGTTCCCCTATGAGGGCGACGAAGACGCCGACCTCATCAACGCCGGCAAGCAGACCGTCACGGTCCTGCCCGGCAGCAGCATCTTCGACTCCGCCATGTCCTTCGGCATGATCCGCGGCGGCCACGTGAAGGTGGCCATTCTGGGAGCCATGCAGGTCTCCGGCAACGGGGACCTCGCCAACTGGACCATCCCCGGCAAAATGGTCAAGGGCATGGGCGGTGCTATGGACCTCGTGGCCGGCACGCCGCGCGTGGTGGTCCTGACCGAGCACAACGCCAAGGACGGCACGGCCAAGATCGTCAACGAGTGCACTCTGCCGCTCACCGGCCTGCGTTGCGTGGACCGGATCATCAGCGACCTCGCCGTTTTCGACATCGTGAAATCGGACGACGACGGCGGGCGGCAGCTCACGCTGACCCGCCTTGCGCCGGGGGTCACAGTGGAGGAAATCCGTGAAATGACTGAAGCCGTGTTCACGGTGTCCCTGGACGAAACTGGCATCGAAGAAACCGCTCTGGAAGGAGCCACAGCATGAGCCTCAAGGAACAGTTCGGCAAGGATGTCCTGCTCACCGGCTGGGGTCACAGCCGCTTCGGCAAACTCACCGACGAGACCCTCGAGTCCCTGATCGTCCAGGTGGCCACCGAGGCGATCAGCAACGCCGGGATCGAGCCCGGACAGATCGATGAGATCTACCTGGGCCAGTTCAACTCCGGCATGATGCCGCTGGCGTTCCCGTCCTCGCTGGCATTGCAGGTCTCGGACCAGCTGGCCAACGTCGCCGCCACGCGTGTGGAGAACGCCTGCGCCTCCGGGTCGGCGGCGTTCCAGCAGGGCACCAAGTCGCTGCTTGCCGGGACGGCGAAGACCGTGTTGGTGATCGGCGCCGAGAAGATGACCCACGCCGGCGCCGACGTTGTGGGGGCCGCCCTGCTGGGCGCCGACTACGACATGGCCGGCCAGACGTCCACCACCGGCTTTACGGGCCTGTTCGCGGACGTCGCCAAGCACTACGAAAAGCGCTACGGTCGCGGCGACGGACAGCTGGGCGACGTGCTGGGCTCCATCGCGGCCAAGAACCACCGCAACGGCGTCGACAACCCCTACGCCCAGCTCCGCAAGGACCTCGGCGAGGAGTTCTGCCGCACCGTCTCGGACAAGAACCCCATGGTGGCCGATCCGCTGCGCCGCACCGACTGCTCCCCCGTGTCCGACGGCGCCGCTGCCGTTGTGCTCAGCACGTCGCCAACCGGCGGGGCCACCGCGCCCGTGCGGCTCGCCGGCTTCGGCCAGGCGAACGACTTCTTCCCGGCCGAACGCCGGGACCCCACCGCCTTCGCCGCCACGCGCATGTCCTGGCAGCGCGCGCTGGGGATGGCCGGCGTCGGGCTTGAAGACCTGGACTTCGCTGAGGTCCACGACTGCTTCACCATCGCCGAGCTGCTGATGTACGAGGCCATGGGCCTGACCGAACCCGGCCAAGGCGCCCGCGCTGTGCAGGAAGGCTGGGTCTTCAAGGACGGGAAGCTGCCCATCAACGTCTCCGGCGGACTCAAGGCCAAGGGCCACCCCGTGGGTGCAACCGGCGTATCCCAGCACGTCATCGCCGCCATGCAGCTCACCGGGACCGCCGGCGACATGCAGCTCGCCAACCCGAGCCGCGCCGCCGTCCAGAACATGGGCGGTGTAGGCATCGCCAACTACGTCAGCGTCCTCGAAGCGGTCTAGGGATACGTGGTGGGTTCCGCACCTAGCGTCCACAGAACCACAAGCGTAGGGTCATAGAACCAACGTGCTCCTGATGGAGGTCGGCCATCACAGATTTGTTGCCCATCAGGCTCCGTTGGAGCCGACGAGGACGAAGATCCCACGACTGATTGATCCGCGGCGGCAGCCCTTCTGATCCACCGCGGGATCCACAGGAACGGGCCCCGCAGCGTTGCTTACAGGATGAGCGTCAAAGGAGCCAGGGATGGCTGGATGGAATGCTGACACCGCGGCTGGCCCTCTGGGGGCCACGGTGACACTCGTGGATGGCTCGAACTTCTGCATTTCCGGTCTTGCCGGCGACATGTACTCCGACCGCCCCCATGGCGTGTTCCATGAGGACACCCGCATCGTCTCCCGCTGGAGACTGACGGTCAATGATGTGACTTTGGAGCCGCTGGCCGCCCGTGCCCTCGAACCGTACCGGGCCGTCTTCATAGGTCGTCCGGGCCGGTCAGCCGGCCATGCGGACAGCCCTTTGATCGTGGAACGAAACCGCGAGGTGGGCGCGGGCATCCAGGAAGAGATCACCGTCCGGAACCATTCCCGCGAGCCTGCCGTGTGCGTGCTGGAGCTGGCGATGGACGCGGACTTCGCGGACCTCTTTGAGGTGAAAGACGCCCGGATCATCCGATACTGGGACCAGTCCCGGCACCCGGAAGGCGACTCCCTCACCATCAAAGGCGTCTGGCGGGGAATACACAAGGGGGTTGTACTCCAGGCTCCCGACGCGACTTTTAGCCACGAAGGCCTGGGCTACCGCACCGTGGTGCCGCCGCACGGCCAGTGGCGCACAAGGGTGACGGTGTCGCCGCTACTGGACGCAGCCGAAACGCCCGCGCCCTTCCAGCGCCAGGCAACCGGCACCTCGCCTGCGGAAATACGGCGCCAGGAGTGGATCCGGAAGATCCCCGCGATGTACGTCAGCAACGTGTCGATTGCCCGCACCCTGCAGCGCAGCCATGATGACATCGGCGCCCTCCAGATCGAGGACCCGCTGCATCCGGACCGGACCGTCGTCGCAGCGGGTGCTCCATGGTTCATGGCCCTCTTCGGCCGCGATTCGCTTCTCTCGTCCTATATGGCGCTGCCTGTGGACCCGTCGCTGGCCTTGGACACCTTGCAGACGCTGGCCGAAAGGCAGGGCAACGCGGTGGACGCGCTGACCGAAGAGCAGCCCGGCCGGATCCTCCATGAGGTCCGGCTGGGCGTCAGCACGGGCCTGGCACTGGGCGGCAAGTCCGCCTATTACGGCACGGCCGATGCCACGCCGTTGTTCGTCACGCTGCTCGGCGAAGTCAGCCGCTGGGGGCTCGCCGCGGACCAGGTGGCCGCCCTGCTGCCCAACGCTGACAGGGCGCTGGAATGGATCAGGGATTACGGGGACAGCGACGGCGACGGCTTTGTGGAATATCAGCGGCTCAACAACCAGGGGCTGATCAACCAGGGATGGAAGGATTCCTGGGACGGCATAAATTTCGCGGACGGCCGCATGGCAGAGCCGCCGATCGCCCTCTGCGAAGTGCAGGGTTACGTGTACGGCGCCTACATCGCCCGGGCGTGGATGGCGTACGACGCCGGAGACCTGGCTTTGGCGCGGGAGTTGCGGGAACGCGCGGCGCGGCTTAAAAAGCAGTTCAACGAACAGTTCTGGCTGCCGGACCGTGGCTACTACGCCATCGCCCTGGACCGGGACAAGAGACCCGTGGATGCCTGTGCCTCCAACATGGGGCACTGCTTGTGGAACGGGATTATCGACGCCGACAAGGCGCCGCTGGTGGCTGCCCGCCTGATGTCGCCGGAAATGTTCAGCGGCTGGGGGATCCGCACCCTGGCCACGGACATGGGTGCCTACAACCCTGCGAGCTACCACAACGGATCCGTGTGGCCGCATGACAACGCGATGATTGCTACGGGCCTGATGAGGTACGGATTTGTGGACGAGGCCCAGCGGGTTGCCCGCGGACTTATTGAGGCGGCGGATTTCACGGACCACCGCTTGCCTGAATTGTTCTGCGGATTTGACCGCGCTGATTTCCCGGAACCGGTGCCTTACCCGACGGCTTGCTCGCCCCAGGCCTGGGCTGCCACCACCCCGGTGCATTTGCTGCGCACACTGCTGCGGTATGACCCCCACGTCTCCATGAACGGTATGTGGATGGACCCTGTGCTGCCGGAGTCCTGGGGCCGGGTCCACATCACCAACTGCCCCATAGGCGATGGCCGGATCACCATCGACGTGACCGGCAGCCAGGCCACGATCGAGGGGCTCCCGCCGGGGATGACGTTCCACCGCGGGACACGTCCCCCCCTTGCCGATCTGGTTGAGCTCGCCGAGAAGCTGGACAAGACGGGCTAAACCCCGAACAGGAGCGCGCATCTTGCGGATAGGACTGATAGCTCCACCATGGCTCCCCGTCCCGCCCCTAGGCTACGGCGGAACGGAGGCGATGATCCATGCGCTGGCCACCTCGCTGGCGGCGGCCGGGCACAGCGTTGTGCTTGCCGCGGCGGCCGACAGCACCTGCCCGGTGGAACGAATCGGCGGCTTCGCCCCGGCGGAGCGTGCCGCCATGGGCAGAACAAGCTCTGAGTTGCCGCACGTGATCAGGGCCTACGCCGAACTGGTCGACGTCGATATCATCCATGACCACACCCTGGCGGGACCGTTGTACCGGCACCGCCCACCCGGGATTCCAGTGGTCAGCACCATTCATTCGGACATGCGGCCGGAGCTGTGCCGGGTATATGAAGCCTTCAGCCGGGACGTGTCACTGGTGGCCATCTCGCAGCACCAGGCCAACAGCGCCCCGGATGTGAGAATCCGACGGGTCATCCACCACGGCATCGATCCCGCAACTGTTCCACCCGGTGCCGGAGCTGGTGGCTACGCGTGTTTTCTGGGCCGAATGGCGCCGTGCAAAGGCATCGCTGAGGCCATCACGGTGGCCCGCAGAGCGGGAATTCAGCTCAAGATCGCCGCAAAAATGAGCGACCCGGCGGAAGTGGATTATTTCCGCTCCGTGGTCGCTCCCTTGCTCGGGCCTGATGAAGAGTTCCTCGGAGAACTGGACGCAGACGGAAAGTTCGCCCTGCTGGGCAATGCCGTCGCGCTGCTCAACCCTGTGCAGTGGGACGAACCCTTTGGAATGGTCATGATCGAGGCGCTGGCCGCCGGCACCCCCGTTGTGGCCACTCCGCGGGGCTCCGCACCGGAAATCATCGAACACGGAGTCACCGGTTTCCTCGCCGCGAGTACCGATGCACTGGCCAGCTGCCTGCAGCGTGCGTCCGGCCTGGACCGGCATGACTGCCGCTCCGCCGTCGAAACCCGATTCAGCGCGGAGGCGATGACGCGGAAATATGTGGAGTTGTTCGAGGACGTGCTTTAGCCCTGTGTCAGCGGGCACGGATCAGGGCAGCGATCTCGCCGAAGCCCAGCCGCTCCGCATTCTCCAGCGCGGTGCGGCCTTGAGGATCCCGGATGCCCGGGTCCGCACCGGCGTCGAGGAGCTGCCGGACCACGTCCTGTTGCCTGAGGCCGCCGTTGTTGAGCAGGATGGCCTCCTGCATGGCGGTCCAGCCCAGGTTGTTCACATGGTTCACGGGCACTCCAGCGGCCAGGAGGATGCGCACGGTCTCCACATGGCCGTGTTCGCTGGCTGGAATCAGTGCCGTCCCGCCATAGCGGTTGGTGCTGGAAACGTCCGCGCCGGCCGCCAGCGTCAGCTGGAGCACCTCGTTGAAGCCCTCTGCCCCGGCGTAGAGGAAGGCCGAGTCCTTGATGGCGTCCTTGGCGTTCACGTTGGCGCCGCGGCCGATCAGCTCACCAGCCAGCGCCACATTGTTGGCCTTCGCGGCGGCGATAAGCTCCTGGTCGAGCCGGGTCTGGGCCTCGGCGGACAGGGCTGGTGGTTTGGTGGCTGCCGTTGCGGTGGAAGCAGGCGGGGACGTACCCGGCGAAGTCGACGGTCCGGACGGGGGCTGGCTGCCGGGGCTGCCCAGGACGGACGACGGCGGCGAATCCTGCCGTTGCGGCTCGCCGGGACCCGTCTGGCAGGCGGCCAGGCAAACTGATACACCGCCCGCCAGAAAGAGAATTGCCGCCGCCCTGCGTGCCCGGCGCCAGGTCCTGAACCGCCTCATGGAGCCGAGCCTACTTGCCTGAGCCGGCAGCTGCAGCGGCGACGGTCTCGGCGCCGGCGGTGGCGCAGGCTTCGTCCAGGTTGCCGTCGGGGGCACCGCCCACGCCGATACCTGCCACGGACACACCATTGACCTTGAGCGGGACGCCGCCGGGCAGGAACAGGGTGCCGGGGAGGTCCGCGATGCTGGGCCCGTTGCCGTTGACGCGCTTGGCCAGCTCGCTCGTCGGTGCGCCGAAAGCGGCCGCGGTGTAGGCCTTCTGCTGGGCTGCTTCGATCGTGTGCTCGGCGGCGTTGTCCCCGCGCAGGAGCGCCTGGACGGTGCCGAACCTGTCCACCAGGGCCACCGTGACGAACGGCAGCTTGTCAGCCTGGCATTTCGCAAGGGCTGCCCGGACCGCATCGGCCGAGGCACCCGCGGTGATGCGGTTCTGCGCCACCACGGTCTCTGGCGCCTGCGGGATATCGACGGCGGGTACCGCGGCGGGAGCGGCCGCCTGGCTGGTCCCGGCGTTGGCTGCAGCGGTCAGCCCTCCCGTCAGCAGCAAGGCTCCTGCGGCAGCAGCGGCGGCGGCAATCTTGTTGGACTTCTTCACGGTGTTTCTCCTTGGGTTGGTGGACTCACGTTGATGGACGCACGTTGCTGGACTCACGCTGGCGGAATCCATTGGAACGGGCATCGGCTCCATCCATCCTGTCCGGCCCCGCCGGAACAAACATCGGGCCTTTGGCTGCGCCCCGCTCCCCCGGATGGCCAGCAGCATCAGCCAAAAGGCGGAGAGACCAGCAACGGCGCGGGCAATAGCATGGGATAGGAACGCCCCTGACCTGAACCGGACCCCATGCCCTCCCCAGCCACTCCCCGTAAAACCCTGACCGACGGATCTTCGCTGACCACCGGACGCGCCCAGCCTCGTGGACCGGCCGCCTCCCCTGGCCGGTTCGGCCGGATCGACACCGCCGTCCACCTTGGCTTCGCTGTCCTGCTCGTCGCTTCGGCCGTCCGCTATGCTATGCGGCACAGCCTGCAGGACAACCTGCTGGTCCTCGGCCTGGCAGGAGCGGTGTGCGCCCTGTATGCCGTCATCGCCGTACTGGCCCGGCAGAGACGCCCATGGGCGGTCTGGATGCTCGTGTTTGTGGCCGTCTGGGCAGCGCTGGTTATCGCCGCACCCAGCTTCGCTTGGTGTTCTTTTGCGATCCTCTTCCTGTGCCGGACGGCCTTTAAGGGCGCCGTGGGTTACGTGGCGGCAGGCGCGACGGCGGCCGCCACCGCCGTCGGGCTGTTCCGGCTCAGCGACGGGACGGACCTCGCGATGCTGCTGGGGCCGCTCGCCGTCGGCGTGATGCTTACGCTGATCTATGACCGGATCGAGCACGACGCCGCGGAGCAGCGCCGTCTCCATGCGGAGGTATCGCTGGCACACGGGCAGCTGGCGGCCAGCGAGCGCCTGGCCGGCACCATCGCCGAACGCGAGCGCGTATCGCGAGAGATCCACGACACCGTGACGCAGGGCCTGGCCAGCAGCCTGCTGCTCCTGGAGGCCGCCGACCGTTCGTGGCCAGGCCAGGCATCGCGCCAGGAGCTCAACCAGGCTACGGAACTGCTGCGCCGGAATCTCTCCGAGACGCGCAATCTGGTCCACGAGCTCGCCTCCCCGGGCCTCGACGCATCGCCGCTTCCCGAAGCCCTGCACCAGGCGGCCGCCCAGTACGTCCCGCACGCCCGGCTCCTGGTCACCGGCGAACCGAGGGACGTCCCGGCGGAAGTCCGGCACACCCTGCTGCGGGTGGTCCAGAGCGCGGCCGCTAACATCCAGCAGCACGCAAACGCCGCCACCACAACCCTGACGCTGGGGTTCCTTCCTGACTCGGTCACCCTAGACATCTACGACGACGGGACGGGCTTTGACCCGTCGGCGGCAGCACCGCCGTCGGACGCCGGAGGCTACGGGCTGCGGGCAATGCGCCAGCGGGTTGAGCAGCTGGGCGGGGTATTCTCGGTGGAAAGTTCCCCCGGCGAAGGGACCATCGTGGCCGCACAGGTGCCGGCCCGGGTGCAGTCAGCGCCACCTGGCCAGCAGATGACACCGGAGGACGCATGACTACCATCACTGTCCTCCTGGTGGACGACCACCTGGTGGTCCGGAGCGGACTCAAGGCACTGCTGGGTACGCAGCCTGACTTTGACGTGGTGGCCGAGGCCGCCTCCGGCGAGGAAGCGCTGGGGCTGGTGGAACACCACTCCCCTGCCGTGGTGGTGATGGATCTGGCCATGGGCGCCGGAATGGACGGGATCGAGGCCATCAGGCAGCTGCGGCAGCGCAACAGCCGGCAAGCCATCCTGGTGTTCACCACATACGATTCCGACGCGGACATCGTCCGGGCGGTCGACGCCGGCGCCATGGGCTACCTCCTCAAGGACGCCGCCCCGGACGAAATCTTCGCCGCCATCCGCGGTGCCGTGCAAGGGAAGAGCGTCATGAGCGCCCCCGTGGCCTCCCGGCTCTTCCAGCAGCTGCGCAATCCCGACGAGGTCCTGACGCCCCGGGAGGCGGAGCTGCTGAGCCTCCTGACCGAGGGGCTCAGCAACCGGGAACTGGGCCAGCGGCTCTTCATCTCCGAGGCCACCGTCAAGACCCATCTGGCGCATATCTACGCCAAGCTCGGGGTGGAGACCCGCGCCGCGGCGATCGCCACGGCCATCCGCCGGGAGGGCATGCGCTAGCCCGCAGTGGTCAATTCCCGCGTACCACTTCTGTAACAGCAGTGACACTTGATGACTGCAGCTATTGCACGCCCACCGCGCAGCCCCTAGGTTTGAGACAGCGGACTACAGACTCCGCGTCTGCCTGCCGTCCGAGCAGGACCAGAAAAGGGTTACAAAGGAAGTTAGCAATGGCAACAGGCACAGTTAAATGGTTCAACGCTGAAAAGGGCTTTGGTTTCATCGCTCCGGACGACGGATCCGCCGATGTTTTCGCGCACTATTCCGCAATCGCCAGCAGCGGCTACCGCTCGCTGGATGAGAACCAGAAAGTCGAATTCGATGTGACCCAGGGTCCCAAGGGCCCGCAGGCAGAGAATATTCGCCCGCTCTAAGGTTCTGATCAACTGCCCTGACCGTGCTGCAAAGCATGGCCAGGGCAGTTTTTTCTTAAGTTCTTTCCCGTGAATTGCTAGACGAAGGCCGATTTTCCGGTAACGGCCCGGCCAACAATCAGCGAATTGATTTCGTAGCTGCCTTCATAGGTATAGAGGATTTCAGCATCACCAAACAGCTTGCCCATTTCAAAGTCCGAGCTGATCCCGTTGCCGCCCAGCAGCGACCGTCCCATCGCCACCGACGCGCGGGCCAGCCGGGTGCACGTGGACTTTGCCATGGCCGCCTGCGCCATCTCCAGCTTGCCGTCCGTCTGGATCCGGGCGAGCTGGGCCATCAACGCCAGTGACGCGGAGGCGTTGCCCAGGATCTCCGCCAGTTGCTGCTGGACCAGCTGGAAGCATGCCAGTTCCTTGCCGAATTGCCTGCGTTCCAGGGAGTAGGAACGGGCGACGTCGAACGCGGCCAGCTGGATCCCGGCACCTTGCCAGCCAACCCAGGCGCGCGAATCCCGCAGGAGGTCGTTGGCTTTGGAGAAGTCCGTGGCGCCCGGCAACATGTTGGACGCCGGAATCCTGACGTTGTCCAGCACAATGTCCGCGTTCTGCATGATCCGCAGGCCGATCTTGTTGGCAATCTTGGTTGCCCGGTACCCAGCGCGGTCCGTCTCCACAATGAAGCCCTTGATGTGCCCGTCCGCAGCGTCGCGCGCCCACACCAGGCCAAAGTCCGCGATAGTCCCGGAGCCGATCCAGCGCTTCGCGCCGTTGATCACCCACTCACGGCCCTCCAGCCGCGCGGATGTTTCCAGCCCGCCGGCGATGTCCGAGCCGTGCTCCGGTTCGGTCAGGGCGAAGGCGCCCAGCTGGGTAAAGTTCTTCAGGCCAGGCAGCCACCGCTGCTTCTGTTCCTCGGAACCGAGGGCATCGATCATCCCCACGATCAGTTCGTTGTGGATCCCCACGAGTGCCGACAGCGAAACGTCCGCCCTGGCCACTTCGACGTACATCAGGCCCTTGAAGAGCTTGGACGTGCCGTCCGTCTGCAAGGTGCCAAGCCCGTGCTTGCCCATTTCCGCCAGCAGCCCGAACGGGAATTCCTCGCGGTTCCAATAGTCAATGGATGCCTGCCGCACCGTGGACTGCAGGAACGCCCGGATCTCCAGGTAGCGCGCGCGCTCCGCTGCGGGCAGGAGGTCCACGATGTGCATCAGGTCTGCCTCTGGAAATGGCGGGGCTTCGGTCACAACACGCTCACGTCCTTGTGGCTGCACGCTTCATATCCCTTCGGTCTTCCAAACCCTTGGATGTCCTAGTATATTGCACAGGGATGACTTCTTAGTGATGCGCATCACTGGACGAAAGGTGTCCCCATGTCAGTCACCGATGACTTCCGCGAGGCACGCGACCGCCTGCTGACCCTGCATTCCGACTACCACCAGGCCAGGCGCGAGTTCGTGTGGCCGCGCTTCACGGAATTCAACTTTGCCCTCGACTGGTTCGATCAGATCGCCGCCGATCCTGAGAAGGCCGACAATCCGGCCCTGGTCATCGTGGAGCAGGACGGATCGGCTGCCCGCCGGAGTTTCGCGGACCTCGCCGCCCGTTCCAACCAGGTGGCCAACTGGCTGAGAAGCCAGGGCATGCGCCGCGGGGACCGCATGATCGTTATGCTGGGCAACCAGGTGGAGCTCTGGGAGCTGATGCTGGCCGGCATCAAGCTGGGCATTGTCCTGATCCCCACCACCACCCTGATGGGTCCGGAGGACCTGGCCGAACGCGTGGAGCGCGGCGAGGCGGGCTGGGCCGCCGTCGGACGTTCCAACATCGGTAAGTTTGCCGGCGTTCCCGGCGATTACCGCCTCATCGAAATCGGCGCCGGCGGCGGTTCAGCCGGCACCCCCGGTGCCCTCCAGTACACGGATTCGACGACGACGGCAGTCACCTTCACGGCCGACGCTCCCACCCAAGCGGACGAGACGCTGCTGCTGTATTTCACGTCCGGAACCACGTCGAAGGCCAAGCTGGTGGAGCACACGCACACGTCGTACCCCGTGGGGCACCTCTCCACGATGTACTGGATCGGCCTGGAACCCGGCGACGTGCACCTGAACGTGGCATCGCCGGGCTGGGGCAAACACGCGTGGTCCAATTTCTTCGCCCCGTGGATCGCGGAGGCGTGCGTATTTGTCTACAACTACGCACGGTTCGACGCCCGTGCCCTGATGGAGCAGATGGACCGCGAGCGCGTCACCAGCTTCTGCGCCCCGCCCACGGTCTGGCGGATGCTGATCCAGGCGGACCTGAAGGTGCTGAAGACCCCGCCCACCAAGGTGGTCTCCGCGGGCGAACCGCTGAACGCCGAAGTGATTGAGCAGGTCCAGCGCGCCTGGGGCCAGACCATCAGGGACGGCTTCGGCCAGACCGAAACCACCGTCCAGGTGGCCAACACGCCCAGCCAGCCGGTCACCATCGGCGCCATGGGGCGGCCGCTTCCCGGCTACGACGTTGTGCTGGTGGATCCGAACACGGGGGAAGAAGCCGACGACGGCGAGCTGTGCCTGCGCCTGGACCCCCGGCCGGTGGGGCTGATGAAGGGCTACTACGGGGACGCGGAACGGACCGCCGAGGCGTTCCGCGGCGGCTATTACCACACGGGCGACATGGCCAGCCGGGACAAACACGGTGTCATCACCTACGTGGGCCGCGACGACGACGTCTTCAAATCCTCCGACTACCGGCTCTCGCCGTTCGAACTGGAGAGCGTGCTGCTGGAACACCCGGCCGTGGCCGAGGCGGCTGTGGTTCCGTCGCCGGATGCGGTCAAGCTTTCCGTCCCCAAGGCCTATGTTGTGCTGGTGTCCGGGCTGGAGCCGGGGCCGGAGCTGGCCGAGGACATCCTGCGGTACTGCCGCGAACACCTGGCGCCGTTCAAGCGGATCCGGCGGCTGGAATTCGCGGCGCTGCCCAAGACCATCTCGGGCAAAATCCGCCGTGTGGAGCTGCGGCACAACGAGGAGCTCCGGCATGGCGGGGGCACGCATCCAGACGGCTTCGGCGTGGAGTACTCCGAGGCGGATTTCCCGGGGCTGAAGGGCTGAGGATGGCCGCGCCGCTTCCTCGGGACCCCATCGCCGACGCCCAACGGAACTGGGAGGAGCACGGCTGGGCCGACGTCGCCGCCCCCATGGCCGCGATCACCGCGATCATGCGCACCCAGCAGATCCTGCTGGCCCGGATCGAGGGCGCCCTGAAGCCGTTCGGGCTGACCTTCGCCCGCTACGAACTGCTCGCGCTCCTCAGCTTCGCCCGCAGCGGCGCGCTGCCCATGAACAAGGCGAGCGCCCTGCTCCAGGTCCATCCCACCTCGGTGACCAACGCCGTCGACCGTTTGGAAGGCTCGGGACTGGTGACACGTTCGCCGCACCCTACGGACGGCCGCACCACCCTGATCGAGCTCACCGCGGAGGGACGGATCGTTGCCAAACGGGCGACGGCGGTGCTCAACACCGAGGTTTTTGGCCAGTCAGGTTTCGACGCGGCCGATGTGGACCAGCTGATCCGCATCTTGGGCACGTTCCGCCGGAATGCCGGGGACTTTGCGGACTAGGGGGCGTCCCTTAGCGCTTGGCGGCCCTACGGGTCTAGGAGGAGCGCGGTTTGGCTCTGACGTGCATGCGTTCGCCCTGGGTTCCAAAGAGGCTCAGGAACTCCACGGCTTCTGTGTCCGCGCGGCCGAACCAGTGGGGTACACGGGTGTCGAATTCAGCTGCTTCGCCGGGCCCCATCACCAGGTCCTGGCCGCCCAGGACCATCCTGAGTTTGCCGTTGAGCACATACAGCCATTCGTACCCCTCATGGACCTGGGGGTCCGGCTGGTCCGGCGTGCCGGCCGGCAGGATGTGCTTGTAGGCCTGGATCCCGCCGGGCCGCCTCGTCAGCGGGATGATGGTCATGCCGTGCCGGACCATGGGGCGCAGGTGCAGGCGCGGATCGCCCGTGGCGGGAGCCCCCACCAGTTCGTCCAGCGGGACCCGGTGAGCTTTGGCCAGCGGCAGCAACAGCTCAAGGTTGGGGCGGCGCTGACCGGACTCCAGCCGTGAAAGTGTGCTGACCGAAATCCCGGTGGCCTCGGCCAGGGCCGCCAGGGTGGTGTTGCTGTTGAGGCGGAGGGCCCTGAGCCGCGGCCCCACCGCTGCCAGAACGTCGTCGAATTCTTCATCCATGTGCCCAGTTTGCCATTCCAGCAACTTTCCTTGCCACCCTGAGCAGGTGCCGCGGACCATGGAGTCATGAGAACAGACAATGACAACACGTACGACGTCCTGATCATCGGTGGAGGTGCCGCCGGCCTGAGTGCCGCGCAAATGTTGGGCCGGTCGCGCCGTTCCGTGGTGGTGGTTGATAGCGGCGAACCCCGCAACGCCCCCGCCCAGGGGGTCCACGGATTTCTGTCCCGCGATGGTGTCAGCCCCGCCGACCTCCTGAGGATCGGACGTGCCGAAGCCGAGCACTACGGCGCACGGATAGTGGAGGGCGAGGCTGTTGCCGCTGCGGGCAATGCGGCCGACGGTTTTTCCGTGACCCTGGCGGACGGCAGCGTGATCCGCGGGCGCCGCCTGCTGATCACCACCGGGCTGGTGGACGCATTGCCGGGGATTGCCGGGCTCCGCGAGCGCTGGGGCAAGGATGTGCTGCACTGCCCGTTCTGTCACGGCTGGGAGGTGCAGGACCAGGCCATCGGCATCCTGGGCAACGGGCCTTGGTCCGTGCACCAGGCCCTGCTCTTCCGGCAGTGGAGCGGCAACATCACCCTCTTCCTGAACGACCTGACCCTGCCCACCGACGACGAGCTGGAGCAACTGGCCGCCCGGGGCATCAGGGTGGTGGCGGGCGCCGTTCAATCATTGCTGGTGGAGCAGGACGTCCTGCGCGGCGTCGCCTTGGCCGGCGGACCCGAGATCGCCGTGGACGCGGTGGTGGTGGGACCCCAGGTGCGCGCACGGCTGGGCGCCTTCGCCGGGCTTGGCCTCGAGCCGGCACCCCATCCAATGGGGATCGGGGACTTCCTGGAGACCGATGCCGACGGCGCCACCGCGGTCGCGGGGGTGTGGGCGGCGGGCAACGTGACGGACATGCGTGCGCAGGTCCTGGCCTCCGCGGCGGCTGGTGCGTGGACCGCCGTCGTGATCAACAACCATCTGATGGCCGAGGAACTGGCCGCAGACGTTGCCGCCCACCGGGAATCCCTGTCGACTGCCCGGTAGTTACCGGTCAGCGGTGGGTGAACTCGGGCTGCCGTTTTTCCGTAAAGGCGGCCATGCCTTCCTTCTGGTCCTCGCTGGCGAAGAGCGAGTGGAAGAGCCGGCGTTCGAACAGGACCCCCTGGGCGAGTCCCGTTTCAAAGGCCGCGTTGACGGCTTCCTTCGCGAGCATGGCCACGGGCTTGGACTTGGACGCGATTACCTCCGCGGCCTTGAGCGCCTCCTCCACCACATTCTCCGCGGGCACCACGCGCGAGACGAGTCCCGCGCGTTCAGCCTCCTCGGCGCCGATGAAGCGCCCGGTGAGGATCATGTCCATGGCCTTGGCCTTGCCCACGGCGCGCGTGAGCCGCTGGGAGCCGCCCATGCCCGGCAGCACGCCGAGGTTGATCTCCGGCTGGCCGAACTTGGCGTTGTCCCCGGCGATGATGAAATCGCACATCATGGCCAGCTCGCAGCCGCCGCCCAGCGCGAAGCCGGACACGGCCGCGATGACAGGGATCCGCAGCCGGGTGAAGTCCTCCCAGCCCCGGAACCAGTCTGCGGCGTACATGTCCATGTAGCCCTGCGAGGCCATTTCCTTGATGTCGGCACCCGCGGCGAACGCCTTGCTCGAGCCGGTGATTACCACCGCGCCCACGCCGGGGTCGGCGTCCATGGCGGTGACGGCTGCCACGAGTTGGTCCATGGTGGCTTTGTCCAGGGCGTTGAGCGCCTCCGGCCGGTTAAGCGTGACCAGCCCTACCCGGCCGCGCTGTTCCACCAGGATGTTCGTGTACTCCGTCATGCCTGACCTTTCAGCTGTTTTCGCGTGTTGCTGGTGCTGCAGAGTTACCAGTGCTGCAGATGGTGCTAGTGCTGCGATTTGTCGCGGATATCGGTGATGATTCCGGAGAAGTCCCGGCCTGCTCCGCCTTCAGCGGCAAACGTATCGTAGATCTCCGAGGCGAGCGGTCCCAGCCGGGCGGCCACCCCCGTACTTTCCAGCGCATTCAGCGCCAGCCGCAGGTCCTTCGCCATCAGCGCCCCCGCGAAGCCCGGCTGGTAGTCGCGGTTGGCGGGGCTGGTGGGGACCGGTCCGGGAACAGGGCAGTTGGTGGTCAAGGCCCAGCATTGTCCGGAGGCGTTGGAGGCGACGTCGAAGAGCGCCTGATGCGTCAGGCCCAGCTTCTCGCCCAGCACAAAGGCTTCGCTGACCGCGATCATGGAGACCCCCAGGATGAGGTTGTTGCAGATCTTGGCGGCCTGGCCGCCGCCGTGCCCGCCGCAGTGGACCACCCGTTTTCCCATCACCTCGAGCAGCGGCCGTACCGCCTCGAAGTCCTCAGTTTCGCCGCCCACCATAAAGGTCAGCGTGCCGGCTTCCGCACCCACCACACCGCCCGAGACCGGGGCATCCACGGCACGGTGGCCGGCCGCAATGGCGAGCGCGGAGGCTTCGCGTGCCTCGTCAACGTTGATGGTGGAGCAGTCCAGGAACATGGTCCCCGGCCTGGCCTCGGCCAGCAGGCCCGGCTGTCCGTCCGCGCCGCGGTAGGCGTCCAGCACATGCTGTCCGCTGGGGAACATGGTCAGCACAACGTCGGCACCGGCAATGGCGTCCAGCGGACTGGCCGCCGTGGGGACACCGTGCGTTTGGGCCGCGTCCAGCGCGGCGGGGACCACGTCGAAACCCGCCACGGTGTAGCCGGCGCGGACCAGGTTCACTGCCATGGGCCCGCCCATGTGGCCCAGGCCCAGGAAAGCGACGGTGGTTTGTTCAGGCATTGTCCGGCTCCTTTGTGTGCAGGTTGAGCTCCCGGTCCCCCAGCGGCGCGAAGAACCGTTCCACGTCCGTCGCGTGCACCTCGTGCAGCGTGGCCGGCTTCCATTGCGGAATGCGGTCCTTGTCCACCACCTGCGCGCGGATCCCTTCGCGGAAGTCCGGCGCAACCAGGAACCGAAGCCCTACCCGGTATTCCTGCGCCAGCGCTTCGTCCAGCGTCAGTCCCTTGGCCCGGCGGAGGGACTCCAGGGTCACCTTCACGGCCGTGGGCGACTTCGCTTCGATGGTGTCGGCGGCCTCTGCCGCTTCGGCCGCAGGCTCCCCGCCCGGCGCGCCTTCCGTTGACCCACCCACGGCCCGCAGCTGCCGGACAATGTCCTCCACGTCATCGCTCGCGTAGGCCGCATCGATCCAGTCGCGCTGCGCCTCCAGCCCGGAGGGCGGCGGGTCCTGGGCAAAGCGTACGACGGCGGCTTCCGCACTTTCGTGTTCGAGCGCGGCCGCCAGCTCCGGCAGGCTCCCCGACGGGACAAAGTCGTCCGCGAGGCCCAGGAACAGCGCATCCGCCCCGGTCAGGTGGGCTCCGGTCAGCGCGGCGTGGGTGCCGGTCTCCCCGGGTGACTTCGCCAGCAGCCAGGTCCCGCCGACGTCGGGCACAAATCCGATGGTGGTCTCCGGCATTCCCGTCCGGGTCCGTTCGGTGACCACCCGCACGGAGCCGTGCGCGGAGATTCCCACACCGCCGCCCAGCACCAGGCCGTCCATAAAGGCCACATAGGGCTTGGGGTACGCGGCGATGAGGGAGTTCAGCCGGTATTCGGCCTGCCAGAAGTCAGCAGTTTCCGCACCGCCGCCAAGGATGTCCCGGTAGATCGCCACAATGTCGCCCCCGGCGCAGAGGCCACGCTCGCCGGCGCCGCGCACCAGGACGGTGGCCACGCCGTCGTCGTCCGCCCAGGCGGTGAGCTGCGCCAGCATGGCGTCCACCATGCCGGCATTCAGGGCGTTGACGGCTTTGGGCCGGTTGAGCGTGATGACGCCCAGGTGGCCGCGCTTCTCGGACAGAACCTCCGTCATCAGCTGCCTTCCGGCATGATGAAGCTGGCGCCTTGGCGGATCCCGGACGGCCAGCGCGTGGTGACCGTTTTGGTCTTGGTGTAAAAACGGAACGCATCGGCGCCGTGCTGGTTCAGGTCGCCGAAGCCGGACGCTTTCCAGCCGCCAAACGTGTAGTAGGCGATGGGAACCGGAATGGGCACGTTGATGCCCACCATGCCCACCTCCACCCGGCTGGCGAAGTCCCGGGCGGCGTCGCCGTCGCGGGTGAAGATGGCCACGCCGTTGCCGAATTCGTGCTCGGAACACAGCCGGAGGGCTTCGTCGTAATCGGCGGCGCGGAGCACGCTAAGGACGGGTCCGAAGATTTCCTCCTGGTAGATCTTCATGTCCTTGGTGACGTGGTCGAAGAGCGTGGGGCCCACCCAGAAGCCGTCGTCATAGCCTTCCACCGTAAGGCCGCGCCCGTCGGCCAGCAGGGTGGCACCCTCGTCCACGCCGGACTGGATGTAGCCCTCGATCCGTTCCTTGGCACTCGCCGCCACCACGGGCCCGAAGTCCGAGTCCTTGTCCAGGCTGTGGCCCACCCTGAGGTGCTTGACGCGCTCGGCCAGCTTCGACACCAGGGCGTCCGCGGTCTTCTCCCCCACCGGGACGGCCACGGAAATGGCCATGCAGCGCTCGCCCGCGGAACCGAAGCCGGCGCCGATCAGGGCATCGGCGGCCATGTCCAGGTCCGCGTCCGGCATGATCACCATATGGTTTTTGGCCCCGCCGAAGCACTGGGCCCGCTTCCCGTGGGCGGCCGCGGTGGCGTAGATGTACTGGGCGATGGGCGTTGAACCCACAAAGCCGATGGCCTTCACGCGGGGATCTTCCAGCAGCGCGTCAACGGCTTCCTTGTCCCCGTTGACCACGTTGAACACACCGTCCGGCAACCCGGCTTCGGTGAACAGTTCGGCCAGGCGCAGCGGAACCGAGGGGTCACGTTCGGAGGGCTTGAGGATGAAGGCATTGCCGGCGGCTAGGGCCGGACCGGACTTCCACAGGGGGATCATGGCCGGGAAGTTGAACGGGGTGATTCCCGCGACCACCCCAAGTGGCTGGCGAAGCGAGTGGACGTCGATGCCTGCACCGGCGTCGTCGGAGAACTCGCCTTTGAGCAGGTGTGGGGCGCCCGCCGCGAACTCCACCACTTCAATGCCGCGCTGGATATCGCCCTTGGAATCGGCGAAGGTCTTCCCGTGCTCGGAGGATAGCAGCGTGGCGAGTTCGTCCATGTTCTCGTTGACGAGGTCAACAAACTTAAGCAGGATCCGGCCGCGGCGCTGCGGGTTCATGGCGCCCCACTGGACCTGCGCTTTCTCCGCGGCGGCCACCACGTTCCGGACCTCCTCTCCGCTGGCGAGGGGCAGGCGCGCCTGCACTTGGCCCGTGCAGGGGTCAAAAACGTCACTGAAGCGGCCGGAGGTCCCCGTCACCCGCTGGCCGTCTACGTAATGGGATAGTTCGCGCACCATGATGCAATGCTCCTTCGCATGTGATCCAGGTCATCTCTGCAAGCGAATATACTCGGACTTCCTACTAAATTCCAGACTGTCCCTGCAACGGTGGACAACGGCCTGCGCGGGCTTTCCCGCCGAGGCAACGCCTCCGGGCAACAAGTTCGGTAAGTTAGGGACTGTGAAGATTGCTACCTGGAATGTGAACTCCCTCCGTGCCCGCGCCGACCGTGTGGAGGCCTGGCTGCAGCGCAGCGATTGCGACGTCCTGGCCATCCAGGAGACCAAATGCAAGGACGAAAACTTCCCCTGGGAACTTTTCGAACGCATGGGCTACGAGGTGGCCCACTTCGGTGTGAACCAGTGGAACGGCGTGGCCATCGCGTCCCGGGTAGGCCTGGAAGACGTCGAGCGCACCTTCCTGGACCAGCCTCCGTTCGGGAAAGAAGGCAAGGACCCCGTCCAGGAAGCCCGCGCCATGGCCGCGACCTGCGGCGGCGTCCGGGTCTGGAGCCTCTACGTGCCCAACGGCCGCTCCCTGGACGACGAACACATGCCGTACAAGATCAAGTGGCTTGAATCCCTGAAGACTCACGCCCAGGGCCTGGTCGCGGCGAACCCGGATGCCCAGGTTGCGCTGATGGGCGACTGGAACATCGCTCCGTTCGACGACGACGTCTGGGACATCGACCTTTTCGTCAATAACAAGTACACCCATGTCAGCCCGCCGGAACGCGCTGCGTTCCACGCCTTTGAAGAGGCCGGATTCAAGGACGTGGCACGCGAGTACACCCCCGGTCCCGGCGTGTACACGTACTGGGATTACACCCAGCTGCGCTTCCCCAAAAAGGAGGGGATGCGCATTGACTTTGTCCTTGGCTCCCCCGCGTTGGCGGCCCGCGTCACGGGCGCGTCGATCGACCGCGAGGAACGCAAGGGCAAGGGCGCCTCGGACCACGCCCCCGTTCTGGTGGAACTGGCGGACTGATGGCTGCAGCCGGGGCCCAGGAAGGGAGACTGTAATGACGGGAAACCTCTACCGGGGCCAGGCCGGGCTGCCGTTCTCCTCCACCCTGCGCGTCTACGAACCGCTGGAAGCGTTCCCGGAAGGACAGCGGGAGGCCATCCGGTCCGCCGGTGCCCGCACAGCCTCCCGGGCCGCCGTCGAAAACGCCGAACTGCTGGCCTCGCTGGGCCGGATCACCCGCTCCGGCGGGGATCCCTTCCCCACGGGGCGGACGGACCTGGTCCGGGTCACCAGCATTCCCGGTGTACCCCCCGGGCGGACCCCGCAGCCAGGAACGTCCGACGCCGGCGCTGCCGCCGGCCCGGGTGCAGAAACCGGCCCGGGTGCCGAGTCAGGCTTGGGTACCGGGATAGGCGCCGGTTCCGGCCTTGGGCCTGACGCTGGGGGGGACGGTGGGCGTGACGCTTGGTCCGGGCGCGTCCTGCTGTACTGCCCCAGCCAGCTGGTCCTGCGCGCTGGCCTCGCCGCCAATGCCCTCATGGAAGGCATCCACGGCCCGCTGGCCGAAATGCTGATTCCGGAAGAGCAGCGGGACAAGCACCAGGAACGCATTGACCAGGTCAAAGCCCGTGACGGCGCCATCCGTGTCCATACCCGCGCCTCCACGTGGGGCATCCCTTTCAGCTGGTTCTCGCTGTTTATGGAAGGCGACCATAAGGACGTGGTGGAATCAGGCGGGCGCATCCTCACCGTCAGGGTGTGGGCTCCCATCACCGAAGCCATGGAGCGGGCACGGTACGCCGTGGCCCACCTGGCGCTGGCGGCCCCGGACCTGGACATGCTGGACGACCTCGCGCAGCTGACCGAATGGCTGGAGCTGTTCCACGTCAATTCCATGGTGGAACTCGACTACGGCGCCGTGGCGGACAAGGTGTACCCGGACGAGTCGCCCATGGACATCCGGCTGGGCATCGAATGCCTGGCAGAGGGCGACATGACGGGCGCCGCGGCGGCCTACCGCAGGCTGGCTTCCCGCTGGATTCCCATCCGGCAGCTCGCCCGCGCGTCCTGACCGCTGTTTCCTAGACACGGCTTCCTGGCTGGGATGCCATGTCGTGCCTCCTCAGGAAGGAGGCGGCGCCGTCGTACGCCTGACGATGAGCTGGTGGGGCGCGACGGCGGATTGGACCGCCCCGACCGTGCCGTCCAGTTCATCGAGGAGCATCTTGGTGGCCAGCTCAGCCTGTTCGTCGGGCCGCTGTCCCACTGTGGTCAGGCCCATCGCGTCGGCGAAATCGTGGTCATCGATCCCCACAACCGAGAGGTCCTCAGGCACCCGTACGCCCATGCGAGCGGCTTCGAAGATGACGCCCATGGCCATTTCGTCGGAGGCGCAGAAGATGGCTGTTGGTTTGGGGCCCGGCCGGGCCCAGAGGCGCCGGAAGGCCTCCTGCCCGCTGCGGACCGTGAAGTCTCCCCATTCGTCCCACTCAGGGCGGGTGGGCAGCCCCGCTCCTGCCATAACGTCCTTGAAAGCCAGGATCCGCACGCGGGGAACGTCGAAGTTAAGGTCCGTTTCGTCGTCGCCGTGCAGGAGGGCAATGTCCCGGTGACCGAGGTCGATCAGGTGCCGTACGGCGGTGGACGCTGCGGCGTAGTCGTCGATGCCGATATACGCGCACTCCTCCACATGGCCGCCCACCACGATCAGCGGGATATCAATCTTCTGGAGATGGTCCAGTTCCTCGTGGCTGAGCGCCATACAAAGGACAAGCAGGGCGTCAATCTGTTTGTACACCATGGTCTTGCTGAACAGGCGTTCACGGTTGCTGCCGTGACCGCCCAGGTTGAAGAGGGAAAGGTTGTAGTGGCGGGCGTGAAGTTCGCGGTCCGCACCCTCAATGGCCTTGGAGAAGAACCAGCGGCTCACGAACGGTGCCAGGACGCCAATGGTCTTGGTGCGGCCGGTGGCCAGTCCTGACGCCGACGACGACGCCACATAACCCAAGGCACCCGCCACCTCGAGGATCTTCTCCCGGGTGGCGGGCGAAACCCTGGGCAGCCCGCGCACGGCCCGGGAAACGGTGGCAGTGGATACGCCTGCGGCTGCCGCCACGTCCTCAATGCTGACGCCGCTGTGGCCACCCCGTTGAGACCTTTCAGCCATGCGTGCCACCGTTTCCCCTCATGGGCTCAAACTTAATATCCGCTATGCATTTGCCCCCAAGCCATGCTAGGTTGCGGGCCTCCCGACGTCACAGTGTTACCT
Organism: Arthrobacter sp. UYNi723; assembly: GCF_054057635.1. Classification (NCBI taxonomy): domain Bacteria; kingdom Bacillati; phylum Actinomycetota; class Actinomycetes; order Micrococcales; family Micrococcaceae; genus Arthrobacter; species Arthrobacter sp. UYNi723. Next base: position 47,058 of record NZ_JBSRZM010000007.1, read on the forward strand.
GCCGGCCCGCTCCTTGCGTCCGGCCGGCCCCTCATGCTGGTCAGTCTGGGGCCGGTCAGCCCTTGAGGCCGCCGGCCAGGAGACCACGGACAAAGTAGCGCTGCAGGCCGAAGAACACAGCCAGCGGCACAATGATGGACACGAACGCAGCCGCAGGGTTCAGGTAATCCCTGTTACCACGGGTACCTGAGATCTCAGCGAGCCGTTGGGTGATGGGTGCTACGTCTGCCGTTCCACCGGAGAACACCAATGCCACGAGCAGGTCATTCCAGACCCACAGGAACTGGAAGATGGCCAACGACGCCAATGCCGGCACCGACAACGGCAGGATGATCCGCCAGAAAATGGTGGTGTGGCCTGCCCCGTCCACCTTCGCGGCCTCGATAACTTCGCCCGGGATCTCCGAGATGAAGTTGTGCAGCAGGAAGATGCCCAACGGGAGCCCGAACATGGTGTGGGCGATCCAGAGCTGCGTATAGGACCCGGGCGGAATCTGAAGCACCTGCGTGAACAGCGTCAGCAACGGAATGAGGGCCATCTGCAGCGGGATGATCTGCAACGCGAAAACGATGATGAACGCCCATTCGCGGCCCTTGAAGTTGCCCCATGCGAACATGTAGGCCGCCATGGAGGCCAGCACCAGGACAAAGACGGTTACCGGGATGACAATCGCAAGGGAGTTGACGAAGTACTGCGAAAGGTTTGCCGACTGCGATCCTGCCGCTGCCGTGACATCGACGTAATTCTTGAAGGTGAAATCCCAGTCCGCAAAAAAGTTCCACCAGCCATCCGAACGCGGGCCCACTTGCTTGGCCGCCGGACGGATCGAGGACACCAGGAGACCTAACGTAGGCACTGTCCAGATCGTCGCAATGATCACGGCGGCCGCGGTGGCCCACCGTGAGGTCAGCTTGGTCTTGACCCGCCGCATGATCGGCTCGGAATCCTCCGGCGTCGCGGGACGGGCCTTGTCTTTGCGTGTCTGGGTCCGGGAAGTGTTGGCCGCCGCATCCGGCGCTGGCATGACGGTCATCGGATTTCCCTTTGCTGACGGAGTACGCGGGCGTTGTAGACCACGATTGGCAGGACGAGGAGGAACAGGATGAGGGCCAGTGCTGCGCCCCTGCCCGGTTCGCCGGCACGGAAGGCCTGCGTGTACATCTCGTTGGCGACCACTGAGGTGTCATAGTTGCCCGCCGTCATGGTGCGGACAATGTCGAAGACCTTCAGCGTGGCTATGGTGATGGTTGTCAGCACCACGACCAAAGAGCCCCGAATGCCGGGAACGGTCACGTTGCGGAACTGCTCCCAGGCATTGGCGCCGTCGAGGCGCGCTGCCTCAACCAGTTCCATGGGAACGCCCTTGATGGCAGCAGAGAGGATCACCATGGCAAAGCCTGTTTGTATCCAAACCATCACGATGATGAGGAAGATGGTGTTTTCCGGGGCATCCAGGAGGAACTGCTTGGGATCCATTCCCAGCATGACCCGCAGGGCGTTAATAACGCCTGTCTGTTCGATGCCGGGGCCGCGGTAATCGTAGACGAGCTTCCAGATAATGCCGGCGCCGACGAATGAGATGGCCATCGGCATAAAGACCAGAGCTTTAAGCACTTTTTCGCCGCGGGCCTTGTCGATGAACACCGCGTAGGCGAGGCCGAAACCGGTGGAGAGCAACGGCACCAGCACCGTCCAAATGACAGTGTTGCGCAGCGTAACCAGCGCCTCGGGCTGCGTAAACATCCAGACGAAGTTATCGGCTCCGTTTGGCTGTCCGGAGGCATTCGTGAACGCCAGGATCGATGTCTGCACGGCCGGATAAACCAGGCCGACCAGCATCAGGATTACCGCTGGCGCCAGAAAGCCAACGATCGTCAGTTTGTCTTTGACTGATTTGGGAGCCCTGTCCACAATCAGCATGATCAGCCCAATTAGCGCGGCAAAAACCGCTAAGGCGATAAAAACTTGAAAAAATTTTCCTCCAAGAAACTCCATTGCCCAACCTCCGTGGTGTGCGTGGATTAGTTCGTTCGGTATCAACATTGCGCCCTTGGGACTTGTTGTCCCAAGGGCGCGATGCGAAGGAGGTTAGCTCTTAGGCCAGCTGCCTTCGACGCTGTCGGCAACCTGCTGGGCGGGAGTGCCGTTGATCCATGCAACGATGCCCTTCCAGAAGGAGTTGGAGCCTACGGCGCCAGGCATCAGGTCAGAGCCGTCGAAGCGGAAGACGGTGTCCGGATCCTGGAGCAGGGCGATGGACTGCTTGTCGAGTTCCGTCTGGGCACTCGCCGGGTCCAGTCCCTTGTTGGCACTGATGACGCCACCGAGCTTGACGCGGTTGTTGGCGAACTCGGCGCTGGCCAAGTAAGCCAGGAAGGCCTGGACCTCGGGGGTGTCCTTGTAGGCGCCCACCATCTCGCCGCCGCCGGTGATTGCCTGGCCCTTGCTGGGGTCGATCGGAGGCGTCATGAAGGCCCAGACGTCGCCATCGGGAGCCACGGCGGTCCCTTCCGGCCAGTTGGCTGCCTGGAAGTTGGCCTGGTGGTGCATGGCGCACTGGCCATCGAGGACGGGCTGACCTGCCTGCGCGAAGCCGGTGGTCAGGATTGAACGAACGTCGCCAAATCCGCCGTTGACATAGTCGGAGTTCAGGAGGATCTCGCCGGTCTGGTTCAGCGCATCCACAATCTTGGGGTCGTTGAAGGGAATCCCGTGCGTGACCCACTGGTCGTATACCTCGGGGCCCTGGGCGCGGAGGACAACATCCTCGACCCAGTCAGTGCCCGGCCAGCCGGTCGCTTCGCCGGATTCGAAGCCGGCACACCAGGGCTTCATGGCGCCGTCATCGGCGATCTTCTTGGACAGTGTCAGCATTTCGTCCCAGGTCTTGGGAACTTCCCACCCCTTGTCCTTGAACGTCTTCGGGGCGTACCAGACGTAACCCTTGACGTTCGCGAGCATCGGTGCCGCGTAGAAGGTCCCGTCCACCGTGCCGTACTTCTTCCAGTCAGCGGACCAGTTCTTGTCCACAAGATCCGAGACTGCCTTCGGAGCCGGCTTCAGGCCGCCTGCCTTGGCCTGATCGGCCAGGAGCCCGGGCTGCGGGAAAATGGCGACGTCCGGGGCGTTTCCTGCCTTGGCCCGGACACCGATCTGGGTCTCGAATTCCTTGCTGCCCTCGTATTTGATGGTTGCCCCGGTGCATTCTTCAAACGTTGCCCAAGCGGTTTCCAGGTTGGTAGCTTCGATGTCCACGATGGTGGAGTAGACGGAGACGGTCTTGCCGTCGTGCTTGCCGTAGCTCTCGTAGGCAGAACAGTCGCTGCCGGTGGTGGTGCCGCCACCGCCCCCGCCGGGACTGCAGGCCGTCAGGGACAGTGCCAGAATTCCGGTGGCAGCAACCGGAAGCAGGTATTTGCGGTTTTTCATGCTGAGGACTCCTCGGTGAGTTACAGAACTTCAACAGGTGCGATTAGGGTGACGTACGTCATGACGTGGTGTGAATCACACACTAATCGAGTCCAGGCCAGGAATGCAAGCGCTTACACACGTCGTGTCCGAAAGGATATCTAGGCCCCTGCCAATGGGCGTTTTGGGCGCCGCAGCAATGTTGTGCGGGACCGCGGGACGCCGTGGACGTGCGGCTATCCTGCCCACAGGCCGCAAACAAGAAGGGCGCCGCGCTCCCCGGGGAGCGCGGCGCCCTTTGGGCACCATGGGGCATGCCCCGTGGTTGGGTCTACTTGCCGCCCTTGAACAGCCCTGCGATCTTCGCGCCAAAGCCCTTCACGTTCTCGGTCACGCTGCCGGCCAGTTCCTTGGCGTTTTCAGCAACATCGCCAGCAAGTTCCTTGGCGTTCTCCGCAGCCTCGCCAGCGAATTCCTTGGCCTTTTCTGCCGTGCCTTCGTCTACCGCTCCGCTGCCAGTTACTTGCTCGCTCATGGTGTTCTCCTTGATTCCCCGGTTATTCCATCCGGACAGTGGTGGTGGCCCGTTGCCTGGCGATGTCCGCCGGCATCGGCACGAATAGATGTCCCCCGGATCACACTAACGGACGCGCTCAGCGCGGCTGAACCGTGTCCTGGCCCCGGCACCAATGTGAATCAGGACGGGTGTCTGTTTTCCCACCACTTGGTCCAAGGCATCCACCAGGGCAGAGACTTCGGCCGCAAGGAGATGCGGCGCCACGCCCTGGCGCGGCTGGAGCCGGATTTTCAGGGCAGGGCTGCCCTGAACATCGTAGGTTGCCACCGTGGCACCCGCCAGATCGGGCCGTTCAGCCAAGGCGTGCTTCAACGCTTGCTCCGCTACTCCCCCGCTGATCCGGACGTCCCCGGCCACTGTCCCGGGATCGTACTCGGCCACCAACAGGTTGCTCCGGCCTTTGCCCTGCTGCGCAATCCAGGCAACCATCAGGCCGATCAGAACCACCAGGGCAAGCGCCATCACAATCCAGAGCCAGCTTTCCGGACGTCCCGGAAAGCGGGTGCTGTCGAAGGCCTGGTTGACGCTGCGCCAGGCCGATCCGGACCAGGCATGCCACCAGGTTGCCACGGGTGGAACGGTGGCCAGCAGGACGAGCAGGATGCCCACGGCGAGCAGCTTGAGTCCGAGGATGCCGAGCAGGATCCGGTTGAGGAGCGAGGGTGTGGCCGTCATGCTCCAATCACTCCTACGGTGGAAATGTTCACGCGGACGTCAGGTACCGGGACCAGTGACATCCCGCTGAGTTCGTCCTGGACCGCGGCCAGCACCGCCGCTTCCGCTACTGGAACCCCTGAGGTGGGGCGCACGTTGACGATAATCTGCCGCCGGGACACCACCACCATGACCTGCTCCGGGGTGACATTGGCAGCGAGCCGTGCGCTGCGTGCCAGGGCGGAGGCGATGACCTCGTCATCGACCACCACGGCGGACGAAGTTCCGGTGCCGTTCAGCACGTGCCGGGCTCGTCTTCCCGGCAGGATGGCGTTGAGCAGGAAAAACATGCCCACCATGGCTACTACGGCACCGCTGGCACCGAGCAGCAACGGCGGGATACCCGCCGGAAGTGCAACGATCCGCTCCGCCGCCAGCTGCGGTTCGATCAGCCAGGCCGGCTGACCAATGGCGTGAACGGCAGATTCGAGCAGACCATAGCCTGCCAGCCCCATCACCAGGACCGCTGCCACTGTTGCCACCACTGCCCGCGAGGAATGGGTTTCCCGGAAAACAACCCTGCGCATATCGGGTTGCGGCTGGGCTCGGGCGCGACTTGGTTGCCTCGAATCCAGGTCTCCGTCCACTGATCCTCCGCTCACTGGACCCGGCCTCCCTCGATCGGCTTAACGCCGCTGATGCGGATATCCACCCTGCTCAGACTGGCACCGCTGAGGGCCGTGACCGTCGAAAGGATCCTGGATTTGGCATCCACTGTCCGGTCCCAAATGGATCCACCGAATGCGGCGACCCGGCCTGCGTCCCTGAGCACGGTGGCCAGCGGCGGGATCCTGATAGGGGACACCAGCGACAAAGCCAGCAGGCCGTCGTCGTCCGTCCAGTCCGCCCGGACATCGTGGGGCTCCACACCTAGGGCTTCCGCGGCCGCCGTCCTGGCAAGGCTGGTCAGGGCCTGCGTGCTGATGCGGTTGTGTCCGCTCAGGACCTGCCCCTGGATGGATGGTGCCGCTGACGTCATGACGATGAGCGCCGGCCGATGATGGCATCCAGGACGCCGCGCAGGTCCAGTTTCCCTTCCGCTGCGCGGCCAAGGAGGGCGCCGATGGCCATAAAGAGGAGCGAGACCAGGAAGCCCCACAGCCCGAACTGGAAGGACATAAACGCCACGAAGGCGCCCATGGCGATGCCCACAACGGTCAGATTCACAGCAGTGCCTCCCTCTCGGCGACGGCGACGGCAGGGGCTCCGGCCTTCGCCGGCGGCGCCACGTAGACATCGGTTACTTCGACATTCACTTCAATGACCTGCAGGCCGACGAGTTCCTCGACCGCGCGGTAAACGGCTGATCTGACCTGATTGGCCAGGGAATGCAGGGGCGTGCCGTAGGAGGCCACCAGGCTGATGTCCACCGCCACCTGCGTCTCACCGACCTCGGCACGGACGCCGGCGGCGTGGTCCGAACTGCCGACGGCGTCCCGGATGGCTCCCAGCGCACGCGACGGAGCCGAGCCCAAAGAATAGACGCCGGGCACGGCACGGGCAGCGATGCCGGCAACTTTTGCCACGGCGGTCTCAGCGATCACTGTGCGGCCATGACCGGGCACGGGCGCCTGGCTGGCGGCATGGTGGCTGGTAGCAGGCTGGCTGGTAGCATGCTGGCGCTCGACTCCCGCATCGGGTTGTGGGTTCTGGTATTCCATCAGACACTTCCCCTTCTGTTGTTCCCAACCCTATCCCCTGCGTGCGGGAACGCACGGGAATCCGTGGCGAGTCAGGCCAGCTTCCGGCCGGTCAGCGTAAATCCGGTCTTTCCGCCTTCGCTGAACACCGACGTGTCAGTGTCGGACCAGTCGGGCAGGAAGAGGTCTGTGACAACAGTGCCGCTTCCGGGGGCGAACACTTCCACCGAGGAGGTATCGAGCAGTATCCGCAGCTTCAGTTTTCCGTCCACGAGTGGGACGCTCACCTGGTGGTAGGGGCTGAACTTGTCCGAAAAGTTTGAGGTCCCTGCCGCGGACCGGTCAACCGTCAGCGTGCCTGACTGCGCTTGGTAACGGATCTTGAGCCCGCGCAGTTCGATTCCGGCCTCCGCAGCACCGTCCGGCGTCAGTTCAACATCAAGGAGTTGGGACCTGGAGGAGAAGTCCTCCCCCGCGGCTTGCTTTCATCGGCAACGGTCAGTTGCCGCTAGGAGGCAGCTCCACTGGACAAAACTTCAGCGGGGGCAGCGGCGATGGACGAGCGCAAGGCGGGCCTGCCGCCGTCGTCGTTACCGTTGCTGCTGCTGCCACCAGAGAGCGTCAGCTCACGGGGAATTGCCATGGCGCCGCGCCAGGGAGTGGTGGGCATCTTCTGGGCGTAGTCCCAGTTCCCCATCCAGCCGAAGAGGACGGGCTTGCCGCCGGGGGCTCCGGAGATGGTGGTGGCGGCGTAGAAGTCCGCGCCGTAATCCACCCTTGGTGGTCCTGCAGCGGAGCGTCCGGACTTGCGGCGCCCTCGGCGCGGAACGTCACGCCGTCGAAGTCTCCCGTGAAGTACTGCATGCCTGAGCCGCCGGCTATGCCGCCCGGGTTGATACTGAGGAGCATGACCCAGCGCCGCTCGTCCGTCCCTTCCACGGGAACCTCCAGGAGTTCAGGCATCTCCCACAGTCCGCCCTGTGCGCCGACACCGGAGAAGTCGCTGAGGAAGTCCCAGTGCAGCAGGTCCTTGGACTGGAAGATTCACGTGCCGTTTGCCTGCTTTTCCTCATCGGTTGCTCCGTAACGGCCGTTTTGAGGCCCCAAAAGGGCCGCTGCGGAGCAATCGATGGGGTGCCGGGCGCCCGGTCCAGTACAGCGGGTGCCGGGGGTCGCCGTCGTCCCACGCGGAGAAGACGAGCACATCGTCTTGAAGAACTTTCCGAACGCCGCGTACTCGGCATCGTCGCCACAGGCGCCTCGTGCGGGCTTCCTATATGACGCGCAAATTTCCTACCGCCACAGAAACGGCCTGACGACACGCGAATCCCGGTAGCGACAGGGTTTTTGCGCGTCGCAGGCGAGAGTGCGCGTCGCAGGCCGGAGGCAGCCTCGTCATCGATGATGGGGTTAAAGAAGAAAAGCACCAGTTCCGAAGAACTGATGCTTCCCAGTGGTGGCTCCGACCGGCGTCGATCCGGTGACCTTTCGATTTTCAGTCGAACGCTCTACCAACTGAGCTACAGAGCCTAGGTGACATGTCACCTTGACCGCCGGAATTTCTTCTGGCAATCAGAGCGACCCTGACGGGACTTGAACCCGCGACCTCCGCCGTGACAGGGCGGCGCGCTAACCAACTGCGCTACAGGGCCTTGATTTTCTTGCTTCGCGGCATCGCTACCGCTTTTTTCAAGGCTTCCAGCTTACCAGACGTTTTCAGCCTGCCAGACCAGTTCCTTGCGTACCCCCAACGGGATTCGAACCCGTGCCGCCGCCGTGAAAGGGCGGTGTCCTAGGCCGCTAGACGATGGGGGCCAGAACCCGTTCGGCACAAAATAAAAGGCTTCGAGCCGAGGCTCTCAGTCTTCGTTTTGCAGTTGCTCCGAACTGGACTCTAAAACTATAGGGCCTCGGCGGGAATAACTCAAAATCGGCTCCCAGACACCTGACCGAAGCCGCCGATACAGGCGAAGATGGACAGATGGATGCCGTCGCCGCACTCAATGAAATTGCCTTCTGGTTGGAACGGGAACGCGCTGCCACCTTCAAGGTCCAGGCCTTCCGGAAGGCGGCCGGGATCATCGCCGGGCTTGACCCATCCGAGGTGGCGTCCCGGGCCCGGGACGGCAGGCTCAAGAGCATGAAGGGCATCGGCGACAGGACCTACCAGGTGGTCCGGCAGGCAGTAGACGGCGACGTGCCCGAGTACCTTGAGGACCTGCGTCAGCGCAGCGCGAAGCCTCTCGCGGACGGCGGGGCCAAGCTCCACGCAGCACTCCGTGGCGACCTCCACAGCCACAGCGACTGGTCCGACGGCGGCTCCCCCATCCAGCTCATGGCAGACGCCGCCCGACTTCTGGGCCGCGAGTACCTGGCCCTGACAGACCACTCTCCGAACCTGACCATCGCCAACGGGCTCAGCGCCGAGCGCCTGACCGAACAGCTCGACGTTGTGGCTACCATCAACGCCGCTGCAGTTGACGGCAAAAAGGACGGATTCCGGCTCCTGACCGGCATCGAAGTGGACATCCTGGAATCCGGCGAACTGGACCAGTCACCGGGCATGCTGGAGCGGCTGGATATTGTGGTGGCAAGTGTCCATTCGAAGCTCCGGGCGGACCGCGACACCATGACCCGGCGGATGCTCCAGGGCATTCATAACCCCCGTACCAACGTGCTCGGCCACTGCACCGGACGCCTGGTGGAGGGCTCCCGTGGCACGCGACCGCAATCGGACTTCGACGCCCGGAAGGTCTTCGCGGCGTGCGCCGAATACAACGTGGCGGTGGAGATCAACTCCCGGCCCGAGCGGCAGGACCCGCCGGACGACCTGATCCAGACGGCCCTCGACGCCGGCTGCCTGTTCTCGATCGACAGCGACGCCCATGCTCCTGGCCAGCTCGACTTCCTCCAGTACGGGGCTGCCCGCGCCGCGCACAACAACATTCCCGCGGAGCGCATTGTGACCACCTGGCCCCTGGAACGGCTGCTGGAGTGGTCGGCCCGGGATTGGCAGAAACTCGACTAGACGTGACCGATTCCCGCCAGCTGCCGGCGTCGCCCTGGGGATAGATTGGCAGCATGGCTTCAAGCACCCCTCCCAGCGCAGCAACAACAACAGCGCTTCGCCCACCACCTGGCCGCACTAACGCGCTCGGCGTCGCCGCCGTGGTGGTCACCGTAGTGCTCTGGGCTTCGGCGTTCGTGGGGATCCGGGCCATCGGCCCCACGTTCTCCCCCGGATCCCTTACCCTGGGCAGGCTGGCGGTTGCCGCCGTCGTGCTCGGTGCACTGGTGCTGCCGCAGCTGGCCAAAAGCAGAGTGCTGCCGCAAGGCCGCGAATGGTGGCCCATCCTGGGGTACGGCGTGATGTGGTTCGGCGGCTACAACGTGGCCCTGAACGCGGCGGAACACCTGCTGGACGCCGGGACCGCCGCGCTGCTGATCAACGTCAACCCCATCCTCGTTGCCATCATGGCCGGCTTCTTCCTGAAGGAGGGCTTCCCGCGCTGGCTGATTATCGGGAGCCTGGTGGCGTTCGGCGGCGTGGCGCTGATCGCGCTCGGATCCGGCTCAGGTTCCGGGGAACGTTCGACGGCGGATGTGGCGGGCGTGCTGCTCTGCCTCCTTGCCGCCGTGCTCGCCGCCGTCAGCGTCATCATCCAGAAGCCGGTGCTGCGGAAGTTCCCGGCGGGCCAGGCCACCTGGTTCGGCATCATGGTGGGGGCGGTCTGCTGCCTGCCCTTCAGCGGCCAGCTGGTGTCCGAACTGCAGTCCGCCCCGCTGCCGGCAACACTGGGCCTGGTGTATCTGGGCGTCTTCCCCACCGCCATTGCATTCACCACGTGGGCCTACGCGCTGTCGCTGATTGACGCCGGAAAACTGGCGGCCACCACCTATCTGGTGCCGGGCACCACCATCCTGATCTCCTGGCTGGTCCTCAGCGAAGTCCCCGCCGTGCTGGGCCTCGTGGGCGGGGTGGTCTGCCTGGTGGGTGTGGGCCTGACGCGCCGCAGGTCCGGGTAGGGGCGGTCCATTCAGCGTCAGGAGGGCTTCACTGCTGTCCCCGCGATGATCGGCGTGGCCAGGGCAACAGCCGGAGCCTCCAACCTGCTGACTTCCGTGAATTCAAACCCGGCCTCGCCGATGGATGCCACCGTGTTCCGGTTGAGGTGGCAACCCGGCGCCACACAACGGCCCCACAGACCGTCCAGCCTGTCCTGCCAGCGGGCCGCACGGCCCTGCCCGCGGACATGCTCCAGCACCGCGAGGGTCCCGCCTGGTTTCAGTATCCTGCGGGCCTCCATCAGGGCAAGCCGCTGATCCGGCACCGAGCACAGCACCAGGGTGAATACAACGGCGTCCGCCGCGCCGTCCGGCAGCGGAAGGTGCTCCGCATCGGCGTCGGAAACCTCCACCGGAACGGGCGACTCCCCCAGACGGGCGCTCAATCTAGCCCGCATATAGCGGTCCGGTTCCACGAGGATCACGCGCTCGGCCTGGCGGAAGTGCCGCAGGTTGGCCCCGGTGCCTGCGCCGACGTCCACCACGGTTCCCGCCAGCGCGGAGAGCAGTTGCGCCCGCCGCGGAGCGAGCTCCCTGCGCTCCACAGAGGCCGACAGCGTGTCGTACATGGCGGCAAAAAGGCGATGGCGGACGGACATCCGGCTCCTCACAGGCAGTCAGGGATGGGATTCAGTATGCGCGCCAACCCGGCTGCGGACTAGAGTCTGCATATGCCCGTCAACCTGCCGCCCGGCCTGCCCATCATCCCGGATGGCCCGCAAGAGTCCGGTCCGTTTGAAATGTCCGCTGACGATTTCGAAGCCGCCGTCACGGATGCCCTGGGCCTGATCCCCGCCAAGCTTGCCGCGGCCATGGACAACGTGGCGGTGTTTGTCGAGGACGACTACGTGCCCGGCCCGGGCGAGGACCCGGACACCGTTCTGCTGGGCCTCTATGAGGGTGTTCCCTTGACGGAGCGGGATTCATGGTGGGATGCCGGTTCCCTGCCGGACCGGATCACCATCTTCCGCCAACCCATCCTGGACATCTGCGGGTCCCGCGACGAGGTGATCCAGGAAGTGGCCGTGACGGTGGTCCACGAGATCGCCCACCACTTCGGCATCGATGACCGGCGGCTGCACGAGCTCGGCTGGGACTAGCCTTGTAGGCATGGGACACGACCACAGCCACACACACGGGATCACGGCAACAGGCCGGCACCGCAAACGGCTCATCGCCGTCCTGACCATCACCCTTGCGGTGGTGGTGGTCCAGGTGATCGGCGCGGCACTGTCCGGATCATTGGCCCTGCTGGCGGATGCCGGCCACATGCTCTCCGACGCTGCAGGCGTGACCATCGCGCTTCTGGCTGCCTGGATTGCCGGACGCCCGGCGAGCGACCAGCGGACCTACGGCTACCAGCGTGCCGAGGTCCTGGCAGCCCTGGCCAACGCACTGATCCTGATTGTCATCTCGGTGGTCATCTTCACCGAGGCCATCCGGCGGATCGGCTCGGCGCCCGAGGTCCGCACCGACATCATGCTCTTCGCCGCCATCCTGGGCGCAGTAGCCAACCTGGTCTCGCTGCTGATCCTGCGCGGGGCACACCAGGACAGCCTGAACGTCCGGGGCGCCTACCTTGAAGTGCTGGGCGACCTGCTGGGCTCAGTCGCCGTCATCGTGGCTGCCCTGGTCATCATGTTCACCGGCTACCAGGCCGCCGATACGATCGCCTCCGTGCTCATCGCCCTGATGATCCTGCCTCGGGCCTGGAGCCTGCTGCGGGATGTGGTGGACGTCCTCCTGGAAGCGACCCCCAAGGGTGTGGAGGTGCAGATGATCCGCGAACACATCCTCTCCGTTGACGGAGTAGTTGACGTCCATGACATCCACATCTGGACCATCACGTCCGGCGTGCCGGTGTTTTCGGCCCACGTGGTGGTGGAGGACGGCGTCCTTAATGCCCGCGGCGCCGACCAACTCCTGGACAAGCTCACCACCTGCCTGGGCTCCCACTTTGACACCGAGCACTGCACTTTCCAGCTGGAACCCGCCAGCCACTCGGAGCACGAATCGCGCCAACACGCATGACACGGCGGCAGTGAGGCTGACATCCTCTGCGTGCTGCGCCCCACCGGCACCCCTAACCTCGCAAGCTCGGCCAGGGAACCCTGCAGGCGGGGGCCCACTACATCGCTTTGACGCACGCTGCCGGATCCAGCCCAACCGCGAAGCCCCCTTGCGTCACGCCGAGCACCCTTTTGGCCACCGGCGAAGTCGCGAACCCCGGAAATCCGCGGCCGGCAGACGCCCGGGCACGCAAAAATCTGCCTCCTGTGACGCCAAGTCAAGGGGCATAGCCAGACACAGCGGCGGTGACTTCCGGCCGCCCACCACTGGATCCCGCCCACGCGTACCCGGCGGAGCCCTAGCCACTTGGCAGGGAGAGATCTGTCCTGCGGAGCGGGAGCCGATTCCGCGACACGCCGGCCCAGATGCGCCGGAATTGCACTCTTGTTGTTTATGTTATTGATGTGACTAGTGTTGCCAAAGTGCACACGCTCACGTAGCCTCGGACTGCTGGGAGATCAGCAGAGGGGCTCCTTGTGCCGCCACCAGACCTCGCTCCCCCAGCCTTACTGCGTGCGAGGTTCTGCGAATGGGTTTGACCGGATCCGGCCTGAAGGCCGCCGTACTGTGCACCGCCGTCGTACTTTTCGGCAGCCTGACCCTCCCCGCCCAGGCAGCGCCGCTACCGCAGGCTCCAACAGTCCAGCGTCCGGCGTCACCGGAACTTCCCACCCCGGAGGACATCGCCACGGCTAAGGCGAGTGAACGCGCGACGGCGGATCAGGTCGCCATCATCGAACGCCTCCTGGCCGACGCCACCAGCGCCCAGCAAGCCACGTTTGCTTTGTCGCTGCAAGCCAACAACGCCTACGGCGAAGCCCTGGTAGAACTGCAGGACCGCAGGACGGCTGCGGAAGTGGCCACGGCCAAGGCCACCGCTGCGACCAACGAGCAGGACAGGACCCGGAAACAGGTCGGCCAACTCGCCGGTGACCTCTACCGCAACGGCGGGCTGAACCCGACGCTGGGCACGTTCGTCAGCGGCAATGCCGAAGCCCTGCACCAGGCCGCGACGCTGGAAGCCATTTCGGCCAGCCGGAGCCGCGCCTTCGAAGCGGCCGCATCCGCAGCGTCCGCGGCTCAGTCCCTGACGGCCGCCGCCGACGACGCCAACCGGGCCGCCGATGACGCCGCCCAGAAGGCCGAAGCCCGCAAGGAAGAAGCCGAACAAGCCAACGCCACCCAGGCCAAGGCCGTAGCCGAAGCCGCGGCGCAGCGGACAATCCTCGTGGATCAGCTCGCCCAGCTGCGGAACACCACAGTGGCCCTCGAATCGGCTCGCATTGATGCCTTGGACAGGCGGCGCGAGGAGGCCAGGCTCGCCGAACTGGCTGCGGCTGCTGATCGGGCTGCGGCCCAAGCAGCGCCAGACCGGCCCGCAGCCGGACCGGCCGCTGGCGGGAACCTGCCGGCCGCACCTGCACCCGCTCCAGTTCCAGCACCGGCGCCAGCTCCCGCCCCTGCACCGGCACCCGCGCCCGCCCCTGCACCGGCACCCGCGCCAGCTCCCGCGCCTGCACCGGCTCCGGCCCCAGCGCCTGCACCAGCCCCGGCTCCAGCACCCGCGCCTGCTCCTGCGCCTGCTCCAGCCCCATCGCCGGGCGGTTCCAATGAGACTGCCATTTCCGTGGCGATGTCCAAGGTGGGGGCGCCGTACTTCTACCAGTACGGCGGCACGGGCCCCAACGGCTTTGACTGCTCCGGTCTCGTGCAGACGGCGTTCGCCGCCGCGGGCAAGTACCTGCCGCGTACCGCTGCGCAGCAGTACGCGGCAGCTCCCGTTCACGTGCCGATCTCCCAGGCGCGGCGTGGAGACCTGCTGGTCTGGGGCTCAGCGCCGGGCTTCTATCACGTGGCGATCTACCTGGGGAACGGCCAGGTAGTGCAGGCGCTGAATCCGGATGAGGGCATCGGCGTGACCCAGTTGAGCTGGATGGCCGGGATGCAGCTCCACCCTTACGCAGCCCGCTACTGACCGGGCCAGGGCTCCTGTCCGAGGCTCCGGCGCAGGACTTCAGGCGCAGGAATGAAAGCGCAGGACATCCAGGCTCAGGACAGAACGTCCTTGGTGACGAACCGGCCATAGGCGAGCGCCCCGAAGACGGCGATGTAGCCCGCCTGCAGCAGCGCGTTGCTGGCAAAAGAGTCCCACAGCACCGGTTGGCGCAGGACGTCCGCGAAGCCGAACCAGTAATGTGTAAACAGCCAAGGGTGCAGCCATTCCAACTGCGGCAATTGGTCCAGGACCTGCGAGACCACTGACAGCACCACAGTGGCGGCCATGGCGCCCACCGGGACCACCGTCAAGGTGGACAGGAACAGGCCGATCGCCGAGAGTCCTGCCAGGGACACCGCAAGGTAGGCAGCAATCAGGACCAGCCGCAGCGCGGCCTCGGGTGGCTGGACGACGTCGCCGGACAAGAGGGTCACAGGCCCAATGGGAAAGAGCGACACTCCGATCGCCGCCCCGGCAAGGGCCACCGTGACGGGGGCGGCCAGGCAGAACGCCAGCGCTCCCGCGTACTTCACCAGCAGCAGACGCACGCGCCCGGCGGGCGCCACCAACAGGTAGCGCAGCGTGCCCAGACTGGCCTCGCCGGCGATGGTATCGCCCGCCACCACCCCAATGGTCAGGGGAAGAAAGAGCGGCACAGAGACCAGCATCGCCGTGACGGCCACAAACAGCCCGTTCTGGCTGATCCGGTCCAGGAACGCCGGTCCTCTCCCGGGAGGAACGGATGACGAGAGCCGGACGGCGACGGCGATCAGCACCGGTATCGCGGCAAGCGCCAGCAGCATGGCCGCGGTCCGGCGACGCCGGAACAGCGTCTTCAGCTCAGACGCCAGCAGGGACAGGCTCGACGGCGCACCAGGAGCGCTCCTGAGCCCAGAACCACTGCTGGTTTCGGAACCACTGCTGGTCTCAGAACCGCTGCTCGTCTCAGGAACGCTGCTGGCTGAAGGAAGACTGCCGGCCTCGGAAGCACTATTGGGCAATGTCGAACCCCTCCCCCGTCAGCGCCACAAAGCGCTCCTCCAGGCTCTCCCGCTCAACGGAAAAGCCCCGCACCCGCACCCCGGCCGCCACGAGCTCCGCCACAATGTCCTCCGGGGCCTCCAGCCGGGACGCAGCCGCGACGGCGGTCAGCACGTCCCCGTCCGGTTCAGGCGTTCCCGCCTCAGGGCTTCCCATGGGGGACATGCCCAGCCGCAGCAGGACCTCACTGGCCGTCCCGGCGTCGGGCGTTAACAGGCGGATCCGCGTCTCACCGGCCTGGCGGAGCTCCGCCAGCGGCCCCTGAGCCACCAGCCGGCCGGCGCTCATGATGGCCGCGTGCGTGCAGATCTGTTCCACTTCTGCCAGGAGGTGGCTGGAGATGAAGACGGTGGCGCCATCGGCGGCCAGCGACCGGACCAGGCTCCGCACTTCCCGCGTTCCCTGCGGGTCCAGTCCGTTGGTGGGCTCATCGAGCACCAGCAGTTCCCGCGGCGACAGCAATGCGTTGGCGATCCCCAGCCGCTGCTTCATGCCCAGAGAGTAGGCGTGGACCCGCTTGCCGGCGGCGTGTGAGAGGCCCACCCGCTCAAGCGCGGCGGCAACTCGGGCGGTCCGGGAAGCGGGCGCCGCATGCCGGCTGGCAGCATCCAGGCGGTGCAGGTTGGCGGTGCCGGAAAGGAACGGATAAAACGCCGGCCCCTCCACCAGCGCCCCGACGCGCGGCAGGACCTCATGCAGCCGCTGCGGCATCTGCAGGCCCAGGACGCTGACGGTTCCAGCCGACGCCGCGGCAAGGCCCAGCAGCATCCTGATGGTGGTGGTTTTGCCCGACCCGTTGGGGCCCAGGAACCCGAACACGGCGCCGTGGGGAACTGCGAGGTCCACGTTGTCGACCGCCAGCTGGTGGCCGAAACGCTTGGTCAGGCCTTGGGTCTCGATGGTCAGCCCGGCCGTCCCATTGCCTGTGGAAGTGGTCCGGGCGGCGGCTATCCCGGCGGCAGCCGTCCCCCCGGCCGCAGTCACGCCGCGCCGGCGGCGGCCTGCAGCCGCTCCGCCGGGACCATCCCCACAAAGATCCTGCCGTCGTCCGTCAGGAAGACGTTGACCAGTGCCGTGGACAGGAGCCGTCCGCCGGGAACGACGACGGCGGCCTGGGACAGGAGCGGATCCTTCAGCAAGGATTCAGTCCAGGCAGCCCCTTGCCCGCCGGGTGCCGCGGGGAACCCGAGCACCGTTTCCCAGCCCCGGCCGGTCACTGTTGGCCGGGGTGCATCACGGTGCCGCAGGCTGGCGTCGCGGCCGGGAATCTTGTCCGGGGCGGGGAGCTCTTCCGGCACGGCGGTGGGCTGGTCCAGCGGAACCGCGTCCGGAGGAACCTGGTCCGGCGCGGTGGGCTGGTCCGGCGCAGTGGGCTGGTCCGGGCCGCTGTCTGGAACCACGCCGGGCGTAATCCCGCCGGGACTGGGCGGGAGAGCTGGCATCCCGGGCATATACGGGACCGGCGGCACCGGCAGCTCCTTGACCGTGGCGCCCGGCGGGGCAACAAACGTAAACACCGAGTCGTCCGGGGCCGCCAGGGACAGGCTGGTGAAGCCGGCCTCAAAAGCCGGTTCCGCCTGGCCGCGTGCCATCACAGTTACCCGCAGTGGCATTCCTGTCTCGCCGTCCACGGCGATGGCAACTTTCTCAAGCAGCGTCCCCTGCGTCCTCGGCACCAGAGCCAGATTGTAGGCGGACCGGCCGGCGACTTCGACGTCCGGACCCACCGTCACCTCGGTGGAACTGTCCACGACGGCGAGGAACTTCCGGGCCAGATCCTCGGGCGTCGGCATTACGGGCGGGCCAGGCAGGTTCTCGCCGGGCAGGATGGGCATAGGCAGAACGGGCAAGGGCAGGTCCCGGCCCGGCAGGTCGCCGGGCGGTGCGGGAGGTTCAGGCAGGGCGGGAGGTCCTGGCAGAGCGGGGGTTTCGGGGACAGGCAGCGGCAAATCGGTGGCGAACGCCGGCAGGGCCAGGTGGGCGGCGCTGTTGTCCTTGGAGTTGTAGAACCACACGTCATTGTCGCGCCGGATGACGTCGCGTTCAGCGAGCCGGTCCATCACTTGGACCCGCATCTTGGTTGGCCCGTCCATAAAGATCCGGGCGGTGTGTTCGCCGGTCAGGAACTCCAGGACCGACGCGGCCCCGCCGGCCGACACCGGTCCGGAGCTGGGACCGGCGGCCGGCAGTTCGGGCAGGCCCAGCTCGGCGGACTGCTGGACTGTTCCGGAGAATGACTTGGTGTTGTGCTGGCCCAGGAGGGTCAGGACCTCAGCCGGAGACTTTTGTGGCAGCGGATCGCCGGCCCGAGCCGGAATGGATCCCACCAGCACACCGGCGGCGATCACTGCAGGTACAGCTGCGGCAGGCACCCAGCGCAGCCATGCGCGGTTCATGCCAGCCCCGCTTCATCCTTGGAGCCCATACTTCAGGTTACGCCTGGGGACCGCCGCCGCACACGTCCCCTTCTGGAAGTCATGCCGAGGGGCACTCCGGCTACGACGGCACCACGGTTCCGGCGCCGCCGTCGACCGTTATTTCCTGCCCGGTGAACAGCCGGAGCGTGGCGTCCGGGACACCCACCACCGCCGGGATGCCGTACTCCCGCGCCACCACGGCCCCGTGCGAATTGGGTCCGCCCATCTCCATCACGAGTCCGCCCGCGGTGAGGAACAACGGCGTCCAGCCGGGGTCCGTGGACGGCGCCACCAGGATTTCTCCCGGTTCCAGGTGCGCACCCACAGGGTTGAGGATCACGCGGGCGGCCGCTGTGACAACACCGGCCGACGCCGGGCTGCCGCTCAGTGCCCCCGGCACCGTGGATGCCGTCACAGCGTCGCCGGATGGAATGGCTTCCGGCTCCGTGCCGTCCGACAGCAGCACCCGGGGTATGTGCCGCCGTTCAAGTTCCACGGCGTAGTCCGCGCGCCGCTGCGCCACCAGGGCCCGGAGGTCAGCTGCTCCCGAATCGAGGCCGGTCCGGGCTTCATTCAGGTCCAGGAAGAAGATGTCATCCGCCTCGGCTACCACCCCTGCCGCAGCCAGCGCCGCGCCGGCCAAGGCCAGTTGCTTCCGCACTTCGGCGAGGCCCACCACCAGCTGGTACTTGGGCAGCTCGCGCAGTCCGGCGAACAGCCTGGCCCGACGCAGCGCGGCCCGGACCACCGTTCCGCGCAGCCGGCCGCGGCTCCGCGCCTCCGCGACGAGGCGGTCAACGCAGGCGTCCGCTTGCTCGGCGGCGTTGCTGAACTGGACATCCGGCGCCAGCGCGGAACCCTCAAGCCGGAGATAGTTGGCCAGGACACCCAGGATATGGGTGGGATCATCAGACCAGCGCGGCATACCGACATCGATCTCGGCCACCGCCCGGTGACCGTACTGGCCCATAAACCGCGCCAGCCCGGACTGCAGCACCGCGGGCAGCTGGCCCGCGCGGAAGTCTTCGGCCAGCTCGGCGGGTTTCCGGTCCGTCACGGCGGCGCGGGAACCGCCGTCGTTCTTAATCACCTGGGCGAGGCGCCACAGCTCCAGGTCCATCTCGGTGGTGACGTTGTTGGGCAGCCCGCGGAGCACAACCTGCAGGTCATCCCACCGGCCGCCGCCCAGCAGTTTTCCGGCGAGCGCCAGGGCAGCGAACCCGAGAGCCGGGAGCGGCAGGATGGACGGCACCACCGAGAAGATGCGCGTGCCGAGTACGTGTTCAGCGTGGTCCAGGCGCTGCAGCGGGGTGAGGCCGGCGGGCGGTTCGAGGGAGTCGGCGAACTCGCGCGCCCGCCGGTTGGTCCTGCGGAGGGCCGCGTCCGGGCGGAAAACGGCCCGAAGCAGCGTCTCCGGCACCCTGGCATGCACCGCCGCCGGGACCACGTGCCGCAGCAAGCCCAGCGGCGTCCTGCGCGTCACGGAAAACCGTGGGTCCTCGAAAACCCTGCGCAGCACCGTGGCCGAGCGAGCTTCCATCACGTCAAAGACGCGCGGAACGATCCGCCGGCCGGTGGTGCTGCGGGCTACGGCGGTCAGATCAAAGTAGATCCGCTGGGCCGCCACTGCGTAAGGGGACGGACCCCTGCGCGGCTCGGGCACATCGAATTGCGCCGCGCGGGCCACCGAGGAGGCAATAAGCCGGAATGCTGCCAGACCCATGGGCGTGATGGGGCGGGTCAGGCCTTGCGCCAGGCTGAAGCAAAGGTAAACGCGCGTGCCCTCCCCGCCGGCCGCCCGTTGCGGGACGGGGAACAGCGTGGTGATGGGCCGCGACTGGGTCAGCCAGAAATGACCGTCGCCGGCAATGGCCCATTCAATGTCCTGCGGCGAGCCAAAGTGACCCTCCACCCGGTGGCCTAAGGCTGCAAGTTCGGCGGCCTGCTTGTCCGTCAGGCACGCCGCGGCCCCGCCGTTGCTGATGGCCAGAGTCCGTGTGCCGCCGCCGGGGATGGGCCGGACCGCGATGCGTTTGTCCCCAAGCCGGCGTTCCAGGACCCGCCCGGTGAGCGGGTCAACGACGAAATGGTCCGGGTTCACGGCCCCGGACACTACCGCTTCCCCCAAGCCCGGGCTGGCATCGATCACGGCCTGCTTCCGGCGGCCCGTCAGCGGGTTCGCGGTGAAAAGCACACCGGCGGCGGTGGCATCCACCATCCGCTGGACCACCACGGCCAGCGCCACCGCGGCCGGATCGATCCCCCGGCTTGCCCGGTAGCTGACCGCCCGGTCCGTCCAGAGCGAGGCCCAGCAGTTGCGCACGGCTTCCACGACGGCGGCAGCGCCCACCACGTTCAGATAAGTGTCCTGCTGGCCGGCGAAACTCGCCGACGGAAGGTCCTCCGCAGTGGCTGAGGACCGGACGGCCACCGGAACGTTGTCGCCCAGGGCGGCGTAGGCCTGTTCGACGGCGGCGGCCACCTCGGTGGGGACCGGGGCGTTTTGGATAATACCCCGGGCCCGGGACGCGAGCGCAGCCAGGGCGGGGAGGTCGCCGTCGGGCGTTGCTTGAAGCGCCGCGTGGACCTCGGCGAGCGGGCCGCCCGTTCCATGCGCGTGGCCCGCGGTCGCCTCGCGGTAGGCCTCCGTGGTGAGGCAGAATCCGTCAGGCACGGGCAGCCCGGCGGCGAGCAGCTCCCCCAGGTTGGCCGCTTTGCCACCCACCAGGGGAACCATTGCTGCGGTGACCGCCTCCAATCCGAGGATGGGAGACGAACTGCCGGTGCCAGGCATTTTCATGCCTCCTGCTGCGAAGGTGATGGGTCAGGCTGCGCCGGGGATCGGTCCGAACTGTGCCCGGTCCGCCAGCCGCGGATCGTCGCGGTCCGGAACCACGAGGACCGGGCTCTTGGCGTGGTGGAGCACGCCGCCGGACGTGGAGCCCAGGAGCATGCCGGTGAACCCGCCACGGCCCCGGGTGCCCACAACCACCAGTTCTACGTGCCGGCTGGCCTCAACGAGAACATCCACGGCCGAACCGTCCAGCAGTTCCGACTCCACGGAAAGGTTGGGGTAGTGGCTTTTGAGCCAGGCCATCCCGGCGTTAAGTTGGACCCGGATGTCATCGAAGAGGGCTTTGCGGTCCATGGGGGCCGGAACCCAGGCCAGGGAGCCGCTGAACTGCGGCACCGCACAGATCACGCGCAGGGTTGCCCCGAGCCGTTCAGCCTGGTCCGCAGCCTCCAGCACGGCGATGCGTGCCTGTTCGGACCCGTCCACGCCCACCACGACAACGTTCTCGACCTGCTTGTGTCCTGGCTTGGCCTGCTCGGCCCTGATGCGCTTGTCTTCGGTGGTTTCGCCCAGCCGGTCCGAACACACCAGCGGCACCGTGACCGTGGGGCACTTGGCGTGAGCCGGCAGGGCGCTGCTCACCGAGCCCAGCAGGCGTCCCACAAATCCGCCGCGGCCGCGGGTGCCAAACACCAACAGATCGGCTGTCTCGGACATTTCCAGGAGCACGCCTGAAGCGTCTCCGTTCTCCACGGAGCCGTCAACTTCGATGTTGTAGCCGGAAACCTTGTCCAGCGCCTGCTTGACGATCGCTTCGGCGCCCTCGCGGATAACGGAATCATCCACGGTGGCGTACCCGCCGTCCAGTCCGGACGCCGCAAAGATCGGCACTGAATACGCGGTGACAATATGCAACGGCCGACGGCGGCGCACGGCTTCCCGGGCTGCCCACACCAAAGCGCACTGGCCGTGGTCGGAACCATCCACCCCCACAACTATCCCCACCGGAGCAGCCGAATTTCCGGCCCGGTCCTGGTCCGGATCCGGATGCATCTCTTGTGCGCCCATCGGGCCGCCTCCTCGCGATACTGCCTTATGTTGCGGCTATTCTGCCAGAAGCGGCGCCCTCCGCCCGCACCGGCCGCGATGTGGGCCCCGACGGGCTGGAGAACCCTGCTTCCGCTTCTCACTATTCTCGGTCCGCAGACACTTAGCAAGCGGCTGCGGACCGCTGGATGACGGGTTATCCACAGCCCATGGCAAACGGAGTGGCAACCGTATTCAACGTTAAGGAGAATGTTTGTGTTTGGGCTATCCACGGCCCTGAATGTTCTGTAGTCTTCGAGGCACTGCCGGTCCGCCGACGCCCATTCAGGTGCGTCCCGGGCCGGTGCTGCGGCCGGACTTTGGGGGTAACGGAACGCATGCGGGGCAACGCTGCCTGCATCCGAAAGCCTTTGAAGGAGGAAAACTGTAGTGTCAAGCATGCCTGTGAATGGCGGGACCGAACGGACCACCACGGTGATCATCGGCACGGGGCTCTCAGGCCTGGCTGTTGGCGCAGAACTGCGCCGCCGCGGCGTGGACGCGATTGTGGTGGATGGGCTCGACATCCTCGGCGCCGGACAACCGGCCAACACTGCTTCACTGCAGCGCTGCGACGCAGCAGACTCCGACTCCCTCCGGGAGCGCAACGAGATCCTCCGCCACCTGCGCAACTACGCCGCCAGCCACCACATGGATGTCCGCAACACCACCCGGGCGGTTCAGCTGACCATGGTGGGCGGCGCACCAGGCGGAAATACTGCGGGAACAGCCGCGGGCTCCCCGCCCGGCAAGTGGGAAGTCCATACGCCCAACGGAATCCTGCTGGCTGACAACATTGTGCTGACCCGGTGCGCACACAGCCAGCTGCGGCGCATGCTCAGCGACTTCGGCATCACGGTTGGCCGCAACCTAGTGGCGGCCATGCGGCAGATCGGCATCTACCTCGTGGGAGTGGGCGAGCTCATCACGCCCTCACCCAAGGAAGTCCTGCGTCAGGCGAAGACCGTGGGCCAGGCCATTTCAGCAACGGTCCACCCGGAAAGCGCCGCCGCCGTCTAGGCCTGTTCGGTTTCTTCGTCGCTGCCTGCGGTGAGGCGACGCTTCGCGAGGATACCGATGGCCACCAGCAGCCCGACGGCCACTGCCGCAAAGATCACCAGGCTCCAGGGGAACGGTTCGGACGCGTCTTCGGCCGGGGCCGGAGCTGCCACCGTTCCCGGCTGCGCGGTTCCCATCGTGGGAACAGCGGCCGACGGCGACGCTCCCGCCGACGATGTTCCCGAGGGCGCGGCTCCCGCCGCCGCGGCGGTCGCCGTGAAGCCGAACGTCCCCTCGATCGGGTGGGAATCCGAGCTGACCACCCGCCAGGCCACCGTGTACGCCCCCGCCGGAGCGCCGGCCCTGAGCTTTTGGGTGGCAGTGCTGTCCACGATCTGAACAGCGCCGTCCGCCCACTCAGCCCCGGCGGAATCCTTGACGGAGAACTGTGCACCGATGCCCAGCGGGTTTTTGTTGAACGTGACCGAGACCTGCTCCGGCGTTGTGGCCACCGTGGCCCCCTGTGCGGGGCTGCTGGACTCGGCGGCATCGTGTGCCGACGCCGGGGCGGAAAACCCCAGCAGCGCGGCGGCGAGAACGAAGGTCCCGAGCACAACGCTCAGCAACTGGCGGCGGATTGATCGCATGGGTGTACTGCTCCATTGGGTTGGCGTCCTCCAAGCCTAGGCGAACTTCCCCGGGCAGCGGCAGCGCGCGCTGTGCGCGCACGCTTCCCGGGCACGCTCCCCGGGCACCGGCATTCAGCCGGCGACGTAGGCCGCGAGGTGCTTGCCGGTGAGCGTGGACTTGGCCGCCACGAGCTCTGCGGGCGTCCCCTCGAAAACGACCTTGCCGCCGTCGTGCCCTGCACCGGGACCGAGGTCGATGATCCAGTCGGCGTGCGCCATGACCGCCTGGTGGTGCTCGATGACGATGACGGATTTGCCGGACTCGACAAGCCGGTCAAGGAGGCCCAGCAGGTTCTCGACATCGGCGAGGTGGAGGCCGGTGGTCGGCTCATCGAGGACGTAGACGTCGCCCTTCTCTGCCATCTGGGTGGCCAGCTTGACGCGCTGCCGCTCGCCGCCGGACAACGTGGTGAGCGGCTGGCCGAGCGTCAGGTACCCGAGCCCGACGTCGACGAGCCGGTCCAGGATCTTGTGGGCGGCGGGCGTGCGGGCCTCCCCTTCGCTGAAGAACACTTCAGCCTCTGTCATGGACATGGCCAGCACTTCGGAGATGTTGCGGCCGCCCAGCGTGTATTCCAGCACTGACGCCTGGAACCGCCGGCCCTCGCAGTCCTCGCACGTGGACTCGACGGTGGCCATCACGCCGAGCTCGGTGAAGATGACGCCCGCGCCGTTGCAGGTGGGGCAGGCACCTTCAGAGTTGGAGCTGAACAGCGCCGGCTTCACGCCGTTGGCCTTCGCGAACGCCTTGCGGATCGGCTCGAGCAGGCCCGTGTACGTGGCGGGGTTGCTGCGGCGGGAGCCCTTGATGGCGCCCTGGTCTACCACCACAACACCGTCGCGGCCGGCCACCGAGCCGTGGATCAGCGAGCTCTTGCCGGAACCGGCCACACCCGTCACCACGCAAAGCACGCCGAGTGGAACGTCGACGTCGACGTCCTTGAGGTTGTGCGTCGAGGCGCCACGCACCGCGAGCGTGCCGGACGGCGTACGCACTGCTGCCTTCACCGACGCCCGGTCATCGAGGTGGCGGCCGGTGATGGTTCCACTTTCCCGCAGCCCCGCCACGCTTCCCTCGAAGCAGACGCTGCCGCCCGCGGTGCCGGCGCCGGGGCCGAGGTCAACGACGTGGTCAGCGATGGCGATGGTCTCGGGCTTGTGCTCGACGACGAGCACGGTGTTGCCTTTGTCGCGCAGCTGCAGCAGCAGCTGGTTCATCCGTTCGATGTCGTGCGGGTGGAGGCCGATGGTGGGTTCGTCGAAGACGTAGGTGATGTCCGTGAGCGACGAGCCCAGGTGCCGGATCATCTTGGTGCGCTGGGCCTCTCCTCCGGAGAGGGTGCCGGCCGGGCGGTCGAGGGAGAGGTAACCCAGCCCGATCTCGGCGAACGAGTCAAGGAGGTGCCGCAGGCCTTTGAGGAGCGGGGCAATCGACGGCTCGTCGAATTCGCGGACCCACTCGGCCAGGTCGCTGATCTGCATCTCGCAGAGGTCGGCGATGTTCTTGCCCTGGATCCTTGAGGACCTGGCCTCGGGGCTGAGCCGCGTGCCCTCGCACTCGGGGCAGGCCTGGAAAGTGATGGCGCTCTCCACGAAGCGCCGCACGTGTGGCTGCATCGCCTCGACGTCCTTGGACAGCATGGACTTCTGGATCTTCGGGATGATGCCCTCGAACGTGAGGTTGATGCCCTCAACCTTGATCTTGGTGGGCTCGGAGTACAGCATCGTCTCAAGCTGCTTCTTCGTGAACGTGGCAATCGGCTTGTCCATCGGGAGTCCCATGCCCTCGAACAGCCGGCCGTACCAGCCGTCCATGCTGTAGCCGGGGACGGTCAGTGCACCGTCGCCGAGCGACTTGCTGTCGTCGTACAAAGCCGTGAGGTCGAAGTCGGAGACCGAGCCCATGCCCTCGCAGCGCGCACACATGCCGCCCAGGTAGACAACGTTCTGCACCACAGCCTTCTCCACCCGGCCGCCGGCCTTCTCGGTGCTCATCACACCGCTGGCCTTCCGCGTCGGGACGTTGAAGGAGAATGCCGTGGGCGGCCCGACGTACGGCGTGCCCAGCCGGCTGAAAAGGATCCGGAGCATGGCGTTGGCGTCCGTGGCAGTGCCCACCGTGGAGCGAGGGTTCGCGCCCATCCGCTCCTGGTCAACAATGATCGCCGTGGTCAGCCCGTCGAGGTGGTCCACGTCGGGCCGCACCAGGTTAGGCATGAACCCCTGCACAAAGGCGCTGTAGGTCTCGTTGATCATGCGCTGGGACTCCGCGGCGATCGTCGCGAACACCAGTGAGCTCTTGCCCGATCCGGACACCCCGGTGAACACCGTCAGACGCCGCTTGGGGATCTCGATGCTGATGTCCTTGAGATTGTTCTCCCGGGCGCCCTGCACACTGATCAGATCGTGGCTGTCGGCAACGTGGGTCGCGGGGAGCTGCTGGACTGTCGATGTGTCAGTAGTCATGGCGTCTCCAACATTGCTCGGCATTGTGAGGTTCCTGACAGACATTCTAGGGGCGCATACTAGGCGCGGTCCCCCGCCCTCTAGGATCGAGTAACCCCAACAACACATCCCGGAGGACTAATGCTTAAGCAGGGCTTTGCCTTGGACCGGTACTTCAAGATATCCGAGCGGGGGTCCAACCTCTCCCGCGAGATCCGCGGCGGCTTTGCCACGTTCTTCGCCATGAGCTACATCGTGGTGCTTAACCCCCTGATCCTCTCCGGCCCGGATTCCAGCGGCAACACACTTGGTTTTGCCGCAGTGGCCGCTGTGACGGCTTTTGTGGCAGGCATCCTCACTATCCTGATGGGCGCCTGGGGCAGGCACCCCTTCGCGCTGGCCGCGGGGCTGGGCGTGAACGCGTTTGTGGCCGTCACGGTCGCCACGAACCCGGGCCTGACGTGGCCGGACATGATGGGACTGGTGGTCCTGTCCGGCGTGACCATGATGATCCTGGTCCTCACCGGCTTCCGGACCGCCGTCTTCAAGGCCGTCCCGGACGGGCTCAAGACCGCCATCGTGGTGGGAATCGGCCTGTTCATCGCCCTGATCGGGCTGGTGAATGCCGGCTTTGTGCGCCGGATCCCGGACGCTGCCGGCACCACCGTTCCCGTGGGCCTGGGCTTCGACGGCAAACTGCTGGGCTGGCCCACGGCCGTCTTTGTGTTCGGCCTGATCCTCACCATCGCCCTGGTGGTCCGTAAGGTCAAGGGCGCCATCCTGATCGGCATCATCGCCTCCACCATCATTTCCGTGATCCTTGAAATGACCCTCCACATCGGCCCCGGCTTTGACGGCACTACGTCCAACCCGCAGGGCTGGTCCCTCGTGGCGCCGTCCTTTACGGGGTGGAGCGCCCCGGACCTGTCGCTGATCGGCAAGGCCAACCCGTTCGGCGCTTTTGAACACCTGGGCTTCGTGGCCGCCACCCTGCTGGCCTTCGTGATCCTGCTCAGCATCTTCTTCGATGCCATGGGCACCATGGTGGGCCTGGCCAACGAGGCCGGCACGGTGGACAAGGACGGCAACATCCCGGACGTGGACCGTGTGCTCCAGGTGGACGCGCTCGGCGCGATCGTGGGTGGCGGCGCATCCGTCTCCTCGAACCAGATCTATGTTGAGGCCGGCGCCGGGATCGGCGAGGGTGCTCGGACGGGCGTGGCGTCCATCGTCACCGGCCTGCTGTTCCTGGTGGCCATGTTCTTCACCCCGCTGATCAACCTCGTTCCGTTCGAGGCGGTGGCCCCGGCCCTGGTGGTGGTGGGCTTCATGATGGTCTCCCAGGTGGGCAAGATCGACTGGCAGGACTGGGGAATCGCCATCCCGGCTTTCCTGACCTTGACCCTGATGCCGTTCACGTACTCCATCGCCAACGGTCTCGGCGCGGGCTTCATCGCCTATGTCCTGATCCGGACATTCCAGGGCCGTATCAAGGACGTCCACCCGCTGATGTGGGCGGTGGCCGGCGCGTTCCTGCTGTTCTTCGCCGTCGGTCCGATCGAGGCCGCACTGGGCATGCCCTAGCCCTTCAGCACATACCGCCGCTCGGGCCTGCCCACGCCGTACTTGAGCCGGACCTCCAGCACGCCTTCGTCGTGGAGGTACTCCAGATACCGGCGCGCACTGACCCGGGACGTGCCCAACTGGACGGCCACTTCGGCGGCGGAGAGGTCGCCGTCGGCCTCCTTCAGGGCAGCTTCCACGAGCTTCAGCGTTTCGATGCTGCAGCCCTTCGGCAGCGGCCGATCGGTCCGGTCCAGCCCGAACACCCGGTTCACGTCCGACTGCTCCGCCACATCCTTGGCGGAGTCGAGGCCCTGGTAGGCGCTGCGGTAGTGCTCCAGCCGTTCCTGCAGGTCAGTCTGCGAGAAGGGCTTGATGAGGTAGTGCACAATCCCGCCGCGGAGGGCCTTGCGCACCGTGTCCACCTCACGGGCGGCGCTGATCACCAGGACATCCAGCTCCGGAGCCACCTCGCGCAGTTTGTGCATCAGGTCCAGGCCGTTGATGTCCGGCAGGTGGATATCGAGCAGCACCAGGTCCGGTTGCAGCCGCCCCGTTTCGATGACCGCCTGGGCGCCGGTATGGGCCACCCCGACGACGGCGAACCCGGGAGTGCGTTGAATGAACCCTGCGTGGACCTTGGCCACCATAAAGTCGTCATCGACGATCAGGACTTTGATCATTGCTGCATTCTCCGTGTTCGTTCCAGCCGGGCGGTAAAGACCGCCCCGTTGTTGTTGGTTACCGTGAGGTCGCCGCCGCTGCGCCGGCAGACCACCCGGGAGAGCGCCAGGCCGAAGCCCCTGCTGCCGCCGGGGCCGGGGTCCTTGGTGGTGAAACCCTGCTGGAAGATTTCCCCCGGATCCCCGGCGACGCCGGGGCCGGAATCGCTCACGGTGACCGTCACGCCGTCGGCTGTGTCCTCCACGAGCACCCTGACCACTGCCTCCGGAAGCCCGGTGACGGCGTCGAACGCGTTGTCCACCAGGTTCCCGACGACGGTGGTCAGGTCGCGGGACAGCTCATCATCAACGCGCTTCAGCCCGGATTCCGGGTCTAGCTGCAAGGTGACCCCGCGTTCGGTGGCGAGGCTCGACTTGGCGATCAGGAGTGCGGCGAGCGCCGGGTCCTCGATACGGCTGGTGACCTCGTCGTTGAGCCGGGTCCGGTCCAGGGTGGCACCGTTGACGAACTGGACCACGGAATCGTATTCCCCGATCTGGATGAGGCCGGAAATCACGTGCAGCTGGTTGGCGAATTCGTGGGCCTGGGCGCGGAGGGTGTCGGTGGCCGTCCGGGTGGCCCCGAGTTCCCGCTCAAGTGCGGACAGTTCCGTGCGGTCGCGCAGCGTGGTGACGGAGCCGATATCGCGGCCGCGCGAACGGATGGGCACTCGGTTCAGCACCACCAGCCGGTCGCCAACGAGCACCAGCTGGTCCGGCTCCGGTTGCTCGCGGGTGAGGACTTCCTTGAGCGCAGGCTCCACGGACAGGCCGGCGAGCCGCTTGCCCACACAGTCAGCGGGGAGGCCAAGCAGCGCGCGGGCACTGTCGTTGGCCACGGTGATGCGCTCGTACGGGTCCAGCGCCACGACGCCTTCCTTCAGGCCATGCAGCATGGCCTCGCGGTTTTCCACCAGGCCGGTGATTTCGCTCGGTTCCATGCCCAGGGTCTGCCGCTTCACCCTGCGGGAGAGCAGCAGCGAGCCAGCAACACCCAGCACGCTGGCCACACCGAGATAGGTGAGGAGGTTGGGCACGGCATCCCCCAGCCGCTCCAACGTGGAGGGGTAGTTCCGGCTGATGGAGGCAATACCGATCATTTGTCCGGTGTCGTCGAGGACAGGAACGTGCGCGGACAGTTCCTCCGTGCCGGATCCGTCCACCACGCCGGTCCATGCGCGGCCTTCCAGCACGCGGCTGGCGCCGAGTTCCAGCGGCTGGCCCAACAGGCTGGGATTGGAGGAGGCAACCACTGTGCGGTCGAGCTTCGCGAGCGCCACGTGCGATGATCCGGACACTGTCCGCACCGACTCGGCCACGGCGGGAAGGGCTGAGCCGCCGCGGGGCTCGGCCGCGGGTAGCAGTGCCCGTACGGTGGGATTGGCACCCAGGGCTTCGGCGGCGGACAGGGCCCGGCGGCCCTCAACGCGCTCGAACGCCGCCGCGGACTGGGCCAGGGAGATGGCCACCACGGCCACCAGGACGGCGAAAACGATAAGCAACTGCAGGACCAGGTACTGCCCCGCAAGGGACATGCCTCTTCGTCGAGTCACTGTGGTTCTTTCCTCTTGTTGCGTGGTCTTTGATTGTCGGGTCTCTGGTGGTCAGGCTACCTGAACTATGCCTGCTGCAGAGCCACGGTGTACCGCCGGAAACGTGAACGCAATGAACTTAACTTTCTCTGCGTACACAAGAGTGATGCCCGTCACTTAGGGGCCTAGCATCGGATCACCAGTCAGTTACTTGCTGATCAGATTTAGAGAAGAGGAACACATGCGCCAGATCCGCGCATTGCGAATCGCCGCCGTCGCTGCCGGCATCGCCCTGATGGCCACCGGCTGCGGTGCCACCGGGAAGAGCTCTACAGACGGAGCCAGCTCCGGCGCCCCCGCCGGCCCCCTGACCGGGCTCCAGATCATGGTCCCCAACACTGCAGGTGGCGGCTACGACACCACCGCCCGCGTGGCGGCCAAAGTCCTCGAAGACGAGAAAATCGCCACGAACCCCGAAGTCTTCAACCTCGCCGGCGCCGGCGGAACCGTGGGCCTGGCCCGCATCGTCAACGAAAAGGGCAACGGCGACCTCACCATGCTCATGGGCCTGGGCGTGGTGGGCGCGAGCTACACCAACAAGTCCGAGTCCAAGCTGACGGCCACCACTCCCCTGGCCCGGCTCATCGAAGAACCCGGCGCCATCATGGTCAACAAGGATTCGCCCTACAAAACCATCGATGACCTGGTCACCGCCTGGAAGGCTGACCCGGGTTCCATCAGCGTTGGCGGAGGTTCCTCCCCCGGCGGCCCTGACCACCTGCTGCCCATGCAGTTGGCCGGAGCCCTGGGCATCGACGCCACCAAGGTGAACTTCGTGTCCTACGACGGCGGTGGAGACCTCCTCCCGGCCATCCTGGGCAACAAGGTGGGCTTCGCGGCCTCCGGTGCAGGCGAATACCTCAAGCAGATCGAATCCGGTGCGGTCCGTGTCCTGGCCACCAGCGGCGAGAAGCGGCTCGACGGCGTGGACGCTCCCACGCTCAAGGAATCCAACATCGACCTGGTATTCACCAACTGGCGCGGCATCGTGGCCCCTCCGGGCATCACCGACGCTGACAAGGCCAAGCTGATCGCGGCACTCGAAAAGATGCACGGCACGGCCGCCTGGAAGGAAGCCCTGAAGACCAACAGCTGGAGCGACGCCTTCATCACCGGCGCCGAGTTCGAAAGCTTCCTGGCCGAGCAGGACAAGCGGGTGGCGGACGTCCTCACGAAGCTTGGCCTGGCGTGAGCTCCTCACCAACTTTGGCCTCACGGCTCAAAGGCCGCTCCGAGCTGGGGGTTGCCCTCCTGCTCGGGGCGGCCGGGGCCTTGGTCATATGGGACGCAACCCGCATCGCTACCACCTACTCTCAGTCTGATCCCGTAGGACCTAAGACCTTGCCGTTCATCGTGGGCGGCCTGCTGCTGATCTGCGCCGTGATGCTGGCCGTCAACGTGCTCCGCGGTGGCAAAGGCGAGGCGGAAGGCGGCGAGGACGTGGACCTTTCCCACCCCGCCGACTGGAAGACGGTCCTGCCACTGGCAGGCGCCTTCATCGCGAACATCCTGCTGATCGACTGGGCCGGCTGGGTCATCTCCGGCACCATCCTGTTCTGGGGCAGCGTCTGGGCACTGGGCGGCCGGAACTACATCCGCGACGGACTCATCTCGGTGGCAATGTCCCTCCTGACCTTTTACGGTTTCTACCTTGGCCTTGGCATTAACCTGCCCGCCGGCCTCCTGGAAGGGATTCTCTGATGGATGTCTTCTCCTCCCTGATGGACGGCTTTGCCACCGCCCTCACCCCCATGAATTTCCTCTACGCCGTGATCGGCGTCGTCCTGGGTACCGCCGTCGGCGTCCTCCCGGGCCTCGGCCCGGCCATGACCGTTGCGCTCCTGCTTCCGGTCACGTACGCCCTGGAACCCACCAGCGCCTTCATCATGTTCGCCGGCATCTACTACGGCGGCATGTACGGCGGCTCCACCACCTCCATCCTGCTGAATACGCCGGGTGAATCGTCGTCTGTGGTCACGGCCATCGAAGGCAACAAGATGGCGAAAGCCGGCAGGGCCGCCCAGGCGCTGGCGACGGCGGCCATCGGCTCGTTCGTGGCCGGCACCATCGGCACCGCCCTCCTCGCTGTCTGCGCGCCGATCGTGGTGACGTTCGCCATCAGCCTGGGCGCCCCCAGCTACTTCGCGATCATGGTGCTCGCGCTTCTTGCCGTTACCGCGGTCCTGGGTTCCTCGCGGCTCCGGGGCTTCGCGTCCCTGGGCCTCGGCCTCGCCATCGGCCTGGTGGGCCTGGACGTGGTCACGGGCCAGGCCCGGCTCACGTTCGGCGTACCGCTCCTGGCTGATGGCCTGGACATCGTGGTGGTTGCAGTGGCTATCTTCGCCGTGGGCGAGGCGCTGTGGGTTGCCGCGCACCTGCGCCGCACACCCCTGCAGGTCATCCCCGTGGGACGTCCGTGGATGGGCAAAAAGGACTGGAAGCGGTCCTGGAAACCCTGGCTCCGCGGCACCGCGTTCGGCTTCCCGTTCGGCGCACTTCCGGCCGGCGGCGCCGAGATCCCCACATTCCTCTCCTATGTCACCGAGAAGAAACTCAGCAAGCACCCAGAGGAGTTCGGCAAGGGCGCCATCGAGGGCGTGGCCGGTCCGGAAGCAGCCAACAACGCTGCCGCAGCCGGCACTCTGACCCCCATGCTGGCCCTGGGCCTGCCCACCAACGCCACGGCTGCGGTAATGCTGGCAGCCTTCACGCAGTACGGCATCCAGCCGGGACCGCAGCTGTTCGAGAGCCAGGGACCGCTGGTGTGGGCCCTCATCGCGAGCCTCTTCATTGGCAACTTCCTGCTCCTGATCATCAACCTGCCCCTGGCACCGTTGTGGGCCAAGCTCCTGCAGATCCCGCGACCCTACCTGTATGCCGGCATCCTGTTCTTCGCGACACTGGGCGCCTACTCGGTGAACCTGCAGGCGTTCGATCTGGTGCTCCTGCTGGCGCTCGGCGCGCTTGGCTTCATGATGCGGCGGTTCGGACTTCCCGTCCTGCCGCTCATCCTCGGAGTCATCCTCGGACCGCGCATCGAAAAGCAGCTCCGCCAGACGCTGCAGCTCAGCGCCGGCGACCCCGCCGGCCTTTGGAGTGAGCCGATCGCCGTCGGCATCTACATCATCATCGCCCTCATCCTCCTGTGGCCGCTGCTTTTCAAGCTGATCCGCCGGAACCGGCCGGCAGCAGTGCCGGCAGGTGTGGCCGCCACCCGCTCCGGCGCATCCGAACCGACGGATGCCTCGGGTGGCAGCTCCAGCCATAGCAGCCACCGTGCCACCACTGGCGGCGACGGGGACGGCGACGGCTAACCAGTCGGCTACCCAGTCCTGGGCATCAGGCCCGCATCAGCCCCCCGTATCCGCCCCGCCCCGCATCCGCCCCGCAGCAGAAGATCAACTGACAGAAAAAGAGGTACAGCCATGACGATTGTGGTGGGATACGTCCCTACCCCGGAGGGCGAAGCGGCCCTGGCCCAGGCCATCGCCGAGGCCAGGAGGAGCAACACCACCCTGCTGGTCATCAACTCCTCCAAGGGTGATGCCCTGGTGGACAACCGGTACGCCCAGGAGTCCGAAATGCAGGGCATCGAGGCGCGCCTGGCCGCCCACGGGATCGACCACGTGATCAAGCAGCCGGTCCGCGGCCACGATGCGGCAGCGGAGGTGCTCGATGCCGCGGAGGAGCACAACGCCGAGCTCATCGTGATCGGGCTGCGCCGCCGCAGCCCGGTGGGCAAACTGATCATGGGCAGCACGTCGCAGCGGATCCTGCTCGAGGCTGATTGTCCAGTATTGGCCGTCAAAGCGGGCATGGCGGGCTGATCCGGGCACCGCCTTCTATCCGAAGTTTGTTCGCCGGACCCCGCCCTGACGGTGTGGTCCGGCGAACAAGCTTCGGATTTTTGGCGTCTAGGCGCACGAGACAGCAGTCATCTGACATCCTAGGTCCCGTATCCGATAGAGTGGATCGAGCCGTTTTGGCACGAGACACAGAAAGTTCGGCACATGAATACAGCTACATTGGAACGCCCCCTGGCCGCCGTGGCGGCCGTCGAAGCCGCGGCTTCCCTGTCCATCGACCTGCAGTTTTCCACAGCGCACGAGATGCACGAAGGACTGGACAACGCTGTTGCCACGCTGATCGAGCCGGCGAAAGAAGCCGCCTGCGGCATCCTTGTTACGCGGCTGCGCCCGGGACGCTTCACCGTGGCCCTGGACGAGTCGGTCCCCTTTGGTGAAACGTACGAAAGCATTGCAGCCTGAGCTGATTCGGCCCTGGATCCGGGCTTCGATCGATGCTTCGATCCAGCCCGCGATCCACGCAAAGAGTCCCCACCTGCCGGTAACGGAAGGCGGGGACTCTTTGCTATTTGGTCTTGTGTTCCTAACTCCTGCGGACCTCTACACCGTCGGATTTAAGGAAAAGTTCCTTTTCTGACGGAGTGGCCGGCACGAGCCACAGCACGTTCCCGCTCTGCGATACTTCTTCCACTTCGCCCGCCGCAATGACGTGCGCGTGTTTGATGATTTCCACCCGGTCCCCGGCTTTGAGCGTTCCCCACTCCGAGATGGTGGCCGAGTGGACATTGCGCCTCGACAGGACAGCCCCACGTGCTTTCATTTGAACTACTACCCCTTTGTATACGTCCTGCGCCACAGCCTCTTTGATGTGACTTTTACTACACCTTCAGTTCTACTACACTTCCCGGCGTCGAATTGTTCGTGTTGCACCATATTTCGACATTGGACGAATTTCTCGGCAGGACCGAAGGATATTCCCGCTCAGGCAAGAATTCCGACGGCAGATTCGGCGGCTGCCCGGACCCTTCCTGAGGCAACCAGACGGTCAGCTGCCTCCAGCTCCGGCGACAGGAACCGGTCGGTTCCCGGGCCTTCGACGACGGACCGCAGCACCCCGATCACGGCAGCGCCTGCCGGGCCGGGGGTGAGCTCGCCGTCGGACAGCTGCGTCCGCATGTCGATGGCACGGGCGCTCGTCACCAGTTCGATGGCCAAGACGCGGCGAAGGTTCTCCACGGCCTTGCGGAGCTTTCGGGCCGCGTGCCAGCCCATGGACACGTGGTCCTCCTGCATGGCGGAGCTGGGAATGGAATCCACCGACGCCGGGACGGCCAGGCGCTTGTTCTCCGAGACCAGCCCGGCCTGCGTGTACTGGGCGATCATCAGGCCCGAGTCGACACCCGGATCCGCGGCCAGGAACGCCGGCAGCCCGTGCGAACGCGCCGGGTCCAGCATCCGGTCCGTCCGGCGCTCAGCGATGGAGCTGAGGTCCGCAACGGCAATGGCCAGGAAATCCAGGACGTAGGCCACTGGTGCGCCGTGGAAGTTGCCGTTGGAGCTGACGCGCCCGTCCGGCAGGACCACCGGGTTGTCGATGGCCGCGGCGAGCTCGCGGGACGCCACCAGGGCGGCGTAGTCCACCGTGTCCCGCGCGGCCCCGGCCACCTGGGGCGCGCAGCGCAGCGAGTAGGCGTCCTGGACTTTGGAATCCCCCACGCGGTGCGAGGCCACGATCGGCGAGTTCGACAACACACGCAGCATGTTGTCCGCGCTGGCGGCCTGGCCGGGGTGCGGACGCAAGGCCGCATGCAGCTCCGGCACAAAAACCTGGTCCGTACCCAGCAGCGCCTCGACGCTGAGCGCGGCGGTGATATCCGCCGTCGTCAGCAGTTGGCGAAGGTCCGCGATGGCCATCAGGAGCATGCCCAACATTCCCTCGGTGCCGTTGACCAGCGCCAGGCCTTCCTTCTCGGCGAGGGTGACCGGTTCGATGCCGTGCCCGGCGAGCAGCTCGGCGACAGCTGCCTCACCCCGCCCGCCGTACGTCACGCCGTCGGGCCCTTCCGCTTCACCCTCTCCCATCAGCACCAGGGCGCAGTGGGACAGCGGGGCGAGGTCGCCGGAGCAGCCAAGCGAGCCGAATTCGCGGACCACCGGTGTGATGCCGGCATTGAGAACGTCCACCATGGTCTGCAGGACGACGGGGCGGACGCCGGTGCGGCCGGAGGCCAGTGTCTTGGCGCGCAGGAACATAATGCCGCGGACCACCTCGCGTTCCACGGCCGGGCCCATGCCGGCGGCGTGGCTGCGGATCAGCGATTTCTGCAGCTGGGTGCGCAGCTCGCTGGGGATGTGCCGGTTGGCCAGCGCGCCGAAGCCGGTGGAAATGCCGTAGGCGGGGGTCTCGCTGTGCGCGAGTTCGTCGATGTGCGCGCGGACCTTCGCCACCGTGTCCAGCGCTTCCTGGGCGATGGTCACCTGGGCGTTGTGGCGGGCGACGGCGACAACGTCCTCGGGCGTGACGCCGCTGGAGCCAAGGGTGACGGTGAGCGGTGCTTGCGTGGTGATGGTCATTGAATGTTCCTAGTTCTTTGCTTCTGCGGAGTCTGCGGTCTCGTTCATGGGGATGCGGACGCCGCGTTCTTTGGCGACGTCGGTGGCTCGGTCGTAGCCGGCGTCGGCGTGGCGGATGACGCCCATGCCGGGGTCGTTGGTGAGGAGGCGTTCGAGTTTCTGGGCGGCGAGGTCGGTGCCGTCGGCGACGGAGACCTGGCCGGCGTGGATGGAGCGGCCGATGCCGACGCCGCCGCCGTGGTGGATCGAGACCCAGGTGGCGCCGGAGGCGGTGTTAAGCAGGGCGTTCAGCAGCGGCCAGTCCGCAATGGCGTCGGAGCCGTCGGCCATGGCTTCGGTCTCGCGGTACGGGGAGGCGACGGAGCCGGAGTCGAGGTGGTCGCGGCCGATCACGATGGGCGCTTTGACCTTGCCTTCCTTGACGAGCTGGTTGAAGAGCAGGCCGGCCTTGGCGCGGTCGCCGTAGCCGAGCCAGCAGATCCGGGCCGGCAGGCCTTCGAACTCGACGCGTTCCTGGGCGGCGTCGATCCAGCGGTGCAGGTGCTTGTTCTCGGGGAAGAGTTCCTTGATGGCCTCATCCGTGACCGCGATGTCCTCGGGGTCACCGGAGAGCGCGACCCAGCGGAACGGGCCCAGACCCTCGCAGAAGAGCGGGCGGATGTAGGCCGGGACGAAGCCGGGGAATTCGAAGGCGCGGGTGTAGCCGCCCGTGCGGGCCTCGTCGCGGATGGAGTTTCCGTAGTCGAAGACCTCGGCGCCGGCGTCCTGGAACTCCACCATGGCCTGGACCTGCCGGGCCATGGAGGCCTGGGCCTTCTTGGTGAAGCCCTCCGGGTCGGCGGCGGCCTCGGTGTGCCATTCGGCGACCGTGATGCCTTCGGGCAGGTAGGACAGCGGGTCGTGGGCGGAGGTCTGGTCCGTGACGATATCGACCGTGAGCTCGCCCGCACGGTGGCGGCGCAGGATCTCGGGGAAGACCTCGGCGGCGTTTCCGACGTAGCCGACGGACCAGCCGCGGCGCTCTTCCTTGGCCGCCAGGACCTTGGCGATGGCGGTGTCGAGGTCGGTTTCGACCTCGTCGAGGTAGCGTTTGCCGGCGCGGCGGCGCAGGTGGCTTTCGTCGACGTCGACGATCAGGCAGGCGCCCTCGTTCAGGGTGACCGCGAGCGGCTGGGCACCGCCCATGCCGCCGCAGCCGCCGGTGAGGGTCAGGGTCCCGGCGAGCGTGCCGTCCTCGTCGCCGGTGAGTTTGCGGGCGATAGCGGCGAAGGTCTCGAAGGTGCCCTGCAGGATGCCCTGGGTGCCGATGTAGATCCAGGACCCGGCGGTCATCTGGCCGTACATCATGAGGCCCTCGGCCTCGAGCCGGCGGAACTCGGGCCAGTTCGCCCAGTCACCCACGAGGTTGGAGTTCGCCAGGAGTACCCGCGGCGCCCATTCGTTGGTGCGGAACACGCCCACCGGCTTGCCGGACTGGACCAAAAGGGTCTCGTCGCTTTCCATGGTTTCGAGGGTGCGGGTGATCGCATCAAACGCCGCCCAGGACCGGACCGCACGGCCCGTGCCGCCGTAAACCACCAGATCATCGGGGCGCTCGGCGACCTCGGGGTCCAGGTTGTTCATCAGCATCCGCAGCGGGGCTTCGGTCTGCCAGCTCTTGGCGGTGAGCTCAGTGCCGCGGGCAGCTTTGACCGGGCGGGCACCGGTAGTGAAATCGGCGGGTGCCATGAGGGGCTCCTTTGTGTTCTGGGCGAGTACGAGGTTCGCGGTGTTGGGAAGTGGTTCTGTATCAACTAAAGCCGTTCCGGGCGGGGCCGGACAGGGCTTTAGGAGGGGTGGTGTCCGGGATTCCAGACCGCTGCGGGTTCCTGTCGGACCGTCGGCGAGGCAGAGCCAGCCGACGGCGGGCAGTACTACTTGGCAGGGCGGCCGTGGATGCGGACGGAGAGTTCGTCCGCTACTTTCTGGACCCGCGCGGCGAGCGCCGGCCATTGGTCCGCCGGCAATTTGTCCTCGAGGAACGTGACGGCGACTGCCGCCGTCGGCCATCCCACGTGGTCCGTGACAGCGGCGGCGATCGAGCCGAAGCCGGGCGTCACCTCGCCATGTTCGGTGGCGTAGCCGCGCTGCCTCACTTGGTCCAGGTGCGAGGACAGCGCGGAATACTTCATGATGGCGCCCTCCACCTCATGCCGGGCGGTGAAGGCCTCGGCATTCGGGTAAAGCGCCCGGACCTGCGACTTGGGCAGTGCGGCGAGAATGGCGCGGCCGCTGGCGGTGAGGTGGCTGGGAAGCCGGACGCCGACGTCGGTCACCAGGGACGGGCGGTTCTTGGCCCGTTCCTCCACGATGTACAGCACGTCGCGGCCATGTAGCACGGCCAGGTGCGCGCTCTCACCGATGACGTCCACCAGCGACGCCAGCAATGGCCGGCCCAGGCGGGACAGCGGCTCCTGCCGGGAATAGGCCGAGCTCAGCTCGAAGGCACTGATGCCCAGCCCGTATCGCTGCTCCTCGTGCAGATGGAGGACAAAGCCGTTCGCCTCCATCACCCCCAGGAGGTGGTAGACGCTGGAGCGCGGCAATCCCAAGGATGTGGCAATGCTCGACGCCGCCATCGGCCCCCGTTTGGAGGCCAACAGCTTGAGGATACGCAGGGTGTTCTCGGCGGCGGGGACTTTGGACGTCGCCCTTGGTTCACTGCCCGCCTCTGGCCTGGCTTCCGTGCTCGACACCACTGCACTCGACTCCACTGCGCCCTCCGTCATTTCTCGCGGGGCTTCCGGCCATGTCCGGGATCCCGTACTTAACTTTGCGCCCACGACCGGTCCCCTCATGGCCATCAAAACACGGCCGGTGTCCGGGATGCCAGACATAGCCAGTCGCGCGCCCCCTTACCGCCTACTGGGCCTGGGTTGTCCTCCCGGCCCGGCTCGGGTCCGCTCGGGGCCGGCGGCGTCCGGCGGCGCTGGTCGTAGGCTGAAGCGTATGGCCTCAACCACCGATATCCTTGCCGCGTACGATTCCCAGCTCCGCCGGCTGGTTCCCCCAGCCGTTCCGGCAGGCCACGAATATCAGCTGCTGGGACCCCTGCTACGCGTGACCGGACAGCGGCGGGGTTTCATCGAATCGGCTCGTGACCTCGGCGTGGAGGTCGGGATGCTCGACAGGATGATCGTCGAACAGCGTGAGTACTTTGCCGGCCGGGGGGAGGCCGTCGAATGGAAGACCCGGGCGCATGACTTCCCAGCTGATCTTGAGTCCCGCCTCCGCGCAGCAGGCTTCGTACCGGAAGATCGCGAGACCGTCCTGGTGGGTGAGACGGCCGCGATGGCCGGTGAACCTGTGGTCCCGGAGGGCATTCAGGTGAGGCTTGCCCGCGAACGCCCTGACCTGGAGCGCATCGCGGCGATGAAATCTGAAGTGTGGGCCGCCGATTACAGCTGGGTGGCCGCTGATCTGCAGCACCGGCTGGCCTCGGACCCGGAAAACCTGGTGGTCTTCCTGGCCGAGGCCTCGGGGGAAGTGGTTTCGGCGGCCTGGCTCGAGATCAATCCCGGCACGGACTTCGCCGGTTTGTGGGGCGGGTCAACTTTGCCTGCATGGCGCGGGCGCGGGATCTATAAGGCTCTGGTTTCCGCACGCGCCCAGGTGGCGGCCGCCCGTGGAGTGAAGTACCTGCAGGTGGACGCGTCCGCTGACAGTGAGCCGATCCTGCGAAGGTTGGGATTCAGGGCAATCACCACCACGACTCCGTTTGTGTGGACTCCTCCTGGAACGGGACGCTGAACCGCAGAGCGACTCACGGTCCTAGATGTTCCAAGACGCTGACGTTCGATGTGGTCGGAGACGGCCGCTCATCCGGGGACGCGTCTTCTGTCCGGGGTTGGTCGGGCTGGTGGTCCTCGGGCAGGGACAGGTCGCCGGGCGGGTTTTGAGGATCCGGGCCAAAATCTTGAAGTCTTAGCCATTCGCCAATTTCTTGATGCCCCAGCTGTTCTTCGATCTGGTGTGGCCAGGTTGGTGGTTCCCAGTCGGGGTGTTCGCTGGCGTAGTACCGTCCGGTGGGTGATATCCAGCCTGGTGGTTTGTTCTTGGTGGCGCCGATTGGTGTCCAGCCTGTGGCGTGGCGGAGTCTGTGGTGTTTGGGGCAGGGCTGGCCGAGATTTGAGATGCCGGTGCTGCCGCCATGAGCCCAGGCGAGGAGGTGGTCGGCTTCGTTGTCCAAGGACTGGTTGCTGCAGCCGGGGAACGGGCACTTACCGTCGCGCAGCCGTAGCCATTGGCGCTGGGCTTTCGTCACGCGGTAGCTGGTCCGCCCGATCTCCAGTGGAGCTCCGTCGCGGGGATCTGTCAGGACCCGGCGAAAGGACTCCGCACCGTCCGCGAC
The DNA here is from genome assembly GCF_054057635.1 of Arthrobacter sp. UYNi723. NCBI lineage: Bacteria > Bacillati > Actinomycetota > Actinomycetes > Micrococcales > Micrococcaceae > Arthrobacter > Arthrobacter sp. UYNi723. The sequence continues at coordinate 87,646 of NZ_JBSRZM010000007.1, forward strand.
GAGCCGGCGGGCCATGGATGGTGGGATCGGGCCGTATCCGTCGAGCATGCCGGGCTCATCCGTGACACCCAGCAGCGAGAGGACCGGGACGGTGACAAGAACCTGCGCCCTCGGCGATGGAACAACAGGCGACGGAACACCATCAGCAAAACCGCTGCTCATTTCCCGGCTCCCATCACCGGTTCCGCCGAGGAGCCAGGTAGCGGCGGTGTCAGCGCGGAGCTGGCTGAGGGTCCGGCCCTCATGAGGTCCCTGCAACGCCCTGGCGGCGGCGGTGGTGCGGTCCCAGATCCCGGCGGCCTGATCCGCGGGCAGGTACGCGGAGAGCCAGGCCATGCCGTCGCGGTCCGGGGCGTACTCCAGGCGCCGATCCTGGACACCGCGTGCGTGGCGCTTTTCGATACTGACCGGATGATGCCGTTCCCGCCACGTATGGGCCTTGTGCCGGAACCTCCCGGGGACGAGCCCACCGGCCAGGCAACCCCTCGCCCGGTTGAGTGCGTGAGGGTCCAGGAATGCGCCTCCAACGCCTGTGCAGCGGCCGGGTCCAGGTTCACGGTTTCGTCGACCATGATCCGGGCGTGCTGCCACGAGATCGTCCCTGCCTGCAACGCCGACAACGTCAGGGGAAGGGCCGTGGCGAGTTTGTGGGCTTCGGCGAGCAGGGCGCCCGCGGCGCGTTCGCTGACCGTCAGCACACACGCGACCTCAGCGACCACCGCCATCTCCTGCCCGGTATGGTCCTGCGGCGACTCAGCAGGACCCGCCAGGGCCTCGGCAGAGGCGGCATACAAGGTGGCCGCGTGAACCTTCAGCGCCGCCAACTTCGCCTCCCCGCAGGCCACGGCAGCCAGCGTCCGCAGGGCAATCTCGGCCCTCCGATGCAACAGATCAGCACACGGACCCGAGGCCTCACCAGCTTCACCGATCACAACCGCCAGCTCAGCGAAGGACACCGCAAGGGCCTCCGCCGTCGCCACCGCTGCTCTGCTATCCATACTCAAATCATCGCGCGAGGCTCTGACAATAACGGCGAGGCTGAACGGCTATGTGCATAACCCTTCTGACGTCATTGTTGAAGTGTCGGCGGAGCTGGGCGCTTATGTGTCCCCTCGCACGGGGGCCGCACGTGTCACCTCGCGCAGGGGGCTCAAGTGTCCCTTCGCGCCGAGGGTGGAAGGGCGACGGGGTGGGAGCGTGAAGAGCGTCAGATGCTGACAACAACCTTGCCGCGGGCCTTGCCTTCGTGCATGTATTCGACGGCGGCCGGCGCCTCAACGAGCGCGTAGACCTTGTCCACGGCAGGCTTCACACTGCCGGCTTCAATGAGCATGGTCAGCGCCTCGAGATCGCGATAGTTTTCCGTCGAAACAAGCCCCTTGAATTTCTGCCCGGAGAACAGCGACACCAGCGGCGCACCCATCGAACGCTCAAACCCGCCGGTCAGGTTCCCACCGCCCTCGCCGCCGACGATCACCAGCGTCCCCCGCGGGGTCAGCACGCGCCGCAGGACTGAGAGCGGCCGGTTGCCGGCGGTATCCAGGATGACGTCGTAACGCATTCCGGCGCGGGAAAAATCGTCCCGGGTGTAGTCGATGACCTGATCAGCGCCGAGGGACCGGACCAGCTCCATTTTTCCTGTGCTGCAGACGCCTGTGACCTCTGCCCCGAATGCCTTCGCCACCTGCACCGCAAAGGACCCGACTCCCCCGCCAGCACCGATGATCAGCACCTTCTGGCCGGTCGTCATCTGTCCGGCATCGCGGACAGCCTGCAACGCGGTTACACCCGAAATGGGTGCCACCGCAGCTTCCTCGAACGTGAGGTTCGCGGGCTTCGTGGCCACACGACCCTCCCTGGCGCAGACAAATTCCGCGAAGGACCCCTCACACGTGCCGAACACTTCGTCGCCAAGCTGGAAGCGTGTGACGCCAGCCCCCACAGCCTCCACGACGCCGGCAACCTCACGGCCGCGGACCGGAATCTTGGGCTTCTTCAGCCCGAAGCCGAAGAGGCGGAGCAGATACGGCCGCCCGGTCATGAGGTGCCACACACCCTGGTCGACGCCGGCCGCGCGGACCCTGATCAGTACTTCCCCATCACCCGGCACAGGCAGCGGGATATCCCTTAGTTGGAGCACGTCGGCATTCCCGTAAACGTCCTGCACGATAGCTTTCATGATGCGTCTCCTTGATGATTCGGGTACTGGAACACGTCCTCGAGCGGCACGCTGAGCACATGGGCGATCTGGAACGCCATCTCCAGGGACGGTGAGTACCGGCCCTGTTCTATGGCGATGACGGTCTGGCGGGTGACGCCCACACGTTCGGCGAGTTCGGCCTGCGTCATCTCGCCCCGTTCGAACCGCAGGCGGCGGATTGAATTGGTCACCCGCGTTGGCTTCACCACGGCTGGAACCCCCGGCGGTACGCGACGGTCTTGGCCACGGAGCCCAGGATCGCGGACAACACAAACGTCAGGTAGATGACGTTTGCGATCCAGAAGTGGTCCACCTCGGCCATCGCCAGGAGCAGCGCCGCGACGCCGCCGATGACCACAAACGACTGCCCGATGTACTCGCCGAAACGGTAGATCTCCCTGTCGCGCTGGTCCTTCTTCCCGGCCTCCTTGGGCGAAATAATGCCCAAGAGTACGTGCACGGCGATGGACGCAGCAATGGATGCCCCGATGGTCCACAGCAGTGGAGCCACGTACGGAACCTCGGCAACGGGCATTGTGCCGGCCAGGCCCAGGACGATGGCCAGATACACGCCATAAGAACCCGCGGCCACCACCCCCATGATCCAGGCGCTCTTCTCTTCGAAGGACATTTCCGTTCCTGCCATTTCCACCAGATGTAAAACAAAGCTGACATTTCAAATGTAAAGAAAACCAGACATGATGTCAAGAGTTTTGGACTCGGTACAACGCGCAGTGCAGATACCAGCCCCCAGTCTGAGATGGAAGACGCCAACCGCCCGTGAGTCTCATCATCTCGGGCGCCAAAGTGGTCCTCTTCAGCGTGGTGAAGCTGGCCGGGGCCGCCTACCTGGTCTATCTGGGCATCAAGGCCATCCGGAACCGGCGGCACCACTCATTCGCGGATCGTCAGCCAGTGGCCACCTCGCCACGACGGCTGGTGGCGGAAGGCCTGGTGGTTGGTATCACTAACCCCAAGTCAGTGGTGTTCTTCGTGGCGGTGCTGCCGCAGTTTGTTGACTACCCTTCCGGGGCCATTCCGTTCCAGCTGGCGCTGCTGGGGGCGGTGTTCCTGCTGATCGCCATCGTTTCAGACAGCCTCTGGGCCGTCGCCGCAGGGTCAGCCCGCCAATGGTTTGCCCGGTCACCCCGCCGGGTTTCAGCGGTGGAGGCAACAGGCGGGGCCTTGATGATCGGCCTCGGCGGAACCTTGGCCTTGACCGGCAGCAAGTCCTAGTTGCCCGCCCCGACGCTCTCCCACTTTTGGGGCGATTTGGGCCAACGCTCTCTCATCTGAGGTGAGAGAGCGTTGGCCCAAAACGTGCATTAAGCGAGAGAGCGTCCGGGAGTTGCGCTCGTGCTCAGACGGCGGCGAGCGCCGAGCGGACCGCAGCCGGCATCGGCGTTGTGGGCCGGCCGATCAGGGTGCGGAGGTCCGAGCCGCTGACCAGGAGGTCGCCGCGGGCAATGCCGAGGTCCGAGTCCGCCAGGATGTCGGCGAAGAGCTCCGGCACGCCGAATCCGGCGAGGAGTCCTGCGTAGTCGCTGGCCGGAAGGTCCTGGTACACCACGGGCCTGTTGGCCGCGGCGCTGATTTCCTGGGCCAGTTCGGTGAGCGTGAAGGCGTGGTCTCCGCCGAGCTCGTAGACCTTGCCGGCCTGGTTCTCGGCAACCAGCACGGCCGCCGCCGCCTCGGCGTAGTCCACCCGGGCCGCGGCACTGACCTTGCCTTCACCGGCGCTGCCGGCAAGCGCGCCCTGGGCAAGGGTGCCCTGCAGCTGGTCGGTGTAGTTCTCGAGGTACCAGCCGTTGCGGAGAATGGCGAATGGAACCCCTGAGTCCTTCAGGATGGCCTCGGTTGCCTGGTGCTCAGCGGCCAGCTTCATGCCGGTGGTGTCAGCGTTGGCCACACTTGTGTAGGCCAGCAACTCCACGCCTTCGGCCTTGGCTGCCTCAATCACCGTGCGGTGCTGGTCCACGCGCTGGCCAACCTCGCTGCCGGAAATCAGGAGAACCTTGCTGGCGCCCTGCAGGGCCAGCGCCACGGACGCGGCGTCCGTGTAGTCCATTGCCCTGACCTGGACGCCGCGCGCTGCGAAGTCGGCAAGCTTTTCAATGGACCGGCCGGCGGCCACAATCTCTGCCGCCGGAACGTTGCGCTCCAGGAGGGCCTCGACGACGTGGCGGCCAAGCTGTCCGGTTGCTCCGGTGATGACGATGCTCATGGGTTGGTTCCTTTCACCATTTCTTAGGGGGTCACCTTCCACAACCAGCCGCCCCACCGATTACTTCCTGAAAGACAGTACGCACTTTTAGGTAAGGTACTCACCTTTTGGTAAGTTGTGGGTATGGAAGCGACTGTACGGCCCACCAACCTGCCGGAAGATCTCCGGGCACACCTGCCGGAAGGATTGGCCGACGGCGTGTTCCCGGCTGGGTGCCCCAGCCGTACCGTCCTGGACCACATCACCAGCAAATGGGGAGTGCTGATCCTCTTGGCGCTCTCGGAAGGTGAGCAGCGCTGGAGCGAACTCCGGCGCCGGGCAGAGGGAATCAGCGAGAAAATGCTGGCGCAGACCCTCAAGACCCTGGAGCGCGACGGCCTGGTGCTGCGGAAGGCCCAGCCGGTCATCCCGCCCCGCGTGGACTACAGCCTGACCGAACGCGGCTATGAGCTGTCCGGCCTGCTCGTCCCGCTCATCACCTGGGCCTACAACAACGCTGACGACATCCTCAACGGCTAGCGCTGATTCCGGCGGGGCGCTGATTTCGGCCCGCCCTGATTCCCGGACAACCATGATTCCCGGCCGGCGCCGACCCCTGAATCCCCTAAGTAGGACTCGTCCGCGAAGTCGAGTACATGTTACTGGTGTGACTGGTGTGAATAGCGCATAGCGTATCTGGAAGGTGCCAGCCAGGAATTGGAGGACCATCCTCTGCTGGGAGCGTTCCGGCAACCGCACCGACAGTGAGCGGACGAGCGCCGCGCTGAAGGAGTTGTTCCGATGGTCAACGCTGCCCGCAATCCGGCCCAACACGAACCTCGCCATGACCGCCTTGACCGCCACCGCGGCGACGAAGCCGCCGCGAGGCAACCGCGCCTCATGGCAAGGGCCTGGAACCGCGTCCGCGCGGTGCCAGGCCCAGCAAGCCCTTACAAAATCGGTGACGCCGTGGTGGGGGACGATCCCTTCAACGGCCGGCACGAGGGTGTGGTGGTCTCACGGACGACCGGCTCCGTGGGTATGGGGACCGCAGAGGGCGTTGTCTACTACGATCCCCGCCAGGTCAGACGGCAGGAGTAGGCAACCGGCCCGGCCTACCGCGCCGACCAGCCGCCGTCCATCGCGTAGCTGGCCCCGGTGACCATACCGGCATGATCGGACGCCAGCCAGGCCGCCAGGGAGGCCACTTCCTCCGGTTCCACCAGGCGTTTCACGGCGGACTCGGTGAGCATCACCCTGGCCAGGACCTCCGACTCGGGGATGCCGTGCACCTTGGCCTGGTCCGCGATCTGCTTCTCGACCAGCGGGGTCCGGACGTAGCCAGGGTTGATGCAGTTGGACGTGACTCCGTGCCCCCCGCCCTCAAGTGCCGTCACCTTGCTCAGCCCTTCCAGGCCGTGCTTGGCGGAAACGTACGCGCTTTTGAACGGGGAGGCCCGGATTCCGTGCACGGATGACACGTTGATGATGCGGCCGAAGCCGTTGGCGTACATGTGCGGCAGCGCGGCCCGGATCAGCAGGAACGGGGCCTCGAGCATCAGCGCGATGATCCGGCGGAAGTCCGCCGGATCGAACGCTTCGATGGGGCTGATGCTCTGGATCCCGGCGTTGTTCACCAGGATGTCGCAGTCCAGGCTCAGGGTGGCGAGTGCTTCCACGTCCAGCAGGTCAACGGCCCAGGCAGTGCCGCCCACTTCATCGGCGAGGGCGGCAGCGCCGGCGGAGTCGACGTCGGCCACCACCACTTTCGCCCCGCGGGCGGCGAGTTCCCGGACGCAGGCAGCCCCGATCCCGCTGGCGCCGCCGGTCACCACGGCCTTGCGGCCGTTCAGTGTGTTTTCCATTGCAGATCTGTTTCCCATCGTGTGCGCGCTCAATTTCCCTGCGGTGAACTGCTCAGGCAGTTCAGCGTGAGGCCGCCGGGAGCAGTCCCTCGCGGGCGGCGTCGGCCTTGTCCACTTCTTCCAGCGCGATACCCTTGGTTTCCTTCAGGCTCAGGACCGCCACCGTAGTGATCGCGCAGGCAACCACGAGGTAGATCGCCGTGGGCAGCCAGGAACCGGTGTCCTTGAGCCACTGGGTAGCCAGCAGCGGGGCCAGCGAACCGGCGAAGATCGAGGTGACCTGCGAGCCCAGCGAAACGCCCGAGTAGCGCATCCGGGTGGGGAAGAGCTCGGCCATGATGGCAGGCTGGCCGGCATACATAAACGCGTGCAGGCACAGGCCGATGGTCACAGCCAGGACAATCACCACGGCGTTGCGGGTATCGAACATGGGGAAGGCGAAGAACGGCCAGGCCGCACCGGAGATGGACCCGATCAGGTAGACCGGCTTGCGTCCCAGCTTGTCCACGAGCCGTCCCACCTGCGGGATGACCAGGAAGTGGATGACGTGGGCGATCAGGAGTGCAAGCAGGAGCGAGGACGTGTCGTACTTGTGCACGCTCTTGAGGTAGACAATGGCGAAGCTGACCACCAGGTAGTACATGATGTTCTCCGCGAAGCGCAGCCCCATGGCCTGCAGGATGCCCTTGGGGTACTTGCGCACCACCTCGAAGACGCCGTAGCTGACGGCCTGCTCCTTCTCCACAAGGGCCTTGGCTTCAAGGAAGATGGGCGCCTCGGTGACGTGGGTGCGGATGTAGTAGCCAACGAAGACGATCACGGCGGAAAGCCAGAAGGCCACGCGCCAGCCCCAGCCGAGGAATGCCTCCGGGCTCAGGGCGGTGGACATAATAAACAGCACCAGCGTTGCCAGCAGGTTGCCCACCGGCACTGCGGCCTGCGGCCAGCTGGACCAGAATCCGCGGGACTTGTTGGGGCTGTGTTCGGCAACCAGCAGCACGGCGCCGCCCCATTCGCCGCCGAGCGCGAAGCCCTGGATGAAGCGGAGGGCCACCAGCAGAGCCGGAGCCAGGTAGCCGATGTCGGCAAAGCCCGGGAGGCAGCCCATCAGGAAGGTGGCCACGCCGACGATCACGATGGTCAGCTGCAGCGTCGGCTTGCGTCCCAGTTTGTCGCCGATCTGGCCGAAGACGATGCCGCCGAGGGGGCGTGCCACGAAGCCCACCGCGTAGGTCAGGAACGCCTGGATGATGCCGTCCAGCTCGTTGCCGGTGGCAGGGAAGAAGTACTTCCCGAAGACCAGGGTGGCGGCGGTGGCGTAGAGGAAGAATTCGTACCATTCCACCACCGTGCCCACCATCGACGCGGCCACAATCTTCTTAAGCCCGGATCCCTTGGGTGCGGATCCGGCGGCATTGTCTGCCGAGCGCTGCTCTACGCTCATGAGTTTCTCCTTAGTGTCCACTTTGACACGCGCTGTGATCCACAGCACTAATGGCTCCACTGAGTATTACTGCACAAACCTGAGCCTTCAATGCCCAATCCGGCACCAACTGTGTGCACAATTGCAGATATGAAGGCGAATCCCGATGACCTCCTGGTCCTGCTTGCGGTATCCCGCTCCGCCAAATTTACGACGGCGGCGCAAGTGTTGGGGCTGAACCACACCACCGTCTCGCGTCGGATAGCCGCCTTGGAGAAGGCGCTCGGCGGACGTGTCCTGGCCCGGGCGGCCGGCGGCTGGGAACTGACGGAACTGGGCACGGAGGCTGTCCGGGTCGCCGAACAGGTGGAGGCGGCGGTCAGTGTGCTGGGACCGGCAGGCCAGGCACCGGACCCGATTACCGGCGTCGTACGCATGACGGCGACCGACGGCTTCAGCGCCTACATCGCAGCGCCCGCGGTGGCGCGGCTGCGCCGGAAACACCCGGGGCTGAGCGTGGAAGTGGTGACCATGACCCGGCGCGCATTGCAGCAGCGCTCGGGCCTGGACATCGAAGTGGTGGTGGGCGAACCGCAGGTCCACCGGGCCGAAGCCGTTCAGCTGGGCGAGTACATGCTGGGGATGTACGCCTCGCGTGCCTACCTCGCCGAGAACGGGACGCCGGCGAGCGTTGCCGAGCTGACGGAGCACCCGCTGGTCTACTTCGTGGATTCGATGCTGCAGGTGGACGACCTGGACGCACCCCGGCGGCTGGTGCCGGCCATGCGCGAAGGGCTGACGTCCACCAACGTGTTTGTCCATGTGGAGGCCACCCGTGCCGGTGCGGGCATCGGGTTCCTGCCGTGCTTTATGGGCAATCTGCACAACGACCTGGTCCGGCTGCTCCCCGACGACTTCGCCGAACTGCTCCCTTATTGGATGGTGCTGCGGCCGGATTCGATGCGCCGCCCCGCCGTGGCCGCCGTGGTGCAGGCACTGCGCGACCAGACGGCGGCGCACCGGGACGCCCTGCTGGGGAGGGGCAGGAACTCCGGTGGTTGAGCTTGTCGAAACCCAGGATTTCGGCAAGCTCAATCACCGGAGGCGTTCACTGCCGGGTCGTGACGGACCTGGGAGTTCGCGGCGAAGGCGCGCACCTGGGCGTCGTTCCAGATGTGGGCCGGGACGGCACCGCCCAAAAGCCGGCGGGCAAGCTGCGGGTCCCCGTCCAGCGGGGTGTCGCTGCCGGCCATAACCATGTTGCCGTAGCGGCGGCCCTTCAGCATGGAGGGGTCGGCGATGATGACGGTGTGTGCGAACGCGGCCGCGATGGTGGCGGCGTCTTCCCGCGCATTCTTCAGATCCGGGGCGTCGCCTGAGTTCACTACATAGATGCCGCCCGGCGACAGGACCCGCTTGATGTGGTCATTGAACTCGGCGGTGGTGAGCGGCCGCGGCGTGAGTGAACCGGCAAACACGTCACGGATGATGAAGTCGCGGCTGTCCGGTGTGAGCGTCTCGGTGACCTCGCGGGCCTCCCCCACGCGCAGCCGAAGAAGTGGCGCCTTGGGAAGGTCGAACCAGCCGCGGACGTACTCGGCCAGTTTGCCGTCGAGCTCCACCACCACCTGTCGGGCGTCCGGATAGGCGGTGTGGAAGTACCGGGCCAGGGAACAGGCCCCGCCGCCAAGATGCAGTCCGCGCAGCTTCTCGGCTCCGCCCGCGGTGGGCGCAACACCCTTGGGCCCGCCCTTTCCGGACTTCGGCGGCCAACGTGATTCGATCAGCGCCGCCATCCAGCGCATGTACTCAAAATCGAGGAAAAGCGGATCGGCGAGGTCGATGTGGGAGCTCATAACGCCATTGATTTTCAGGAGCCACCCGTCGGAGTTGTCCTGGTCCGCAATGAGCTCGCAGTCGCCGGTATCAACGTAGTAGACGCCCTCAACCGGGCCCTCAGGACGGGTTCCCTTGGGCACGTCGATGACACCCGCCGTCGAACGCTGGCTGTTCCGCCCGCCTGACTTGCCGCGCTTTGCCATTTACCCGTGTGCTGCTTCAGTCATGGATCAACCATAATTGACCGCCCAGCGTCAGCGGTCCGGCGCGGTCTCAGTCCAGAACGGTCCGGCGCGGGCCGGACCGAACCGCGGGGAATAGGGCTAGGCTGCGGCAACCAGGACTAGGTTGCGAGCGGCCTGTCCCGATCTGTCCTTTCCTGGTTCCGCCGAAGTTCCTCCGCCCGTGTGGCGTCGGTGCGCTCGTTCCCCTCCGGATTCACGTCGGTGTCCGGCCGAACCGCCTCCGCCCGCCTGGCATCGGTGCGGGTGGCGTCCGCCCGAGTGGCGTCGGTTCGCGCGTCCCCGTCCTGATTCATGTCGGGGTCCAAGGCATCAGCCTTCCGCGTGCGTTCAGCCACGTCCTCCCGGAGCGATCTGGCGTTGTCGGCCTTCTGTTCAGCCTCCTGCTTCAGCCTCGCCGCGTCCACCTGCGCCTGCTCTGCGTCGGCGCGGGCGCGGGTGGCCCGGGCTTCGTTCTCACGCGCATCGAGCTCGATATCATCCGCCTTCCGGCGTATTTCGGCGACCTTTTCGCGGTGCGATTCGTCCCGCTTCTGCTGCAGCGCTCGACGGCGACTCCAGGCCACCAGCAGCACAATCAGCAACAGAACAACAATGCCAACAATCACCCAAACCCACGGTGCTGTGTCCAACCTGCCCACCTCTTTCCACTCGTTGCGGACCGGGCCTCGGCGACGCCAAAAAACGGCAAACGATCCGAACCCGTTTGAATTCAGTTACAAAGGGTACTTACCTTTCATTAGTAACCATGCTTACTATTTTACGGCCAGTATCGCTGGTTCTTGATCAACAACCGGCCTTCTTTGGAAAGAGAGAGCGAAGATGACAGAGAACCAATGGCCCGAGGATCCGGCTTACGCGGCTCCACCGGCCACCCGCGCAACCACAGGAGAACGTGAGCCAAGTACGTTCCCAAGCACGTTACCCACAGCAGCGCCGCAGACGGGTGATACGTACGGGACCTCCCGCACGGATGCAGCCAAAGAAGAAGCCGGAGATGTGGCGCGGACCGTGGCGGATTCCGCCCAGAGCGTGGCGGAAACCACCAAGTCGGAAGCAGCCAACGTCGCATCAGAGGCCAAGGCGAACGCCAAGGACCTCCTGCAGCAGGCCCGCCATGACCTCACCCAACAGGCCAGCACGCAGCAGCAGAAGGTAGCCAGCGGCCTCCGGTCAGTGTCGGACGAACTGCACGCCATGGCGCAGGCGTCCGACCAGCCCGGAGTGGCTACTGACCTGGTCCGCCAGGCGGCGGAACGTTCCTCGTCCGTCGCCACCTGGCTGGACGGAAGGGACCCGGGATCGCTCCTGAACGAGGTCAAGGGCTTCGCCCGGCAGCGCCCGGGGACATTCCTGCTTCTGGCTGCCGGGGCAGGCATCCTTGCCGGCCGGCTCAGCCGCAGCCTGAGCGCCGGCGCACCCGAGTCCGCGTCGAATTACCCTGGCACAGGCGGCCCGTACGGCTCCGGCCCCGGTGGCTACACGCCGTCGGCCGGTGGCACTGTCCCGCCCCCGCCGGTGCAGTTGCCCGGCCCGGCCACCACCATGGCAGGGTTCGACGGCGGTGCGCCAGGGAGCAGCTACGGGGACCCTTCGCGTCCCGCCAGCCCGTTGGACAGCCCACAACTCGCCGAGGAGTGGTCTGATGAGCGCCGCGACGACGATCCCTTGCGGGATGGCGCTTTCGCCGACGATCCTATGGCCAACGACCCCTTGACCCGGGACCGCTCCGCAGACGGCCAGGCTGGCAGGCTCTGATGAGCAGCCAGATACCTGCGCCTCCCCCGTCGGCGGCGCACGCTAAGGCGGACAACACGTCGTTGGGTGACCTGCTCGGCGAGGTGACGCGCGACCTGTCCACGCTGATGCGCCAGGAAGTGGAGCTTGCCAAGGCCGAACTCAAGGAATCCGCCAGCAAGGCAGGCCGGGGAGGTGGCATGCTGGCCGGCGCCGGCGTAGCTGGCCATTTCGTGCTCCTGTTCCTGTCGATCGCCCTCTGGATCGCGCTAGGCGAGCTGATGGGACTCGGCTGGTCCGCCGTCGTCGTCGCTGTCATCTGGGGCGTCATCGCCGCAGTGCTGGCGTCCGTGGGCCGCAGGGAGCTCAAAACTGTAAAGGGCATGCCCCAAACCGCTGAAACACTCCAGGAAATTCCCCCAACCCTAAAACCCGGTGAGGTAAAACCATGAGCGACAACCCGGACGTTATCCGTTCAGATATTGAGGCAACCCGTGCCCGCCTGGGCTCGAACGTGGACGCGGTGGCAGACAAAGTGACGCCGTCGAACATCGTCCATCGTCAGACAGACAAGGTCAAGGACGCCGTGTTCGGAGTGAAGGAGAAAGTCATGGGAACAGCCGACGACGTCACCAGCCGCGTGCACGGTGGCGCCCACGCCCGCACCGACAGTGCAGGCAACGCCCTCAGCGAAGCGGGTGCTGCCATTGGTGACGCTCCGCACCAGGTGAAGGCCAAGACGCAGGGCAACCCGCTTGCTGCTGGGCTCATCGCGTTCGGCGCCGGCCTGCTTTTGTCATCACTGATCCCGGCGAGCGAGAAGGAACGCGAAGCAGCGGATGCCCTCAAGTCCGCCGCCGAACCGTTGACCACCGAGCTGACCGAGGCCGCTAAGGAGATCGCTGAGGGCTTGAAGGAACCGGTGCGGGAAGCCATGGAGAACGTCAAGGCCACAGCAGCCGACGCCGCCGAGCACGTCAAGACAGAAGGCCAGGTTGCGGCAGAGGACGTCAAAGACCGTGCCGCGGACGCGAGGGAGAATGTGCAGAACACGTAACGGCGACAGCCCCTGAGGGCGCCAAAACCTTACGAGTACAGCGCACAGACAGGCCGGTTCCGCCTCCCCCGGCGGAACCGGCCCGCTCCTTTTTCCAACCCCGGGAGGACACCCCATGGCCGCTCATGACTCACCCGAAACCAGCACCGCCAAAGCGGGCAGTGCTCCGGCACCCGATGATTCCCGGAAACCGGACAGCCCCACCGACGTCACCAAACCGTCGTGGCAGTACATCGCCAAAAAGACGTTCAGGGAATTCAGCAAGGACCAATGCCCCGACCTGGCGGCAGCCCTGACCTACTACGCCGTGCTTTCACTTTTCCCGGCGTTGCTGGCACTGGTTTCGCTGGTCGGCCTTTTCGGCGATGCGGAAAAGACCACCTCGGCCCTGCTCGAAATCGTCCGGGGCATCGCGCCTGCGGACACGGTGAACACCGTCAGCGGGCCCGTGCAGGAGCTGGCCGCCGCGCCTGCCGCCGGGCTGACACTGTTCATCGGCCTCGCAACCGCGCTGTGGTCAGCGTCCGGTTACGTCGGAGCGTTCGGCCGGGCCATGAACCGCATCTACGAAGTGGATGAGGGCCGCCCCTTCCTGAAGCTGCGCGGGACCATGCTGGCCGTGACGTTGCTGGCAGTGGTCACGGTGGCCGTCCTTGCCGGCATGCTGGTGCTGAGTGGACCGGTCTCGGAGGCAGTCGGCGGGGCCATCGGGCTCAGCGACGCGTTCCTCACTGTCTGGAACATCGCGAAATGGCCCGTGATCGTGGCCCTGGTCATGGCTATCATCGCCGTGCTTTACTACGCCACGCCGAACGTGAGGCAGCCCAGGTTCCGGTGGATGAGCATCGGCTCGTTTATCGCCTTGGTGGTGTTCCTGCTGGCCTCGCTCGGCTTCGCTGTCTATGTGGCCAACTTCGGCAATTACAACAAAACGTACGGTGCGCTCGGCGGTGTGATCGTTATGCTGCTCTGGCTGTGGATCCTGAACATGTCGCTGCTGTTCGGGGCAGAGTTCGACGCCGAGATGGAGCGGGGACGGCAGCTCCAGGCCGGAATCGAGGCCGAGGAGACCATCCAACTGCCGCCGCGGGACACCAAGAGGAGCGAGAAGATGCAAGAGCAGGAAGAGGACGACATCCGGCGCGGCCGCGAGCTGCGTGAGCGCCACCGGAACGGCGCTGAGCAGTCGGAACGGGACACCGCCACGCGGGACTAGGCAGGGCACCCCACTTGGAGGAAAATCAATACCAGCAGATTCTTTCAGGTTTCCCGGGGCCGTGACGTCCCGGGTGTCAGGCGGGGTCGGCGGCGAGGTGGCCTCTTCTGAGACCGAGGCCAGTCCCCCCAGTCGTCGTCGGCCCCCTCATTGTGTTTGCTGCGCAGCGTCCATGTGGTTCCACCGTTCCTGCTTCCTCAGCGTTCGAACGCCACGGCGGATTCCATGCCAAGGGACAGCAGATACGCGCCGAATCCCTGCGGCGCCCGGGCCTCGGTCCGCCCGGAGGTCACAACCCGGACCGCGTCCGTGGAAGTAATGCGGTACCCGTGGCGGCGTAGCTGTGCCGCCAGTGCCCGGTCCTCATGCGAGCGCTGGCGGGGAAAGCCACCAGCACGAATGTAGGCCGAGGCCCGTACCCCAAAATTCGCACCGTACACATGGGGATGGTCCTCCCCCAGCGGATGCCGGACGTGCCAGCGCCGCAGGAGTTCGCCGTCCATCCCCGCCGGATCCGGTTCCACCGTTCCCAAGACCGCATCGGCGCCGCGGTCAGCCAGTTCCACCTGACGGAGGAGCCAGTTTTCCGGTACCCAGGAATCGGCGTCTGTATTGGCCAGCCACACCCGTTCGGTGGCCAGCACGCGGCCCGCCCGCGCACGGTCCGGCCAGCGTCCTGCGAGGAGCAGGTTGATCCCTGCCCGCCGGCTCCTCCCCACGCTGCGGAACGCGACCGGCAGCAGGGTGATGCGGCGATCCGCCGCTGCAAACCGCGCCGCCACGGAGCCCGAGCCGTCCGTGCAGGCGTCCAAAACCACCACGATGGCGACGTCGATGTCCGGTTGGCTATGCTGCAGCGCATCAGCTGCGCTACTGAGCGCTGCCAGCGCACGTGCCAGGTGCGGTTCCTCGTTATGGACCGGAATGACCGCGGCAACCTGCTCGATCCCGCCCACCTCAGGACACCGGAGGTCCGGGATCGCCGGCATCGGCGGGAGCTACGAGCGTTTCCAGCACAAAATCGCGTTCCTGGTACAGACCGGCGGTGGGCCACCGCAGCCGGTTCCGGGCCAGCGCGTGGACCGAGTCGCCGTCGAGCTCCCATCCGGAAACCGGGTGCCGCCAGTGGCACAGCAGCAGCGTGCCGCCCGGCGCCATCGATTCCTGGATCCGCTGCAGGAGCAGGTCAAACTCTGCCGCCGACAGGTAGTAGCCCACCTCCGAGACCACCACGAGGTCGAAGCGGCCCCCGGGCCAGTCGGCAGGGAGCGTCAACTGCCGCGTGCAGACGCCGGGAAACGGCGCGAGACGGCGGGCCGCAAGCTCAATCGCGGTACCGCTGGCATCCACGGCAAGCAGGCTGGTGCATCTGGTGGCCAGTTCGGCGGTCAATGTTCCGATGGAGCAGCCGATTTCCAGGCCAGAAAGGTAGGTCTCCTGGGGCAGCGCGGCGAGGGTGAGGGTGCGCTTGCGCCGCTCGTACCAGCTGGTGGTGTACGCCCAGGGGTCATCGGACTTCGCGTGCACGGCGTCGAAGATCCGTTGCGCGTCCGCGCTGGAATGGGGAGGGGATTGGACCAGGTGGGCCCCGGGCGGCGTCCAGGCGAATGTCTCAAAAGAGCGCCTGAAATGTTGCAGCAGCCCCTCGCCGAGGAGCACTTCGTCTCCGGCCAGCCCCGACAGCGGACGCATCTGGCTCGTGTGTGAGTCCATGGCGGATCTCTTCGCCGCCTGCTGTTCAGTACGTAGCGGAACGCGCGCCCAGGACCGCCAGGCAGGGTCCTCCGGGGAGGCCCACAGCCAGTACCAGATGGGATACTCCAGCAGGCCGTGCCCACCTTCGCCGGCGACGTCCGCGGCCACCGCGCCGAGGGCGTTGTGGTCCGCGTGCCCGTCATCCCGGTAAGGGGCCACAATTGCCAGCTGCTGCGGTGGGCCGGCGAGTCGGCCAATGGCCTCGCGCAGCCGGCCGGCGATTTCCGGCGCCAGTTCTTGCAGGCCCCTGTCCGGCAACCCGAGGAAGCGCCAGCGTCCGGCCAGCCCCAGGACTCGCATCGCCGCCGCAAACTCCTCAAGCCGGACGGCGGCGAGCTGTTCAGGCGTGGTTGTCGCCGAGTCCGGGTGCGAACCCTCCCCCGCCGTGCACAGCAGCACCTCGACGTCGGCGCCCAGCGAGTGCAGCAGCGCCAGCAGGCCCCCGGCGCCCAGGGTCTCGTCGTCAGGGTGTGCAGCCAGCACCACGAACCGCATGGCAGCCAATTCATTCTGCCCCAACGGCAACTCCGCTATCGCGGCGAGCCCGCTCGCCGCCCAACGAGCCTCGGCAGTCCCCTGGTCCGTGTGCGAGAAAGTCACCACAAATGTTCCCCCTTCAGCGTCAGTTTTCCCAGCTGCGCATCGTCCCGCATGGCATGGTGCTGGCGCACGTACAGCGCCAGGTCCGCCATGCGCTTGGCATACGGTTCGTCGAATGCCAGCGGCGCCGGTCCCCGGTTCCGGCTGACCAGGGACAGGACGCGTTCGACGGCGGCCGCTACGGTTCCACGTACACGTAACGCTTCGCTCCACGCGCTCCGGTCCGCCCCCGTGTGCGCCCCTGCCTTCCGGGGGTCTTCCCTGGCTTCCGGGCTGCGGCCTCCGGTCTCCGGTGCATCTTCCCCGGTAGACAGGCCGCCGTCGTCAATAACAGTTGCCGTTCGCGCCAGGTCCTGGAGCGCGGCGGTGAGGATCCTGTCTGTTTCGCCCAGGGCAGCCAGGGCAATCTGGTCAGGTTCGCGGCCGGACCGGGCGGCGGCGGCCAAGGAATCTTTGTAATCCCGCGCCACGCCCACGGCGCCCCCGAGCCAACAGGCAGCTACCCCCATGCCACCCCAGGCAAAACCGGGCCGGCTGAAATACCAGCCGTCGCTGCCCAGCTGCTGTGCGGGCACTTGGCTGAAATGGACCGTACCGCTGGGAATCTCCCGCAGCCCGCGGGCCACCCATACCGGCTCGTCACACGTCACGCCCGGATGCCGGAGGTCCACAGCAAAGGCGGCTCGTCCGCCGGTTTCTGTGTGGGCAGTGATAACGGCCCGGTCCAGGAGCGCCGCCAGTGAACACCACGGCTTGGACCCGCGTAAGAGAATTCCGGCGTCGCCGGTCTTGGCCTCGAGGCGAAGCCCCGGGCCTTCGGCGGCAAACACTCCCCATGCCCCCGCGCGGTCGGCCGGATCGTGGCCCGCCCGATAGTTCCCTGCCTGGGCAAGGATCGCTTGGGCATCCAAATGCGGTTCAAAAACACGGCCGGCGGCAACGTCCACGGCGGATACGGAAGCGAGCAGCTCCCAGAGATGGGCAGTATGCCCGCCCCCTGGCTGCGGCCAGTTGCCTCCCGCATCCCGGGCCAAAGACAGCAGCGCGGGGACGTCGCCTGCCGCGGAGGCCACGGAGTCGAGCAGGGGAACTGTCCAAGCCAGTTCCGATTGAGTTGAGACCATGCGGACAGGCCGGTGGGACGATGCAGACATTCTGGCGTTTCTCCGGCCCGACCTACTTTGCCGCCGGTTCCGTGACGGCGGCGGACGGCGTCATGGTTTCCGCGTTGACCATCCACGCCAGCTGTTCCAGGCGTTCGATGCCGGCATGCAGCAAGTCGGCGCTGGTGGGATCCTCTTCGTCCACCTCATCGTGGACGTCCCGCATGGTCTTCACCGTCCGCTCCAGCCTGGCCGTGACCAGTTTGACGGCGTCCTTCGTGGAAATCAGCCCGCCGGTGAGCTCATCAAGGCGTGTGTCTGCGGCTACGGTCTGGCTCCGCCCGTCGGGCAAGGCATGCAGTGCCCGCATCCGCTCCGCCGTCTGGTCGGCAAACAGCCGGACACTGGCGATGATCTCGTCCAGCTGCAGGTGAAGGTCTCGGAAGTTGGTGCCCACGAGGTTCCAGTGGGCCTGTTTGGCCTGGAGGTGGAGTTCAATCAGGTCCGTGAGGACCATCTGAAGGTTGCTGGCAAGGGTGGGTGACGCTTTCATCGTGTTCCTCCAGTGCAGGCGGCTCGGGACGGAGCATTGGCCGGACATCATTCTAAGCATACTTAGCAATTAACGAATGGCCGGGGGCGCTGTGCGCTCAGCGGACGCGTGCCAGCGCGAACCCGTCCCAGCCTTTGGACCCGACAGTCTGGATCACGGTGGCGTCGAGCTGAGGATGCTGGCCCAGCAGTTCCAGGGCGCTGATGATCCCGGGGGCGTTGATCTGGTCCATGGAAGGATCCAGCACCGCGCCCTCCCAGACGGCGTTATCCAGGACCACCACGGTTCCCGGCCTACCCAACCGCACGGCCCACTCGAGGTACGCGGCGTCGTTTTCCTTGTCCGCGTCGATGAACACAAAATCGAACGGCTCCTGGCCCTCAGCCTCCAGCGCGGCCAACGTGTCCAGGGCAGCGCCCACGCGGACCTCCACTTTGTCCGCCAGCCCCGCCGCCTCCACATTCGCCTTGGCGACGTCCGCATGTTTGGCGAGGTATTCGCACGTCACCAGTCGGCCGCCGTCGGGAAGTCCCTGGGCCATCCAGATGGTGCTGAACCCGGCCAGCGTACCGATCTCCAGCACACGCCGGGTTCCGGACACCTGGATCAGGAGCTTGAGCAGTTTGCCGGCGCTGGGCGTCACTTCAATGGGTGGCATCCCGGCGTCAACGGCGGAGCGCACCGCCTGCTTGAGCGCAGCGTCCGGATGCACCACTGTAGTTGTGAGAAAGTCTTCCACGGCCACCCACCCTGGCTGGGTCTTGTGCTCAAACATGGCCACAGTCTGGCACGCAGGCGCCCGACGGTCTAGGACACGTCCCCGGAACGGGCCTGGGAACGTAAATGCGGGCGTCACGCGGAGCAGGCTTTTGGCCCCACCGAGACGTCACATCCTTGGATTGGCGGGGCCCGCGGCGACCGGCCGGCGCCAATAGATTGCCTGGCGTGACGGCCTAGGAACCGTCTGAGAGTGCCTCTTCGAGGCGGTCCACCTTGGCGCTGAGCTCGCCCTCATAGCCGGGCCGGATGTCTGCCTTGATGACCAATGAGACGCGGCTGCCAAACTTGCCCACGGCCTCGGTGGCGCGCTTAACCACGTCGAACACCTCGTCCCATTCGCCCTCGATGGTGGTGAACATTGAGTCCGTCCGGTTGGGCAGGCCCGACTCCCGGACGATCCGCACGGCGGCCGCAACGGCGTCGTGCACTGAAGCGTCAGTGGGCCGGGATCCTCCGGCGGGCGTACCGGACGGGGCGACTGAAAATGCAAGCAACATTGGGCAAGTCTGTCATGCAGCCAACCCTGAAACGGATCTCGCGAGGCTGGCGAAGCGTCATATAGATGGCTACCCTCCGGTAACCATGATGGCTGCCTGCGGCATTGCTAACCTGAACGAATGAGCATTGCTGTCGTCCGCAAGCCACTACGCGCAGACGCTGCCCGGAACGTGGACAAGATCATCCTGGCCGCGCGCCAGTGCTTCCGCGAGCATGGGCCGGAGGTTCCCCTCCAGACCATCGCACTGACGGCAGGCGTTGGCCCGGCCACCCTGTTCCGGAACTTCGCCGACAAGGAGGAGCTGGTCCTGGCCGCCCTCAACCGGCAGCTCCGGGAGTCGGTGGACCCTGTCATGGCGGACGCGTTGGCGGACATCGACGCAACTGCGGGACTGCTGCGCGTCCTCGAGGCCATCATGGCCGCGGCCAGCGCTGATGCCAACCTGCTGGGCGCCGTTGCGGGACGCCGCGAACTCCTCACCGGCATCACCGGCTCGCTGATGGATTCCATGAGCGTCCTGCTTGGCCGCGGCCAGGGTCAAGGCACCCTGCGTTCGGATATTTCCATGACTGACATGTTCCGCCTGCTCGCCATGCTGATCGGCGTCGTGGACACCATGGAGCCCGGTTCCGACGCCTGGCGCCGCCCGCTGGCACTGATCGAGGACGCAATCCGCATTGAACGGCCCCAACGCCCGTTGCCCACGCATGTGCCGCTGCCCGCCCCGCAGCTACAGGGTCCACAGTTCACCTGACACCCGCCGCCCGAGCAAGCGCCGGCACAGCCGCGAGCGACCCATTGTTGGTGTCCAAACGTTGGATTAGACTCAGGTAAGGTTACGCAGCCAGCCTCTGAATCTTCAGAGGAGCATCATGAAATACGTCCAGCGCAGCCATTCCAACGCGATCGTCCGCCGATGAACCAGACGCACTTGTCCCGGCTCATCCACGACCCCCGTGGCCCGGTGAAGATCCTTCCTTCGCTGGCAGCGGAGGAACTGGCCAATCTGCTGGACGCCCTCTACCAAAACCTCGACACTCCCACCCCGGTGTTCGGTGCGCAAGCGTGGTACGAGCTGGCCGTCGAAGAAAGCGCCCGTCGGACCGGAACGCCAGAGGATGAGCAATCCGCCTGACCGTCCTGCGTCCCGGACCACGAGGGTGGCGGTGCCGGACTGACGCTGAACCCAATCAGCTGGCGTCGCCCCCGGGGTTATTTTCGGGCGTGTTCTTCTGCGGCCCGGCGCTGCCTTTCTCCTCCGCCGCGGGAGGCTCCTGGCCGTGCCTGTGAGGCTCATGATCGTAGTGATGGGGCACGTGCTCCTTGGCCTCCAACAGGTGCTGCTGCAGCTTCTCCTCCGCGTCGCGGCGGCGCCGGGAAGTATCCCGCAGTTCCCGCGTCGATTCGGAGACACTGGTGTCGTGCACCGGCCGCGGCTTCGGGTCCGAAGCCTGGGGGTTGTCGGTTCCGCTATCGGGATCCGGGGTGTTGGGCTCTGGCTGTTCGTTCATCTAAGTGACTCCTTTAGGCCATAGCGACCGCCTCACGCCGATACACCGGCCGGCCATCAATCGTCCGGTTCCGTTTCCCGGTTTCGGAGTTCGGCCCGAACCGCCGCGTGCAGGGCGGTCATATTCGTTTCCTGGCTGAGATCCAAGGCCAGTCTTATACGCTCGGAAAGTAAATCCAAATCCTCTGGCGGCAGGTCGGCCAAGGACCGGAACCGGGTAAAAAAGCGCTTCACGGGCAGCCCAGCGCGCCAACCACCAGGTACTGGACGGCGAGTCTTGCCGGGTCTTGCACCGGCTGGGTGCAGTCTTATTTCCATGGTCAGCGCTCTCACGAGAGTCCACGGCCAACTGCATAGCCAGCCTTATGCTACAACGCAGGTAAGCCGCACCACCAGTGTTTTGGTGCCGGTTTCATCCGATGGACAGTCAG
This sequence comes from Arthrobacter sp. UYNi723, assembly GCF_054057635.1. Classification (NCBI taxonomy): domain Bacteria; kingdom Bacillati; phylum Actinomycetota; class Actinomycetes; order Micrococcales; family Micrococcaceae; genus Arthrobacter; species Arthrobacter sp. UYNi723. Next base: position 108,659 of record NZ_JBSRZM010000007.1, read on the forward strand.
TTCCATCCGATCAGCCGCAGCAGGGCTGCAGCACCGGCACCCACCACAACCACCACGAGGAAGGGCGCACGGAAAGCCAAAGCGAGGGCTGCAGCGGCGAGGGCTCCCAGCCGCGCGTCGGCGGCCAGCGTCTGACCGGACGCCACGGTGTTGACAATGGTCAGGGATGCCAGCAGTCCGATGGTCATGGTGCCGGCAATACGCGACATCCGGGGGTCCTTCAGCAGCTTAGCCGGGACGAAATAGCCCACCAGCTTCCACGCGTAGGCAAGGACGCACGCCAGCAACAACCAGATCCAGAGATTCATGTGCCCGCCTGCCCCGTCTGACCGTTGCCGTCCCCATGCTTGTCCCGACGTGCGGCCAGTTGGGTGTCCCGGTTTCTGTCCCGGCGCCCGTGGTGCTCGTCGTAGGGATCCACGTCCGGTTCCAAGCCTTCGTCACTGCGTCCGTGGCTGAACCAGCCGATCAGCGCAGCGACCACGGCGGCGATCAGGATGGGCACGCCCGCGGGAACGAACGGTACGGCTACTACCGTGGCCAAGGCGCACACCACCGCAATCGCCGCCGGTTCCCGGCCCTTGAGCCGAGGCCACAGCAGGGCCAGGAATGCGGCCACGGCGGCACCGTCCAGGCCCCACTGTTTCGGATCGCCCAACCCGCTTCCGGCGAGGGCACCCACGGCGGTGAACAGGTTCCAGAGAATGTAGATGCCGATGCCGGCCGTCCAGAAACCACGGCGTTGCTCATCAGGATCAGTCTGCCCGCTGCTGGTAGCCGTCGACTCGTCGATGGTGACTTGCGCGGCAACATACTTCCGCCAGCCCGTCGGATGCAGGAGGGCGTTGAGCTGCATGCCGTAGATGCCGTTCCGCATGCCCAACAACGTGGCTGCGCTCATGGCGGCAATACCGGATCCTCCGCCCGCCACCACACCGATGAACGCGAACTGGGAACCGCCGCTGAAGAGCAGCAGGCTGAGCGCCATGGTCTGCCAGAAATCAAGTCCGGAGGTGACGGACAGCGCGCCAAAGGAAATCCCGTAAAGCCCCGTTGCAACGCTGATCGAGATTCCCACCCGCACGGCCGGGGAGGCTAGCAGCTTCATCGCCGTCGTCCCGGTTTCCGCAGGCTCCAGGCCCACAGGATCAACGGCAGCTGAAGCGGCAGCCGGACAGTGTGCACTTTGCGCTGAGTTGTGGAGCCCGTGGGGCCGTGGGCGCGGCGAAGGGCGTCCACGTGCCCGGCCAGGAAGACCGTGAACAATGCCGTCACGGCGGTGGCTGTTGCCCGCCGCGTCACCGGGATCAGGAGGCCGACGGCGGCACCCGCCTCCAGCAGTCCGCTCACCGCAATCCATTCCTCGCGTGACATCACCGCCAGGGGCCGCCTACCGCCGTCGTGCGCTGGTGCTTCACTCCCCTCCGGCGACTCGCCAACAGCACCTGGAGCCTCGCGGCAAAGGTAATCAGGGACCACCTGTTCGAAGAACCGCGGCTCGCGGAAGTGCTTCATGGCGCTGGTCATCAGCAGCGCGCTCATGGCCGCCGCGGAGACAGTTTGGGTGGCCCAGGCGGACCAGCGAAAAGGCATGAGTCCACTCAATCACAGCGCCGCCCCGGCGGCTAAACAGCAGAAGCTTAGACAACACCGGCTAACCAGCTCCGGCTCAGGAGGGCAGTTGGACCTGTTGCCCGCTCGGTTGGAGCTGCGCCAGCACACTGGCAGGTTTGTTGGTGGTGATTTCGTGGATCCCCAGCCCCTGGCAGAGCGCCACATCCCGCTCCGAATCCACAGTCCACACGCGGAAGCGGCGGCCGGATTCCAGCCAGCGCTGAACGGTCCGGGCGTGCTCGCGGACGTACATGATTCCCGGCCCCGCGAGTCCCACCTCGCACTCGTCCAGGATGCGCTCGCCTTCCAGCTGCGCCGCCTTCATCAAATTGGCGATTGCGCCGCCAGCCAAGGGGCCCAGGCTCAGTTCGTCGCGGAGTTCGTCGACGTCGATGTCGTCTACCAACTGGCAGATGAATTCGGCGGGCACGCTCCGGAGCAGATGCTTCACCGAGTCCGGGCTGAAACTCATGAACGTCACCCGGACGTTGTTCACCGTCGAAGTTCCGGCGTCCCAGCCTTCTGCCCGGAGCACGTCCAGCACACGGTCTTCCAGTTTCAGCTGGTAGGGACTGGGGTGCTTGAGCTCGATGGCCAGACCGATGGGCCGGCCAACGCCGCGCAGGATTTTTAGGAGTTCCGGCAGGGTGAGGAACTGCTCAGTCCGGGCGCCGTACTCCTCCGGAATCCTGGCGCCCTTCCAGGACGAAAAGTCCAGCTGCCGCAACTCCGCCAGCGTTCGGTCCGCAACGGGCCCGGTTCCGTCCGAAGTCCGGTCCAGGCTGGCGTCATGGAGCAGGACGGCGTGCTGGTCCCGGGTGAGGTGGACATCGCACTCAACCCCGTCTGCGCCGTCGGCTATCGCCTGCAGGTAAGCGGCGCGCGTGTGCTCGGCAAATGCCGCGCTGGCGCCCCGGTGGGCAAACACCAGTGGCCGTTCCGGCTCAGACTCCTCGAATGTCATGAGGACACGCTAGCGGACGCGGCCCGGCGGAGCGGGGCTAGGCTGGGCACATGCAGGTGAACTCTCAGCCAACTACCCGCCAGGACCCGCCCCGGCCCGCAGGTCCAGCGCCGCGGCCCCCCCAGGCGGGCGCCGCCGTCGTCGGTCATCAACTCAGCGCAGGGGACGCCGAAAAGGCGGCAGCGCTGCGGAAAATGAAGCTTCTGGCGCTGGGACTCCTCATTGCCATGGCCATCATTTTTGTGTTCGCGTTCGCGCTGCAGAAGGAGTATCCGTGGCTGCAGTACGTCCGCGCCGCGGCTGAGGGCGGCATGGTGGGCGCGCTGGCCGACTGGTTCGCCGTCACCGCGCTGTTCAAGTACCCCATGGGAATCAAGATCCCGCACACCGCCATTATCCCGCGCCGCAAGGACCAGATCGGGGCGTCGCTGGGTGAATTTGTGGAGACCAACTTTCTGTCCGAGCAGGTGGTCCAGGACAAGCTGGCCAGTGTGAACGTCGCCCGGAAGGCCGGCCAATGGCTTGCCGGGCCGGGTGGCGCCGAGCGGGTGGCGAAGGAGGGTGCCGCCGTCATCCGCGGTGCGTTCAAGGTGTTGAACGACGACGACGTCCAGGCGGTCATCGAGGGAATGGTGCGTAAGCACCTGCTGGCTCCGCCGTGGGGACCGCCCGTAGGCAGGATGGCGGAGCGGATTTTTGCCGACGGGCACCACCACAAGCTGGTGGACCTGCTGGTGGACCGCGCCGCGGACTGGGTGGACGACAACCACGAAACCGTCAGCCGGCTGGTCTCGGACCGCTCCCCCACCTGGGTCCCGCAGTTTGTGGACGGGCTGGTGGGCGACAAGGTGTACGTGGAGATCCTCAAGTTCACGCGCGCCGTCCAGTCCGATCCGAACCACCAGGTCCGGCAGCAGATCGACAAATACCTGAACGACCTTGCGCAGGACCTTCAGCACGATCCCGCGATGATCGCCCGGGCCGAGGACATCAAGGCACAGGTTCTGGGAGATCCAGAGGTCCGCGAATTGGCCTCCCGCACCTGGGGAACCGTGAAGGGCGCCCTGTTGTCTGCGGTGGACGATCCGGAGAGTGAACTGACGGTTCGGTTCAAGGCGGCCGTGCGCGATTTCGGCTCACGCCTGGTGAACGACGCCGAGCTGGCCGGCAAGGTCAACGCCTGGATCGGCGACGCCGCCGGTTACCTGGTGCGGACCTACCGCTCCGACATCGCCGCAGTGATCACCGATACCGTGGCCCGCTGGGATGCCGAGGAAACGTCGCAGAAGATCGAACTCCAGGTGGGCAAGGACCTGCAGTTCATCCGGATCAACGGCACGGTGGTGGGCTCACTGGCCGGGCTGGTCATCTTCAGCGCGGCGCACCTGGTCTTCGGTTAGCCGCGCCTTCCCGTCTCGCGCCGTTAGGTGCTGGCTGCTACGCGAAGGACTCCAGCTGAACGCCGGCCGCATCGAGCCCGGCGCGAACACCGGCGGCCATCTCCACGGCCCCGGGGGTGTCGCCGTGGATGCACAGGGAGTCGGGCCTGACCTGAACCACCGTGCCGTCGACGGCGACAACTTCGCCCTTCGTCGCGAGCCGCACTGCGCGCTCAACGATCGAGTCGACGTCGTGCAGGACAGCACCCGGCTGGGAGCGCGGCACCAAGGTCCCGTCGGCCTGGTAGGCGCGGTCCACAAAGGCCTCCACAAAGACGGGGTGGCCGGCTTCCTTGGCCTGGAGCAGCAGCTGTGAGCCCGGCAGTCCCAGGATCGGCAGGCCGGGGTCGTAGGCTTGGATGGCGGCAACCAGGGCGGACGCCTGCTCGGCGTCGTGGACGAGGCGGTTGTAAAGGGCGCCGTGGGGTTTGACGTAGTCAACGGAGGCACCGACAGCGTGCGCCACGCCGTCGAGCGCGCCCAGCTGGTAAAGGACGTCACCGAACAGCTCATCGAAGGACATGTCCAGGGACCGGCGGCCGAAGCCGGCCAGGTCCCGGTACCCCACGTGCGCACCAACCGTCACATCAAGTTCGAAGGCGGCGCGGCAGCTGTCCAGCATGGTGACGGGATCCCCAGCGTGGAAGCCGCAGGCCACGTTCGCGCTGGTCACCAGCCGGAACATGGCGGCGTCGTCCCCCATGTTCCACGAGCCGAACGATTCGCCGAGGTCAGCGTTAAGATCCAAGGTTGTTGCCTTCCAGAGTAAGTTTTTCCGGTTCCGCCGCCACGGCCCTGAGCTCCCCCGGGATGGTGTCCGGCATGGGGCCAAAGGCTTCCTTGGCGTTAGCCACCACGGCGCGGCCCATTATGAGGTTACCGGCACCGCCCACCACCGCGCCGATGCCGAACGGAAGCGCCCGGCCAAGCAGCGCCGTGCCCTGGCGTTTGAGCAGGTTCTTGAGGAAGGCCTTCTGGATCTTGTTCCGAATGGCACCGAAGCCCGACGGCATGGACTTGGTCAGCACGTTGCCCCATGCCTGGGTGGCGCTGGCTCCCTTGCCCATGGCCTGGCCGCTCAGCGTTCCCAGCAGGGCAGTGCCTTCTTCGCCCAGCATGATGGCCATGACCATGGTGCTGGCCTTTTCCGGGTTGGTCAGCCGGATGCCATGAAGTTCCGCCAGCGAAGTGGCATAGAGCGCCGTGGCCTCGAGGAAGCCAACTGTAGCCACGGCGGAGAGGCCCAGGGAGGCCACAGTTCCGACGCCGGGCACAACGGCAGTTGCCCCGACGATCGCACCGCCGCCGGTCACCGCCCGCAGGTAGTCGCGTTCCAGGATCTCCGCGAGCCTGGCGGCGCTGGCGCGCGGGTGTTTGCGTTGCAGCCGCCGGACGTAGGCGAGCACCAGCGGCCGCTGGATTTCGACTGCCCGGAGGAGCATGTTGTGGACTCCGGGTTTCGGCTTGCCGTCGGCGTCGAATACCGCGTTGTGGGCGGTCTCCTGTGCGATACGTACTGCGGGATTGCTGCGCTTGGCCATGGTCACCTCTGCTTCTGTACTGCATGTGTCCGCCGGCAGTGTTGGCTGCGGCTCTGCCTTAACACTAAGGGTGCTTAAGACTAAGCGGTCCCGGCCCCAACCGACCCGCGCCGTTGAGTTCCGCCAAAACCGGCCGAGCCTAGACTTGCCCTATGCCCACACTCCAAGCCCTGCGGCCCTTTGCGCACCGCGAGTACCGGGTCCTCATAGCGGCGCTGGCCATCTCCATTTTCGGATCGGGAATGTGGGCTGTCGCCATGGTCTACCAGGTGATCCACCTCGGCGGCGGCCCGCTGGAACTGTCCCTGGTGGCCACTGCCGGCAGCATCGGCCTGGTGGCGTTTGTCCTCGCGGGCGGTATCGCCGCTGACCGCGTGCCGCAGCGGCTCCTCATCATTGCCGTCGAAGGCGTCAACCTCGCCGTTATCGCGGCGATCAGCGGGCTGGCCGTGGCAGGGTGGCTGCAGCTGTGGCACCTCGCCGTGGGCAGCTTTGTCCTGGGCGTGGGCGCCGCGTTCTTCTTCCCCGCCTACTCAGCGATCCTGCCGCGGATTCTTCCGCCCGAAGACCTGCTGGCCGCGAATGGCATGGAGGGGACCATGCGGCCCATCCTCCAGCAGGCGGCCGGACCCGCCGTCGCGGGCGTGGTGGTGGCGGCGCTCTCGCCGTCGCACGCCGTGACCGGAGTGGCCACCTGCCACCTGCTGGCGTTCATCGTCCTGAATTTCCTGGGGCGCCATGCCCTGGAGGCGCCAGCGAACGGTGCTCACGGCCGGGCTGACCGCGGAGGCGCCGAGACAACGGGCGCCGGGGCAGACGCAGACGCCGGGGCAACGGGCGCCGCGAAAACGTCCTTCTTCCATGACCTCCGCGAGGGCATCAGCTACACCATCCGCACGCCGTGGCTGCTGTGGACCTTGCTTTGTGCCTACGTATCGGTGCTGTTCCTGATTGGCCCCATCGAAGTGCTGATGCCGTTTGTGGTCCGCGACCAGCTGGGCGGCGACTCGAGCATGTTCGGCTTCCTGCTCGCCGTGATGGGCGTGGGCGGGGCCGTCGGCTCGCTGGTGACCGCGTCCCTGAAACTGCCGCGCCGCTACCTCACGGTCATGATGGTGTCCTGGGGTGCGGGCAGCCTGCCACTGGCCGCCGTCGGCATCCTGGACAGCTTCTGGACCTTGGCCGCCGCGATGTTTGTGTTCGGGGCAACCGGCAGCGTGGGCATGGTCATCTGGGGCACGCTGCTGCAACGACGGGTGCCCAGCCACCTGCTGGGACGGGTCTCCAGCCTGGACTTCTTTGTGTCCCTCGCGCTGATGCCCATCTCCATGGCACTGGCCGGACCGGCAGCCGAGGTCTTCCCCATTTGGGCAATTTTCCTTGCCGCCGGCGTCGTCTGCCCGGTCCTGGCGGTGATCGCCATGATCGCCGCCCGGATGCCCGCCGACGAACTGGATCACCCGCTGGACAGGCCAGTTTTGGTGGAACGCACGACGGCGGCAGGAGACTGACGCACCCCGTCACCAGAGACGGCGCAGTCACGTCAGGCGCGTCACCCCAGGCGGGAGCCTCACCTCACAGGTGCCTCACCTCACAATGGGGAGGCTCGCCGTCGGGGGCCCGCTGGGGAAGACAGTACGTTCCGGAACTTCAAAGGGGTCCAGGGCAACCCGGAGCGCTTCTTCGCCGATGCTGTGCACCTGGCCGCGGACATCCACGTCCAGCGGTCCGCCGCTGCGGACGCTGAGCGTGAGTGCGCCGGCGTCGAGCTCCACCAGCAGCAGCCGGCCCTGGATCTTCAGGTGGAAGGACAGCGCCTCCCACTCGGCCGGAAGCCGCGGATCGAAGAACGGCACGTGGCCCTGGTCCCGGAGCCCCGCAAAGCCGGAGACCAGCGAGCTCCAGACTCCCCCGGCGGAGGCGATGTGCACGCCGTCGATGGTGTTGCCGTGGGTGTCGTCCAGGTCGATGAAAACGGCGTTGGTGAAGTGCTTAAGGGCAGCTTCGGGGTGCCCCACCTCGGCGGCCATGATCCCCTGCACGCAGGCGGACAGGGTGGAATCGCCGGTGGTGATGGGGTCGTAGAAATCGAACGCGCGGCGCTTCTCCTCGGCGGAGAAATCCTGCCACTGCAGGAACATGGCCAGCACCGTGTCTGCCTGCTTCAGCACCTGGTGCCGGTAGATCACCAGCGGGTGGAAGTTCAGCAGCAGCGGGTACTTGGACCGGGGGGTGGTCCAGTCCCACGGCTCCAGGGTCATGAAGTCGTTGTCCTGCGAGTAGACCTGCAGGTCTTCGTCGAAGGGCAAGTGGATGCGGTTGGCGGCCTGCTCCCACAGCTCGCGTTCGGCGTCGTCGATCTCCGGGTGGTCCAGCGCCGCGGCCGCACGCAGGTTAAAGCGGGCCATCACGTTGGTGTAGAGGTTGTCGTTGACAACCGCTGTGTATTCGTCAGGACCGGTAACGCCGTGGATGTGGAAGGCCCCGTCCTTGCCGAAGAAGCCCAAGGCGGCCCACATGCGGGCGGTTTCGATCAGGAGTTCGGCGCCCATACCCTCGCGGAAGGTTTCGTCGCCGCTGGCCCACAGGTAGCGGTTGGTGGCGAAGGCGATGGCGGCTGCAATGTGGAACTGCGCGGTGCCGGCGGCGTAATAGGCGCTGGCTTCAAGGCCGTTGATGGTGCGCCACGGGAACAGTGCGCCGTCCACGCTGAGTTCCTTGGCCCGGATCTTGGCGGCCGGAAGCATGTCGTGCCGGAACTCCAGGACCTGGCGGGCGCCGTCGGGGTTCGTGTAGGTGAGGTAGGGCAGGAGGTAGACCTCCTGGTCCCAGAAGTAGTGCCCCTCATAACCCGAGCCCGTGACGCCCTTGGCGGGGATGCCGGCGATGTCGGCCCGTGCGGTGGCCTGGGCCAGCTGGAACAGGTTCCAACGGATGGCCTGCTGGAGCTCGGGCTGGCCGCCCACCACGATGTCCGAGGTGTCCCAGTACGCGCGGTAATGCTCGCGGCTCTCGGTGAAGATGTCCTCCACAGACCGGAGCCCGGCTTCGGCGGCCTCCGCCGCGTCCCGTTCCGAGTCCTGGACGCCGCGGCCGGCGGCATAGCTGACGCTCTTTTCGAGCCGGAACGGCTCGTCGGCGCGGACAGCAAGGACGTACCGGACGCTGCTGTCGTCTTCGCCTGCCACGGTCTCAAAGGGCTGGTGGCCGGCGGAAGTCCAGTGGTCCACGGCGATTCCCACGCGCTGCCCGGATTCAGCCGCTTCCCAGGAGAGACGGAGCGAGCCGTCGCCGCCGTCGGTCCTTACCGGCAGCAGGACCCGGCCTGCGTGCCGGCCTGCCCGGCGCGGGTCATGCGCCGAGTGGTCCTCCACAGGCTGGTCCTGGCGGTTGATGACGGAGGACGTCACATCGGCGGAAACCTCGCGGTCCGAAGCTACTTCGAGCGAGATGCCCAGGCTGCCGCGTGAGGCGAAGCCCACGGCGCGGCGTTCGGTGGTGGTCACCGTGGCACCGGACCGGCACAGCCAGGTGACCCGGCATTCGTAGATGCCGGTGGCGAAGTCGACGGAGCGGCGGTAGTCCAGCACGGCTGATTCGGCGAGGGTGAGGCTCTCGCCGTCGATGATCACCGTGAAGTTGTTCGCATCCGGGATGTAGATGATCCGCTGTCCGGTCCGGGCGAAGCCGAACGCGTTCTCCGCATGCTTGATGTCCCAGATCTCATGGAGGCCGTTGATGAAGCTGCCCGGAAGGTCTGCGTCCGGGGCCGCCCAGTGGGCGCCGCGGATGCCCAGATGGCCGTTGCCCAGGGCAAAGAGCGTCTCAAGGGTGCCCGCGCTGCCCGGCTGGTGGCGTGTTTCCACAAGCTGCCAGGGGGTGTTGGGGAACCGTTCACGGTCCGCGGTGATAAGAGCCATGGTGTTGGGGTCCTTTGGCGTTGTGCGTTGCGGGGAAGTGCTTCGTGTCTGAGGCCGGGGAGCGTCAGGCGGCGATGGCTGTTAGAGCAGTTCGTCGAGGTCGTTGACCACGCTCGTGGCTCCGGCGTCGAGCAGGGTCTGCCGGCCGGCGCCGCGGTCCACGCCGATCACCGAGTGGAACTGTCCCGCGTGTCCGGCCTGGACGCCCGAGACGGCGTCCTCAACCACCACGCAATCTTCGCTGGGCAGGCCCAGCAGTTCCGCGGCGTACTGGTAGGTGGCAGGACTCGGTTTGCCGGGCAGGCCCTCGTCCGCAGCCACCACACCGTCAACCACTATTTCGAAGTGCGTGTTCAGGCCGGCGGCCTTCAAGACAGCCGGGGCGTTCCGGGATGAGGAGACGACGGCGACCTTGAGTCCGCGGTCCACGGCGGCTTCCAGGAAGCGCACCGAGCCTTCAAACGGCACGACGCCGGCGCTGACGATGTCGTTGAAAACCTTGTTCTTCCGGTTGCCCAGTCCCTGGACGGTGGCGTTGGCGGCGTCCTGCTGGGTAAGGTCCTGCTGAGTGGCGTCCTGCCCGGCGTCCTCGGTGGAATCTTGACCGGCAGTGCCGTCACTTGGCGCGCCTTCTGGCAGCACGATGCCGCGGGACGCCAGGAAGTCCCGGACGCCGTCGAACCTGGGCTTGCCGTCGATGTGATCGAAGTAGTCGTCCTCGCGGTAGCCGGGCACATCCGGACGGGACGCCAGGAAGCCCTCAAAGAGTTCCTTCCACGCCTGTTCGTGCACAGTGGCCGTGGGGGTCAGCACGCCGTCGAGGTCGAACAGGATGGCGGAGGCAGTGGTCCAGCTAGTGCTTTGGGTTTTCAGAACGTCAGTCATGCGCGGTGTCCTTTCAGACGGCGGGCAACAGGCAGGATGTCACGGGCGGGTTGTCACAGGGAGGTAAGCAAGGGGCTATGTAAGTGAGGCTGTGCAAGCAGGCGGAACGTGGAAGAGCTGGCAGAAAAGCGGCGGGCAGCAAGGAGGGGTCCAAACACGGAGAGGGCGGCCACGATGCCGCGGGTCAGCAGGAGCGGCTAGGGCCACGGTAAAACCACGGCGGGCCGATGGGCTGCTGTTAACGTCTTCTTCCATCATGAGCGCCTCGGCACGGCATGACAACTTGGCGGAGCAGGCACCGCGGCGCAGGGCGGGCAGGAGGCCTGGATGGAGGCCTGGCACATGGCATCTGTCCGGCTGCCCTTTCCGACGGTTTCAACGGCCCGCAAAGAGTGGGCCACCGACGAGTGTAAGCGCTTACAAATTTCGCGCGCAACTGTTTTTTCTCATATTGCGATACGGGGCGCACACCCGGCCGGGCACAGGGTTCAACCGATCACGCGCTTGAACCGATTACGCAGTTCAGCCGAGCACGTAGTGGCGTAGGAAGGCGCTGACGTCCACCATCTCCGTCTTGCTCATGGCGTGGCCCATGCCCGGATACGTCCTGGCGGTCAGCCGGGTGTTTTCGTTCAGCCATTGTCCGGTGTATGCCGTGGCGTCCTCATTGATCACCAGGTCCGCCTTGTCCCGCCCCCAGAAGAAGGGCGGCGGGGCTGTGAAGGATTCGGTCAGGGACAGCAGCTCGTTCTCCAGCACAAAACCGGAAAGCCCAACCGTGGCCTTGTAATCCGCGGGATGGAGCCGGAGCAGCGTGCTGGCCATGGCCATTCCCTGCGAGTAACCCAACAGACTCACGCTGACGTGCTGGCCCCTGACAGAGTTAATCCACGCCTGGACGGTATTGGTGGCAGCGATGACATCCGCGAAATCGTTGGCCAGGAAGTAGTCCAGCAGGAACCAGCCGTAGTGGTCGCCGATCACCACGGGGGCCCGCAGCGCGACACAAGTGAACTCGGCCGGCAGATATTCGAACAGCCGCACCATCCGCGACTCATCGGTGCCATAGCCATGCATCAGGACAAGCAGCGGCGTGCCGTCCCGTTCAGCCTCCGGCTTGGACCAAACTACTGTCTCCATCGGATCAGCCTAACGAGCGGCAGACCCCTGAACAGCCAAGACGTTGGCGCGTCCCGGTGGCCTCAACATTGAATCGCGCCCCGACGGGCTGTAGCGTGAGCGTACGACAGCATGCTTATCAAGTTCGGCACCACATGTACTCGAACAACAAGGAGCAAGTCATGAGAATCGGTTCCTCCATCTTCCTTATTGCACTCGGCGCCATCCTGGCCTGGGCCGTCGCCCCGGGACTGATCCCCTTCATAGACCAGGTCATGGTGGGCTACATCCTGATGGCCGTTGGTGTGATCGGGCTGATCGCCTCCCTCATCCTGGCCTCACCGGGCCGCAGCCGCCGGGTCAGCGAAACCCGTTCGGTGGTTGATCCCAACACCGGCGAGCGCATCACCCGCAACGAAAGCCGCGACGGCGGTATCTAGGCTCCAAAACCACCCGGACGCCGGGCCGGACCACAAAGGTCCGGCCCGGCTTTTCCATTTCCGCGCGGAGACCCGGCCCGGCTTCTGTGTTTTTGTGGCTTTCATTGACAAACCAACATAGACGCAGATAAAGTCAAGTAATTCAACATCATGTGATGCCAGTCACTGGACTTCACAGCCGCTGGGATTCAGCACTTTACGCAATGGAGGGTACGTGTTCGCCGAGGAGCGCCAGCAGAAGATTGCCGAGCTAGTCGCCGGCACCGGCCGGGTCAGCGTGACCATGCTGGCGGAGCGCTTCCGCATCACCACCGAAACCGTCCGCCGCGACCTCGCCACCCTCGAAACCACCGGCACCGTGCGGCGGGTCCACGGCGGAGCAGTTGCGGCCGACCGCTTCAGCACCACCGAGGAAAGCATCATCGAACGGACCATCCAGCGCCCGGACCAGAAGATGCGCATCGCGCAGGCGGCCCTGGCCCTGATCCCCCAGGCCACGTCCGGCAGCATCCTGCTCGACGCCGGTTCCACCACCGAAGCGTTGGCCGACCTCCTCTCCCGCCGCGCCGCCGTCGAACCTTCCGCCGGCGGAACTGGAGCCGAACTGGTGGTCATCACCCACGCCGTTCCCATTGCAGCCAAACTGTCCAGCGCTCCCGGAATCGCCCTCCAGATCCTGGGCGGCCGGGTGCGCGGCCTCACCCAGGCCGCCGTGGGGCAGTCAACAGTGGAGGCCGCGCAGCGGATGCGCCCGGACATCGCCTTCATCGGCACCAACGGCATCCACCCCACCTTTGGCCTCAGCACGCCCGATCCTGAAGAAGCCGCCGTCAAGGCAGCCTTCGTCCATTCGGCACACCGCATCGTGGTGCTGGCCGATTCCTCCAAGCTGGACGCAGAAACCCTGGTCCAGTTCGCCTCTCTGAAAGATCTGGACACCTTGATTACAGACAGCGAGCCCAGCCCCGAACTGGCGGCAGCCCTGAGCGAGGCCGGCGTTGACGTGGTGATCGCGTGATCGTCACCCTCACGGCCAACCCCAGCCTTGACCGCACGGTGGCCCTGCCCGGCCCCCTGGAACGCGGCGAGGTCCAGCGCGCCGTCTCGGTCAGCCAGGAGTCCGGCGGCAAGGGCGTCAACGTCTCGCGCGCCCTGGTTGCCTCCGGCCTGGAGACGATCGCAGTGCTCCCGGGCGCCGACAATGATCCCGTCCTCGCCGGGCTGCTCCACGATGGCGTGCCGTTCGCGGCCCTTCCCATCGACGAGCCGCTGCGTACCAACGTGGCACTCACGGAACCGGGCGGCGTGACCACCAAGATCAACGAGCCCGGACCCGTACTGAGCGAGGACCAGCAGGAAGCCCTGATCGGCCTGCTGCTGGAACGCGCCCGCGGCGCCAGCTGGGTGGTCCTGGCCGGTTCCCTGCCTCCCGGATTCCCGGCCGACTTCTACGCCACCGTCACGCGGCGGTTGCGGGCGGCAGCCGACGGCGGCGCCCCGCTGATCGCCGTCGACTCCTCCGGCGGCCCGCTCGTCGCCGCCGTCTCCGGCCCCTCGCCGGACGGCACGGCACAGCATGGCACTTCACAGGACGGTGTGTCCGGGAAACCGGACCTCCTCAAACCCAACGCCGAGGAACTGGCGGAACTGGCTGCTGCAGCCGGCTTCGCCACGGCGTCCACCGCCGACGAACTTGAAGCGGATCCGGAGGCCGCCGCAGCGGCCGCCGCCGCCGTCGTACGTTCCGGTGTGGGTGCTGTGCTGGCAACTCTCGGATCCAAGGGAGCTGTCCTGGTAACGGCCGACGGCGCGTGGCTGGCCACGCATCCGCCGGTCGCCGCGGTCAGTACTGTCGGCGCGGGCGATTCATCGCTGGCTGGCTATCTGCTCGCCCACGGCCAGGGCGCCGCCCCGGCCGATTGCCTCCGTCAGGCGGTGGCACACGGTGCCGCCGCCGCTTCCCTGCCGGGTTCCACCGTCCCGGCAGTCCACCAAACCACCCCGGATGCCGTAACCATCACGGCCCTTCGAAAGGATTGACAGTGACTCAGCTCATCACCACCGAACTGGTCGAGCTCGACCAGAACCTTGGCACCTCGCCCGAGGACGTGATCCGGCACCTGGCCAGCAAAGTAGCTGCCACCGGCCGCGCGTCAGAAGTTGAAGGTCTCTTCGCCGACGCCTTCGCCCGCGAACAGAAAACTGCCACCGGCATCCCCGGCGGCATTGCCATCCCGCACTGCCGCTCTGCTGCGGTCAGCGAACCCACGCTGGCCATGGCCCGGCTCAACCCCAAGGTGGACTTCGGCGCCAAGGACGGCCCGGCGGACCTGGTCTTCTTCATCGCAGCCCCCGAGGGCGCGGACCAGGAGCACCTGAAGCTGCTGTCCAAGCTGGCCCGGTCCCTGATCAAAAAGGACTTCACGGCCGCCCTACGTGCCGCGTCTTCACGCGAGGAGATTGTGGAACTGGTGGACGGCGCTCTGGCGGACAAGCCGGCATCCCACGCGGCTGCTGAGGCGGCGGCTGCTGCCGTTTCGACAGGCTCGGTTTCGACAGGCTCAACCACCGCGGGCCCCAGGCGCCTGGTGGCCGTGACCGCCTGCCCCACCGGCATCGCCCACACGTACATGGCCGCCGACTCACTGGTAGCCGCAGCCCAGGAAATGGGCGTGGACCTGCAGGTGGAGACCCAGGGTTCCTCCGGCGCGAAGCCGCTTGACCCTGCCGTCATTGCCGCCGCCGAAGCCGTGATCTTCGCGGTGGACGTGGACGTCCGCGGCAAGGAGCGCTTCGCCGGCAAGCCCGTCATCAACGCCCCCGTCAAGCGCGGCATCGACGAGCCCGCCAAGATGGTCAAGGAAGCACTCACGGCAGCCACGGATCCGCATGCACGCCGCGTGCCGCACTTCGGTGCCGAGGAGCAGGCTGAAAACGCGGCCATGGAAAAGGGCGAGCACATCGGCCAGAAGCTGAAGAAGGCCCTCCTCACAGGCGTCAGCTACATGATCCCGTTCGTCGCCGGTGGCGGTCTGCTGATCGCACTGGGCTTCCTGCTGGGCGGCTACGACATCACCGCAGTCGCTGACAAGGTGGTGGTGGAGAACAACTTCGGCAACCTGCCCGAAGGCGGCCTGGCCATCTACCTCGGCGCGGTCATGTTCAAGATCGGCGCCCTGTCCATGGGCTTCCTGGTTCCCGCACTGGCCGGTTACATCGCCTACGCGATCGCCGACCGTCCCGGCATCGCACCCGGCTTTGTTGCCGGCGCGGTCGCAGGCTTTATGGGTGCGGGCTTCCTCGGCGGTATCGTCGGCGGTCTGCTGGCGGGCTACATGGCGCACCTGATCGGGACCTGGCAGGTACCGCGCTGGCTCCGCGGCCTGATGCCCGTGGTGATCATCCCGCTGCTGGCTTCCATCTTTGCCTCCGGACTGATGTTCCTGGTCCTCGGCGGTCCCATCGCCGGCCTCACCACCGCGCTGAACTCCTGGCTGTCGGGCATGACCGGTGCGTCCGCCGTCGTCCTCGGAATCATCCTCGGCCTCATGATGTGCTTCGACCTCGGGGGCCCGGTCAACAAGGTTGCGTACGCGTTTGCTGTTGCCGGCCTGAGCGCCGGCAGCGCCACCAACCAGGCACCGTGGCAAATCATGGCGACCGTTATGGCTGCCGGCATGGTTCCGCCGCTCGCCATGGCTCTGGCCACCACGCTGGACAAGAAGCTCTTCAGCCTGGCTGAGCGCGAAAACGGCAAGGCAGCCTGGCTGCTGGGTGCATCCTTCATCTCCGAAGGCGCCATCCCGTTCGCCGCGGCCGATCCGCTGCGCGTCATCCCCGCCAGCATGGTGGGCGGCGCCCTCACCGGCGCTCTCTGCATGGCCACCGGCGTCACCTCGCAGGCACCCCACGGCGGTATCTTCGTGTTCTTCGCCATCGGCAACCTGGTGATGTTCGTCGTCGCCATCCTGGCCGGAACCGTGGTCAGCGCGCTGGCTGTCATTGCCCTCAAGCGCTGGGCAGCCGCCAAGCCCGCTGCTACCGTGGAGTCCATTCCCGTAACGGTCTGACCCCGCCTTACCAACAACGATTCACGGCGCTGAAGCAACCGGCGCCGAAAGACAAAGGAGCAAAAATGACAGAACGCACCGCAACCGTCGCCAGCCGAGTGGGCCTGCACGCCCGCCCCGCCGCCATCTTTGCGGAGGCCGCCGGCGAGTTCGACCTGGACATCACCATCGTCCGCCAGGGCGAGCCGGTCGATGAGGCAATGGACGCCGCGAGCATCCTGTCCCTCATGAGCCTGGGTGCCGCCCACGGCGACGTTGTGGTGCTCCGCGCCGAAGGTACCGGCGCGGATGACGCCCTGGAGCGCCTGGTCCAGATCCTGGAAACGGATCACGACGCCGAGTAAACACCTTGACGCCAGCGGCCGCCGTCGCGCCTGTCCCCTCTCTTGGGGAAGGTACGACGGCGGCCGCTGGTTCTTAAGGCCCGGCCCAACTAGGTCGCGGTAAGTGTCGTTATGGACGCTTATAACGACACTTACTGCTACTCACTTGGGCTGCTTAGGGGCGTTCCGCGATCTTCTTGACGTCCGCCACGAGCATGTCCCACATGCCCTTGGAGTGCTCCGCCGCGTCTTCGTTGGCGTTGTTGTCCTGTGAGAGCGTGAGCGTTGTTGCACCGTCCTGGTCCTCGAGGGTCCAGGTGAGCGTGTGGTAGTTTCCCGGCTTGTCCTCTTCGCCGCCCAGCGGACTGAAGTGCGTGTGGACCAGCTTGCGGCCGGGATCTACCTCGAGGATCTTGCCCTTATCTTCGTAGGGTTTGCCTTCCCACTCGCCACGCCACGCGATGGGGCTACCCTCCGTCCAGTCCGTTTCCAGGTCCGCGCCGAACATAAATTCCTTCACGGCGGCCGGATCGGTGATGACCTTCCAGACACGGTCCGCCGGAGCACCAATAGTGATGGTGGATGTGGCCACAAGGTTCCCGGGCACTACCGGGCCTCCTTGGCGGTCAACAGCAGATATTCCCACTCCATTTGCCATACGGCATCACCGTGGGCCTCGCCAAACGAATCGGCCAGTTCGGTGAGGGCTTTGTCCAGGGCCTGTGCCTTGTCCTGGTCGTCGCCGATGAACTTGTAGACCGAAATGGTGGGACCGTAGTGGGACTTGAAGTACCTTAGGAAGTCCTCCGGCTGGTGGAAACTGCGGATGGCCAACGTGCGCTTTTTCGCCTGGATATCGGTGATCCTGTCGCCGAAGAGTTCCCGCACGTGGTCTTCGCTGCCCCACAGCGGGGGCGGCTGGGCTCCGGGCGGAGGCGGCGGCGCGAACGGCTTCATGGTGGCAAACATCCTTCCAATGAAGCCTTCGGGCGTCCAGCTGAGCAGGCCGATGGTGCCGCCGGGCTTGCACACCCGGACGATTTCGTCCGCACCGGCTTGGTGGTGCGGCGCAAACATCACACCCAGGCAGGACGTCACCACGTCGAATGCGTCGTCCTCGAATGGCAGCGCCTCGGCGTCGGCTTCCACCCATTCAAGCCCAACGCCGCGATCGGCAGCTTGCCGGCGCCCGGCGTCGAACAACTCCGGGGTGAGGTCGCTGGCCACCACATGGGCACCCATCATGGCCGCAGGGATGGCCGCGTTGCCGGCGCCGGCAGCCACGTCCAAAACGTGCTGTTTCGGCTTGATTCCGCAGGCATCAACCAGAATGGCCCCGAGATCCTGCACCAGCTCACTAGCCAGTGCCGGGTAGTCCCCCGAGGCCCACATGGCCCGGTGCTTTTGCTTCAATGCCCGGTCTGCCTCGTCTACGTCCGCTTTGTCATTCATGGTGGCGCCCCTCTCCTTTGACAGGCTTTTTCCTTGACAGGCTTCGAGTGACAGCACGCTGTTGCACAGGGCTGCAATGCGACCCATTGTTGCCGCAGCGGGGCGGGCTGTAAAGCGTCTGGGGCTAGGGGCTCGGCACAGAAGCAAGCAAACTTAGGGTTTCCTTGTGTTTCCCCGACCCCGGAATTAGCGTGGAAGCTTGACCAGCCATTACGGCGCTACGGCGTCCAGGATTTCCCGGTCCCGGTGAAGGAGGACGACATGCCCGGCAAAAAGAACCCGAGCCTGAAAGATCCTGAACTCTACGAGGAACTGCGCGAGGACGGCGCGTCCAAGCAGAAAGCCGCCCGTATCTCGAACGCGGCCGCCAAGAAAGGCCGCTCCGCGGTGGGCCGCAAGGGCGGGAAATCCGGCGACTACGACGACTGGACCGTCCCGCAACTCAAGGCCAAAGCCAAGGAAATAGGCCTCACCGGCTACTCAGCCAAAAAGAAGAGCGAGCTTATCTCCGCCCTGCGGAACTCCTAGGCGGCTGCCATCCCCACCAACGCAGCGTGTACGCGGCCTACGCATTCCCGGTCCGCTTTTTCGCGGACCGCCTCAAGCACCCTTTCGCGCCCGCGTGGTGGTGGCCTTCGCCGCAGGCTTCGCGGCGGCGGTTTTGGTTTCGGAGGACTTCGCCGCAGCCGTCTTGGCACTCGTCGTCCTTGTCCCCGCAGACTTGGCACCGGCTTTGGCGGGAGCCTTCCCGCCGGAAGTGTCGGCACTCTCTCCTGTGCCGGCGTCGTCCGCGTCCTCGTCGTCCGCATCCTCAGAGGCGGCAGGCTTCCCGCCGCCGCGCTTCCGCTCCAGGCTGCGCTTCAGCGCCTCCATCAGGTCGATGACTTCGCCGTTGCCGCCCTCACCCGCTTCCGCGCCGAACGTTTCGTCGGTATCGAGCGAATCGCCCTTCTCCAGCTTGGCCTCGATGAGCTTCCGGAGCTGCACCTGGTAGTCATCGGTGAAGTGCTCGGGTTCGAAATCGGCTGCCATGGACTCCACGAGTGCCGCGGACATTTCGCGTTCCTGGGCGGAAATCCGGATGGACGTGTCCAGCGCAGGGAAGCTGGCCTCCCGGACCTCGTCGGGCCACAGCAGGGACTGCAGCACCAGCACCTCGTCCTTGATGCGCAGCGCCCCCAGCCGTGTCTTCTCGCGCAGGGCGAACTGGACGATGGCCACACGGTCCGTATCCTCGAGCGCCCGGCGCAGCAGGACATAGGCCTTGGGCGACTTGGAATCCGGCTCCAGGTAATAGCTCTTCTCGAACATCATCGGTTCCAGCTGCTCCGACGGAACAAACTGGACCACCTCGATCTCGTGGCTGTTCTCGGCCGGGATGGATTTGAGCTCGTCCTTGGACAGGACCACCGTCCGGCCCTCGTCCTCAAACGCCTTGTCGATGTCCGAATAGTCGATGATCTTGCTGCACACCTCGCAGCGGCGCTGGTACCGGATCCGGCCGCCGTCGGCATTGTGGACCTGGTGGAGGCTGATGTCGTGGTCCTCGGTGGCGCTGTAGACCTTCACGGGCACGTTGACCAGCCCGAACGCGATGGCACCTTTCCAGATGGCTCTCATCCCTCAAGTGAACATCACGCGGGGCCGGAGGTGAAGACCCATGGCCGGCCCTAAAGAGCGCGTCAGGGTCGCGGGGCGGGAACTGACCCTCACCAACCTGGACAAAATCATCTACCCGGAGACCGGCACCACCAAGGCCGATGTCCTGGCCTATTACGCCGCCGTGGCCCATGTCCTGATTCCCGCCGCGGCCAACCGGCCCGCCACCCGCAAGCGGTGGGTCAACGGGGTGGGCACCGCCGGGCAGCCCGGCGAGGTGTTTTTCCAGAAGAACCTGGAGGATTCAGCGCCCGGCTGGCTCCCCCGCGCCGCCATCACGCACAAGGACCGGACCATCTACTACCCGATGGTGAACGATCCCGCCACGCTCACCTGGTTCGGCCAGATCAATTCGCTGGAAATCCATGTCCCCCAGTGGCAGGTGGACTCCCACGGCAAGCAGCTGAACCCGGACCGCCTGGTGCTGGACCTCGATCCCGGCGCCGGTGCCGGACTGGAGGAATGCGCCGAGGTTGCCAGGCTGGCACGCGCCATCCTGCAGGACGTGGGCCTGGAACCTGTGCCGGTGACCAGCGGCAGCAAGGGCATCCACCTCTACGCGGGCCTTGACGGAACGCAGACCTCCGACCAGATCTCGGACTTTGCGCACGAACTGGCCCGCGCGCTGGAAGCGGACCACCCGGATCTCGCCGTGAGCGACATGAAAAAGACGCTGCGCACAGGCAAGGTGCTGGTGGACTGGAGCCAGAACAGCGCCGCAAAGACCACGATCGTGCCGTACTCCCTGCGCGGCCGCCTCACGCCCACGGTGGCCGCCCCGCGGACCTGGCAGGAGATCGGGTCTCCCAAGCTCGAGCACCTCGACTACAAAGCCGTGCTGCGCCGGGTCAAGGCGGGCAAGGACCCGTTCGCCGCCGTCGGCAGCGGTGCCGGGCACGCTGGGGACGCCGGGAACCCCAGTGCGAAGACGGACGACGGCGGCGCGCACGCCCGACTGGAGCGGTACCGGTCGATGCGGGACCCTGACGCGACGCCTGAGCCGTTCTCCGGCGCCTCCGGAAATGGGGATACTTTCGTGATCCAGGAGCACCACGCGAGCAGGCTCCACTTCGACTTCCGGCTGGAGCACGAGGGTGTGCTGGTGTCGTGGGCCCTGCCGAAGGGCGTCCCGGAATCCGGCGGGAAGAACCACCTGGCGGTCCAGACCGAGGACCACCCTTTGGACTACGCCACGTTTGAAGGCACCATTCCCAGAGGCCAGTACGGCGCCGGCGAAGTCACTATCTGGGACCACGGCACGTATGAACTGGAGAAATGGATCAACGGCCGGGAGGTCATCGCCACGCTGACCGGCACCGAGGGCGGCGGCCTGGGCGGCACCAAGAAGTTCGCCCTCATCCACACCGGTAGGGGGCAGGGCAGGGACGCCGAAGGGCAATGGCTCATCCACCTGATGGACAAGGACCACCACACTTTCCATCCGCGGCGGGCTCCGGCGGAGGATGAACCGGCGGAGGACGCGGCGGATGATGAGCCGGCGGCGGATTCCGCGGCGGACGCGCCGGAGAATTCGGCGGCGGACGCTTCCGGGGCTGAGCCTGCCGCGGACGTTTCCCCGGCCGCGGCCGCGCCTTCCCCACTGCGTGCCGAGGATTTCGGTCCCATGATGGCAACGTCCGGGACCGCCGCCGACCTTCACGGCAGCGACTGGCAGTTCGAGCTGAAGTGGGACGGCGTGCGTGCCCTGTTGGTCGCGGACGAAGAGAGGGTCCGTGTCTTCAGCCGCAACGGAATTGACGTCAGCGCAACCTACCCCGAGCTGACGGACCGGACCTGCTGGCCGGCGGGCCCGTTCGTCGCCGACGGTGAGATTATCGCCGTCGGGCCTTCCGGCAGACCCGATTTCGGGCTGCTCCAGGGACGCATGAAACTGACCCGGCCGGCCGACGTCGCCAAGGCCCGCGCAGCAATCCCTGTCCGGCTGATGCTTTTTGACCTGCTGTCCGACGGCGGCGGGGACCTTCGCCGGCTGCCTTTCGCGAAGCGGCGGCTGCGGCTGGAGGAGTTCCATCACCCGTCGGAGTGTCCCGTGGAGCTGTCCACGGTCCTGTACGAGAGGATCGAACACATCCTGGAGAGCGCGCAGGAGCTCGGCCTTGAGGGCGTGATGGCCAAGCGGACCGACAGCCGCTACGTCAGCGGGCAGCGGACCCGGACGTGGATCAAGATCAAGCTGGAGCAGACCCAGGAAGTGGTGGTGGGCGGCTGGCGGCCGGGCAAGGGCGGGCGGCAGAGTTCGGTGGGTTCGCTGCTGGTGGGCATCCCTGACGGCAACAAGCTGCGGTATGTGGGCCGGGTGGGCAGCGGGTTCAGCATGCGCGAACTGCACGAACTCCGCCAGATAGTGGACGATCTGGCGCGCAAGACGTCACCGTTCGACGACGTTCCCCGCGAGGATGCCTCGGACGCCCACTGGGTGACGCCAAGGCTGGTCGGTGAGGTGACCTTCGGGGCATGGACCGGCAGCGGCAAGCTCAGGCATCCAGTGTGGCGGGGCTGGCGGCTGGACAAAAACGCCGACGAAGTGGTGCCGGAGGGCTAATGACGCTGCGTTGGCGACGCGCAAATTTTCCTGGGACACGCAAAAGGCCTGGCGACACCCGAATTCAGGTGTCGCCAGGCCTTTTGTGTGTCGTCAGGTCAGATGCGCGTCGCCAGGTCGGATGTTCCTAGGACGAGTGCGGCATCTGCGGGCGGCCGGTACGGTGCACGGCCGTGACTGCAGCCTCATGGCCCGCCCGGCCATGGTCTGAACCCTGCTCCTTGGGGTGCCGGTGCTTGCCGTTGCCGTCCGGCCAGTGGTGTTCGCCGGCCATCGCCGCAGTCACCGCAAGGGTGGCCGGGTCCGGCATGGACGGGGTGTCCATGGCTGCCGCGAGATGGTCCGCGACCTCCGGTTCGATCCTTGCTCCAGCATGTTTTTCAGCCATTTTTTCTTCCTTCCGCAATGAAATGAAGTGTTTACCAATGGTAGGTCTGGCGTGCTGTCCTGCCGCTGGATTTACCAGCGGACCTTCTTCTCTGCCGGGCCCTGCTTGCCGCTGACATGGGTGGGCTTGTGGTTCTTGCCGACGCTCTGCAGCCCGGCGTCGCCGCCCCTGGATTTGCTGGCCAGCATGGCCCGCTGCGCTTCGGTCAGCCCGGCCCGGATGCCCTTGGCTTCGGCATCGTCCTGCGCGGATTCGGGCTGGCTGGGAGTGTTTTCAGTCATTTGGTGGAACCTTTCTGAGGAGAATCAGTGTGTCTGACGAGATCAGCATGGACGGGGCCGGTGGTACCAGGCCGCAGGCGTCCGCCTACTCAAAAATCAGTGTTCCCATGAATCAACAATAGGCAGTTTCAGGCTCGGTTGTGAACCCCCGGTTTCCGGCCTGTACATGGGGCCGAGTGGCGGCCGGAACTGGTGCCCGAACGGCCGTGGCGGCTGTCACTTTTCCGCGCGAATCAGGGGAAAAATGGCGCAAAAAAGGGGTCGTGAACAAAAAGATTCCGTAACGATGGGCCCGAACCGCCCGAATCCCAGTAATGACGGGACGAGAGCAGCCAAAAGAAATCCCTGAAAACCGGTGGAAACCCTCTCTAAGGAAGGCACTTTACGGTATAAAACTCTCATTTGCCATAGAATCCGCGTAAAATTGGAAGCCTGCCCAGAGCGGGGCAGCTACAAGTCGCAAGCAAATGACCTCCATAGGAGTCGCCCAAATGCCCACAGACCGAAGCACGACCGACTCTTCAGCAGGCGTGAACAACGCCAGCCGACCCAACGATGCAGTACCAAATAGCGCACTACCAAGTGCGCGTAAACCGAAGATCCTTGCGCGTCGCCGACTCAAAGAGTCCGACGTGAATGTTGTAAACCAGCCCATGCTGAAAAAAGCGCTCGGCGGAACCATCGTGGGTAACACCATGGAGTGGTTCGACGTCGGTGTATTCGGCTACCTGATCACCACCATGGGACCTGTCTTCCTCCCCGAGGCCGACAAGTCCGTCCAGACGCTGTTCCTGCTTGGAACGTTCGCTGCCACCTTCATTGCCCGTCCACTCGGCGGTGTTGTGTTCGGCTGGCTCGGCGACAAGATCGGGCGGCAAAAAGTACTCGCCGCAACACTGATGATTATGGCTGCCAGTACGTTCGCCGTCGGGCTGTTGCCCGGCTACGCCCAGATCGGCATCTGGGCCGCTGCGCTGCTGGTAATCCTGAAGCTTGTACAGGGCTTCTCCACCGGCGGTGAATACGCAGGCGCCACCACGTTCGTGAGCGAATACGCCCCGGATAAGCGCCGTGGATTCTTTGCAAGCTTCCTGGACATGGGCAGCTACCTCGGCTTTGCCCTGGGTGCGGCGCTGGTTTCTGTCCTGCAGCTGACCCTTGGCCAGACAGCCATGGAGGAATGGGGCTGGCGCATACCCTTCCTCGTTGCCGGCCCGCTGGGCCTCATCGCCATCTACTTCCGGAACAAGATCGAGGAATCCCCTCAGTTCCAGGCCACGCTCGATGCCCAGGAATCCATCGGGCAGGCCGCCGCAGCAGCTGACGTGGACGCCGCCAAGAGTCCGGTCGGAATCGTCAAGGCCTATTGGCGCTCGCTCATCGTCGCGATGGTCCTTGTCGCCGCTGCCAACACCGCCGGCTACGCCTTGACGTCCTATATGCCGACGTACCTCACTGAGTCCAAGGGCTACGATCCCGTCCACGGAACGCTGCTGACCATCCCCGTGCTGGTCATCATGAGTCTCTGCATTCCCCTGACGGGCAAGCTGTCCGACCGCATCGGCCGCCGGCCGGTCCTGTGGATCGGCGCCATCAGCACCGTGGTTCTGGCAACCCCGGCGTTCTTGCTGATCGGCATCGGTGGCGTCTGGTCCACGCTGGCAGGCCTTTCGCTGATCGCGTTCCCCGTGACGTTCTATGTTGCGAACCTCGCCTCGGCATTGCCCGCACAGTTCCCGACAGCCAACAGGTACAGCGCCATGGGTATCGCCTACAACTTCGCCGTTGCCATCTTCGGAGGCACCACCCCGTTCATCGTTGCCGCGCTGATCACGGCGACCGGCGATGACATGATGCCGGCCTACTACCTCATGGGGACCTCAGCCATCGGGGCTGTGGCTATCTACTTTCTGAAGGAATCAGCCCAGCGTCCGCTGCCCGGCTCCATGCCCAGCGTGGACACCCAGGCGGAGGCCAAGGAACTGGTTGCAACTCAGGACGAGAACCCGTTGATCGACCTGGACGACATGCCGTTCGAATCCCAGGACGTCACCGATGCCGCGGCTTCCAAGGTTCCGGCCGGAGTCTAAGCACCACAGCTAAGCACCGCAACAACAAACCGGCCTGACCGGGCCGTCTTGTAGCCCGCGCTCAAAGGCCCGTCCCGCGCGCTTTCCTTGGGGGAAGCACGCAGGGGCGGGCCTTAGCCGTGCCCGGCAGTGCCCTCCCGGCCGGCCCAGCCCGGCCCGGCCCGTCCGGCCCGTCCGGCCCGCCCCGCCCCGCCCCGCCCCGCCCCGCCCAAGCGACGCTCTGTGACCCAGCTAATGGTGACCATTCCGGGGTTCTGCTAAATTTTCGAATAAGGGCTTGATTGATAGGTGGTGTTGGCTGTGCGCAGAGTCATGGCCCATGCCCGCACCCTGTACGCCCTGGGCCCGGCGAACAACGACCGGCTCTCGGCCGTACGGGTTGCCCTCAGCGTGGCAGTGCCCTCCCTGGTCCTCCTGGCCATCGGCCACCCCGAGCTCACCATGTACGCAGTCTTCGGTGCCCTGACCGGTATGTACGGACGCTCGGAATCCCATCAGCTGCGCCTCAAGCACCAGGCTCAGGCGGCAGTGGTCCTGGTCAGCGGCATCACGGTGGGCGTGTTCCTGTCCGTCAACCACCTCCACTCCTGGTGGTTGGTGCTCGTGGAGGCCGTGCTGGCCGGTGCCGGTTCCCTTTTCTCCGACAAGGTGCGGCTCAAGCCCAACGGACCGTTCTTTGGCATCCTGGCACTGGGCGCCTGCGCCTCGGTCCCGACGAACGTGCCGTTCCTGACGGCCGTACTGATCGGTGCGGCCTCGGCCGCGTTCTCTATCCTGGTGGGCTTCGCCGGCTGGCTGCGGGTCCGGGCTTGGCAGGCGGGTGCCGTGCGGGATGTTCCGCGGCTCAGCGGTGAACGCCGGCAGGCCGCGTTGGTGCATGCCGCCCGCTATGTCCTGGCCGTCGGTGCCGCCGGCGCCTGCGGAGTGCTGAGCGGCAGCGGCCATCCGCACTGGGCCATGGCCGCGGCCGCCGTCCCGCTCGCCGGGGCCGACCTGCCCAGCCGCGTCCACCGCGGGATCCACCGCATCGTGGGGACGTTCGTCGGTTTGGCGTTGGTCGCCGTCGTACTTTTCCCGGGGCCGTTGTCCCCGCTGCAGTATTTCCCCGGCCACGCTGCCGTCGTGCTGGCGCTGCTGGTGATCGGATTCCAGTTCCCCACCGAACTCTTCATGGCGCGGCACTACGGCTGGGCCATGGTCTTCTTCACGCCGGTGATCCTGCTCATGACGCAGCTTGCCGCCCCCGCGGACCCGGGCCTCCTGGTCACCGAACGCGCGGTGGAGACGTTTGTGGGCGCCGTGATCGGTATCGCCGTGGTGGCGGCCGTCCGCGCACCGCGGAAAGCTACTGCTTCGGACGCCGCGGCGGCCCGGACGTAAACCGCGCCGGCAGCACGCGTGAGATGGCGGCCACCAGTTTGTAGCGTTTGGTGGGGATCGAAACGCCCTTCCCGCGGGCGTTGTCAGCGAGGCCCTCCCGGACCACCTGGTCGGCCCGCAGCCACAGCCAGCGCGGGGCGACCGACTTGTCCATGCCCATGCGGTCGTGGAATTCGGTGTGCGTGAATCCGGGGCACAGCGCCGTGACATGCACGCCTCTCGGCCCGTAGGCCAGGTTGGCCCAGCGGCTGAAGCTGACCTGCCAGGCTTTCGCGGCCGAGTAGCTGCCGCGGTTGGCGAACGCCGCCACGCTGGCCACGTTGATGATCCTGCCTGAATGCCGTTCCAGCATCCCCTGCAGGGCGGCATGGCAGAGCTCCATGGGGGTCTGCACGTGCAGGCGAAGGTGCCTTTTCTCGTCCTCCAAGGAATTGTTTTCGAACGAATGCAGCAGCCCGATCCCCGCATTGTTCACCAGGACCTCAACCGGCCGCGCAGCGTCCGTGAGGCGCCCGACGACGGCTGCCACCCCGGCGTCGTCCGTCAGGTCGGCGGGCAGCACCTCAGCGGAAACGCTGTAATCACGCTCCAGTTCTTCAGCGATCTGCTGGAGCCGGGCGGCGTCGCGGGCCACCAGGACCATGTGGTGGCCTTCCTGCGCGAGCTGGCGGGCGAACTCCGCTCCCAGCCCTGCTGTTGCCCCTGTTACGAGCGCTGTGGTGGGTGTCTCCATGCGCCCAGACTAGCCGTGTTACGGCGCAGGGGGCTGGTGCAGGCCGAAGGTTGAGCCCTGGTCGTCCTTGCAGAGCTTGAATCTTCCGTACTCCGCCGGGTCCTCGTCGCCCAGTTCCGCACTGTCCGTCGAGCCGCCAAGTTCACGCACCCGGGCCAGGGCGGCGTCCATGTCGTCCACCCGGAAGAACAGGTAGGGCACCGCGCCCTTGTCGCCGCCGTGCAACCCGCCGGGGATGCCGGGTGTGCCGATTATGGACCCGCCCTCATCGGACGGTCCGGGGCTGAAGTCCCCGCCGAAGAGCGCGCCGTAGATCGCCCTGCCCCGTTCGGAATCTTCGACGCCGATTTCAAGGAACGCTGGTTCGCCGGCCATGGCTTCTCCTTGTCTCGTGGGGTCAGGTGGGTCGAGTGCGGTGCCGCCCGGTGCTTCTGGAAGACCAGGACCGACGGCGGTGGGACCAGGCCGCGATCCGGCGCGGACGTGCGGCGCTGGCCCGGGCCGCGGGTTCCGGGCGCGGGCTGGGCGCCTACGGTCTCCAGGCCTCCATCGCCGAGTGCCATGCGGTGGCGCACTCGGTGGCCGAGACGGACTGGCACCGGATCGTCATCCTCTACGAGGCCCTCGGACGGCTGGCCCCCTCCCCCATCATCGAGCTCAACCGTGCCGTCGCCGTCGCGATGGCTTCCGGCCCGGCGCACGGGCTGGAACTGGTGGAGGCCCTCGCCTCGCGCGGGGAACTGGCGGGCTCGCACCTGCTTCCCGCGGTCCGTGGCGAGATGCTCACCCGGCTCGGCCGCCGCGACGACGCACGGTCCGCCCTCCTGCAGGCCGTTGCGCTGTGCGGGAACGCCGCCGAGCGCGCGGTGCTGGAGCGCAAGGTGGAAGAGCTCAGCTGACCCCGGGTGGGCCTCGGTCCAGCACTCGCGGCGGCCCGCTGCCGGATTCTGCTCCATCATTCCTGCAACCCCCGGCACCGCGCCCGGAATCACGGGCCACCTGGCCGAAACCCGCGAATGATGGAGCAGAATCCGACGCTATGCGAACCTGGCGAGCGGGTTGGCGAGCCTGCCGGCCATCTGCAGCCCGCCGGACGGGTCCGTGAGGTCAAGCATCTGCTGGTTGTTCCGCAGCTGCAGCCGGTTCAGGCACGACAGTTCAAAGTCCGCGGCGAACAGGTCGTGGCGGGCGAACTGGTCCGCCAGCTCCGGGTGTTCACCCTGGTAGTCCTGGATGACCCGCGCGGCCGTGCCCCAGAACTCCTCCTCGCTGAGTTTCCCGTCTTCCACCAGCAGGGCACCGAGGAAGCGGAAGATGCAGTCGAAGATATCCGTAAAGATGGCCAGCACCTTTTCGCCGTCGGGAATGTCCACCTGGATCCGTGATACGTCCTCGGGCAGGTCCAGCCGGTTCCCCATCACCACGATTTCCTCGGCGATGTCCTTCATCACTGCCCGCACGGGCACACCGTTGTCCAGCACGAGGATCACGTTCTCGCCATGCGGCATAAAGGCGAGTTCGTACCGGTAGAGGCAGTGGACCAGCGGGACGAGGTAGGCCTCGAAGTAGCGGCGCAGCCATTCGGCAGGCTCCAGTCCGGAGCGCTCAATCAGGGCAGACACCATCGGTTTGCCTGTCGAATCGACGTGCAGCAGGGACGCCATGGTGGCAAGCTGCTGGCCGTCCTCCAGCAGCGGGAGCGGACTTTCCCTCCACAGCGCGGACAGCATCTTCTGGTACGGCGAGCCCTTGGCGGACGCGGCCTCGTAGTAGCCGTTGTGGTAGCCGATCGCCGCGATCTCGCTGATCATGGCCAGGCCGCGCTTCTGCAGGGCTTCGTCTGACCGGATCAGGTCCTGCAGCCAGTCGTTGATGGCGGGGGTTGCCTTCATGTACTGCGGCGAGAGTCCCCGCATAAAGCCCATGTTCAGGACGGACATCGCCGTCTTGACGTAGCTCTTGGCGGGCGCGGCCGTGTTGAAGAACGTGCGGATGGACTGCTGGGACTGGTAACTGTCTGCACCGGTCCCCAGGTGGATGATGTGCTGCTGGGCGATTTCGGCAGCGAACGTGACAGTGAGCTTGTTCTCCCACTGCCACGGATGCACCGGCATCAGGAAGTACTGTGCGGGGTCCACACCCTGGGCGGTGAATTCGGCGTCAAAGGACTGCAGCGCGGCGGCGCCGAGCTCGGCCTCCAGGTGGGCGCGGTAGTCCAGTCCGGCGCTGGCGGTGAAGACAGCCTTGCTGCGGTGGACCCCGATCCATTCCAGGTGGACGGGGGCTCCGGTCTCCGGCGCGAACGCCCGGTAGTCACTGATGCCGAAGCCCAGCCGGCCGTTGTTGGCCACGAAACACGGGTGGCCCTCCGTCATGCTGCGTTCGATGGCCTGGAAGTCGGCTGCGGGGTCGGTTCCGCCGGTGACTCCTGCCACGAGCTCTTCGGCGGACGGTTGTCCCAGCCATTGCTTGTAGGAGTGGCCGGCCAGGGTGCTGCTGATCTCTTCAAGGTAGACCGGGAGCATCTCCTCGCGGATGCCCAGAGTGTCCCTGAACTCGGTGATGAAGCGCAGTGCATCCGGGGCGGCATCCTCGCCGCTGCGTGTGCAGTGGATCGAAGCGGCGTCCACCGACCAGTGCTCCAGCTCCAGGACTCGGGCGGTGAACGAGTACGCCGTGAGGCCGTCGTCGCTGCGGACCACGTACACCGCGGGCTCCTCCGGACCCGTGGCACCCCTGCCGGAGCCCAGTCGCTGCGGCTCCAGGATGCGTTCGTGCAGGAATTCGGCGAGCGCCTTGCGGACCAGGTGGCGGTTGGCCGCCGCCCAGCGTTCGGGTGCGAGGTGGGGAACGGTGTTGGCGGTGCTGTCCGGCCTGTCGGCCGGGTCAATTTCGGCCGCGTCAGTGTCGGCGGTGTCAATGGCGGGGGCGGATTCCCGTACGACGGCGGGGTCCAGCTCGATGATGGTCACAGTGATGCTCCCTGGTGGATCGGGGCGGAAAGGTCATGGGAATGGTCTTGGGGGCGGTTCAGCGCTGCGCGGGCGGCGAGGTAGTCCTGGCGTGTGCAGAAGCTGAGCAGCGCTTCCTTGTCCGGCAGGGTGACAACCCCCGCCGGCTGGAAGCCAAGCCGCTCGTTGAGCGCATGGATCTTGGAGTTTCTGGCGTCTGGTTCCACCACCACGCGTTCCACGCCCGGTTTTCCGAACAACCGCTCCAGCACGGCGTCCATCACCGCGGCCGTGTACCCCGGTTTGGGATCTCCCGACGGCGGCGCCACCAGCAGGTGCATACCGATGTCGCCCTTCTGCACGGCATAGACCGCGGCCAGCGGCGAGGCGGCCGGCAGGTATTCCTCCATCAGGAAGGCGGGGACGCCGTCGTCGTTGATCCCCAGCAAGGCATGGTGATGTCCCGTTGCCTGGATTTTCGAGTATTCCTCCACAACGCCGTCAACTGTTGAGGAGAGCATCCCCCAGAACGACGCGTACGGCTGCGTGACCCAGCTGTGGAGGAGGCGTGCATCGGCAACGGCGTCAACACAGCGGAACGTGAAGCTCATGCGGACACCTCCACAGTCTGAGTGGGAGCCGGCTCGGCGCTGAGTCCGGCCGGACCGGCGACTGAACCGGAGACTGAACCGGAAACCGCGCCGGGCTGGGGCAGGCCGGGCTGGGGCAGGCCGGGCTGGGGCGGGCCGAACTGCTGGAACGCGATGCCGCGCTCCACGGGATAAACCTCGCGGCCGGTGATCTCACGCAGGATGCACGAGTTGCGGTAGGCGGCCATGCCGAGGTCCGGGGTGACAAACCCGTGCGTGTGCAGCTCCGCGTTCTGGACGAAGAGTTCGCCGGGTTCGACGCCGGTGCTGTAGTTGCGTGCCACGGCGAACCGGCCGGCGGAGTCCCTGGCAATCCGGTCCTGGATGCCCGCCAGGAAGTCCGGCTCGCGGTAGGTGTAACCGGTGGCCAGGACCACTGCTTCGCTATCCAGCACATAATCCGAGCCCTGCTCCTCGTGCCGGAGCTGCAGCGCGTGGGAACCGGCGGCCTGATCCCACGCGGCGCCGGTGAGCGACGAATGGGTGAGGAGCTGGGTGTCCACCATGCCGGAAAGGCTCTTGGTGTACAGGAGGTCGTAGATGGCGTCGATCAGCTCGGAATTGATGCCTTTGTACAGGTTCTTCTGGCTCTTGATGAGGCCGTCGCGCTGGTCCTGGGGCAGCCCATGGAAGTAGTCCACGTACTCCGGCGAGGTCATCTCCAGGGTGAGCTTGGTGTACTCCAGCGGGAAGAATCGCCCCGACCGGGTGACCCAGTTCAGCTGGTAGCCGTAGGTGTCGATGTCCTGCAGGAGCTCGTAGTAGATCTCCGCGGCGCTCTGGCCGCTGCCCACGATGGTGATGCTCCGCTTGGCCTGCAGCTCACTTTTCCTCGACAGGTAGTCCGCGTTGTGGAGGACAAGTCCCCCGCCGCCATCAGCGGCCGCGTCGACTATTCCGTCACAGGACGCCGGCACGTAGGGCGCCGTGCCCGTGCCCAGCACGAGCCGACGCGCCAGCAGCACCTCAGGCCCGTCCGGACCTTCCACCGAAAGGCGGTACACGCCGGCGTCGTACGTTACATCCAGCACAGCTGTGCTAAAACGGACCGAACGCAGCTGGCCGGCCACCCACTGGCAGTACTGGTTGTACTCGGCGCGCAGCGGATAGAAGTTTTCGCGGATATAGAAGCGGTAGAGGCGCCCGGTCTGCTTGAGGAAATTCAGGAACGAATACGGCGACGTGGGGTCGGCCAGCGTCACCAGGTCCGCCATGAACGGCACCTGGAGGTGGGCCGGCTCCAGCATCATGCCGCGGTGCCAGTCGAAGGATTCCCGTTGCTCCAGGAAGACGCCATCCAGCCCGTCCACCGGCGCGCTGAGGGCGGCGAGGCCAAGATTGAAGGGCCCGACGCCGATGCCGGCGAAGTCGAAAATGCGCGGTTCGGTGGAGGCGCTCATGCGGACACCTCGCTGGTGCTAGGGCTGGCACTGGCGCCGGCCAGCAGCTGCACGCCGGTGCTGCGCAGCAGCTCGATGATCTCGCTGATGTCCTCCAGGGTTGCTTCCGCGTTGAGGAGCGTGAACTTCAGGTAGTGCCTGCCAGCAACCTTGGTGCCGGCTACGACGGCCTGCCCGGACGCGAAAACCGCCGCGCGGATGGCCGGGTTGAGGGTGTCGGCCGCATCCTCGGAAAGCCGGCCGTGAGCGTCATTGAGGCCGACATCGGCAAAACCGGCGCCGGCAAGGGCAGCAGCAGTTCCGGGCACACGGGGCCGGTACCGGAACACCAGCGTGCTGAGCTGCGGAGCGGCGGCGAGCTCAAAGTCGTCATCGGCCGCCAGCACTGATCCCACCCGGGCGGCGAGATCGATCGCTTCATCAAACAGAGCGCCAATCGCATCCGCGCCCATGATGCGCAGGGTCAGCCACAGCTTGAGCGCGTCAAAGCGCCGGGTGGTCTGGATGCTCTTGTCCACCTGGTTGGGGATCTCGGCCAGGGCGGCGCTTTCGGGGTTCAGGTAGTCCGCGTAGTACGTGACGTGCTGGAGCATGGCGCGGTCGCGGACCAGCAGGGCGCTGGAGCTGACGGGCTGGAAGAACGTTTTGTGGAAGTCCACGGTGACGGAGTCTGCCAGGCGGGTCCCGTCCAGCAGGTGGCGGTAGCGGCCGGAAACCATCAGCCCGCCGCCGTAAGCCGCATCAACGTGGAACCAGGCACCGTAGGCGCGGGCCAGGGCGGCGAGGTCCGCGAGCGGGTCCACCGCACCGAAGTCGGTGGTCCCGGCGGTGGCCACAACCGCCATCGGCACCAGCCCGGCGTCGTGCGTTTCCGCCATGGCCTCGGCGAGCGCGGCCGGGTCCATCTTGTGGTCCGCGGCGCACGGGACGGAGATGACGGCGTCGAAGCCCATGCCCAGCATGGACGCGGACTTCTGGATGCTGAAGTGGCTGTCTGCTGATGTGAAGATCCGCAGCTTGTCCAGCAGCGCGGGCAGCCGGAGTCCGGCGTTGGCCGGGTCCTGCCGCAGGCCGGCAACGGCGTGGTTGCGCGCGATCAGAAGCGCCTGCAGGTTGGACTGGCTGCCGCCGGAGGTGAACACGCCGTCGGCTGCAGCCCCCAGCTGCAGCCGTTCGGCGGTCCAGTCGATGAGCCGGCGCTCGATCATGGTGGCCCCGGCGCTCTGGTCCCAGGTGTCCATCGAGGAGTTCACCGCGGACAGGATGGCCTCCCCCACCAGCGCCGGGATCACCACCGGGCAGTTCAGGTGGGCCGCGTACTTCGCATCGTGGAAGTAGATGGCGTCCCGGAGGTAGACGGTCTCCAGCTCTTCCAGCGCCGCGGCGGTGTCCGGGAGGGGCTGGTCCAGGTCAACGGCGCGGATGCGCGCCTTCATTTCGGCAGGCCCGACGCCGGTAAAGGGCCGGGTGGTCCGGTCGATTTTGGTGGCCACGGCGTTGACGCCCTGCAGCACCTGCGCCACGTACCGGGTGGAGTTCCTAGTGTTGAACAGATGGTTGGTGGCAGCGAGGGCCAGCTCCACGCGGGAGCCGAAATCCTGCCCGGGCAGGGTTTCGCCCACCCGATTTTCATCCACGTACATCTCATCAACACGGGGCAGCAGCGGCACAGTGGTCATCCTTAGTTCGACGTTGGGGGTTGTCTTTAGCAAGGTAAGCCTTACTTAGGTGAACCTTTTCGTCAAACTTTAGTGACTTATTTATCTTAAGCCGCGGGAATACGGGCGTTCTTCAGGTCGCGGGCGCGTCATTGACTGGCCCCGATCGCGAATCGGGTGCAAAATACTCCGCGCGAACGGACACTTGGGCCACCCTGCGGGAGCTTTCAGGGGCTTAAGTGACCGCTCGCGCCAGCCGGAGGGGGCTTAAGTGACCGTTCGCGCTAGTTGTCCGGCCAGTCGATGTGCTGTTCGTAGCCCTCGTGGGCACGGAGGTAGCCGGAGATGAAGGGGCAATGCGGGATGATCCGCTTACCCGAGGCCACCACGTCGTCGAGCGCGAAGTGCGCCAGCACCTTGCCCAGGCCCTGGCCCTTGAAGTCCTCGGCGGTGTCGGTGTGGAGGAAATCCACGTGTCCGGGCAAGTCCCGGAAGAAGGACTGGACGGCGATCTTCCCGCCCACCCGCAGCTCGTAGCGGTGATGCTCGTCATCCCTGGACAGCGAGACGTCAGGGCTGAACTTGTCCTCTGTGGAAATCATGTTCTCAGTCATGGTTCGACATTGGCACTACTTGGCCCCGCTGGCAATGGCCCGTCAGACTGGCTGCCATCGTGGGCGACGCGTTCGGCACCGACATCGCCGGGGACACGTTCGGGCATCCTGCCCAGCAGCAGGACGGCCAACACAAAACATGCTGCGCCGCCTCCGAGCAGGCCAAGCGTCAGGCCGTTGAGGGCAGCGTCCGCCACCGGAATGAAGACGACGACGGCGGCCGTCACCACCGCGGCGGCGGGCCGGCCGCGGGTGTGGACAGACGCCGTCGGACGCTCCTCAAGGTGGCCGAACACGGCCAGCACCGGGAGCAGGAGAGCCACAACCCCCAGGAGGACGAGCGGACGGGCCCACCACCATTCAGCGGTGCCGGCCGCAGGCTTGGGGAAGTCGGTGAGGAGCAAAAGCCCGGACATCGCCACGAGCAACGGCAGGTGCCAGAGGTACACGGTCATGGAGCGGCGGCCGGCCACCATGACCACCGCGCGGACCCAGCGCACCCCGGAAACCCAGCCGAGCCCCGGCCGGAAAAGCTGGAGCGCGGCAGCCTGGGACACGCCCAGGAGCAGCAGGCAGAGGTTGGGTGGATTGAGGTTGACCAGCATATTTCCGGAGTAGAGACCCAGCCCAGTGACCAGCCCCAGCAGCAGGTTGGCTGCCAGGATGATCCCCACCAGGCCGGAGCGCGTGAGCCTGGCGAAGTAACCGTCGGCCATCAGGAAACCAAGCTGCTGCACGGCGCACCACAGGAAAACAAGATTTGCGTAGGCGAGCATGGGCAGGGCTCCGCGGAAGCAGTCGACGGCCACCACGAGAGCCGCCAGGACCGCAACGGTCAGCCAGGGCGCGCGCTCATGGAACCGGGCCAGGAGCGGAATGTTGAGCTGGGCTGCCAGGTAGGCGGCGAGGAACCACAGGGGCATGCCGGCCCCCGTGGTCATCAGCTGCACCACCTGGGCGTCCACGCCCAACAGAAGCGCGGCCCAGAGCCCCAGGAACATCACTGCCAGGAGTGCCGCCGCCGGGCGGACCAGCCGCAGCAGCCGGGCCTGGACAAACTCGACGCCCGTACCGCCGCGGGCTCTCAGCCGCTGCCAGGACTGGAGGCCGGTGGTGCCGCCGGTCACGAAGAACAGCGGCATCACCATAAAGATCCAGATGACCGGCACGAACCAAGGCTGATCGCCCAGGGTATTTTCCGAGGTCACGGTGCCGTCCCCTTGCAGGACTGGGCTGACCATCATGCAGTGGCCCACCACCACCAGGGCCAGGCAGACGAACCGGACAAGGTCGATCACCAGGTCGCGCTGGACCGCCTGTTCACCCTGCGGGGCCGGCCCCGGCTCCTTCACACCACTCACGTGCAGTCCCTACATGCGCCGATGCTGCTGTTGACTCAATTGTCCGCCCGCGATGCGCTCCCGGCCAGAAAGGCACCCTCTGGCCAGGAGTGTCAGTCAGCCAGCAACGGCCAGCAACCCAAGCACGACGGCGAGCAACGGCGTCGTGCCTTGCAGAACCGCGGCGCGGAGGTACTTCCGTCCAGACAGTGCCAGCACCGCGGCAGCCAGCAGCATGGACCCGCAGCAGCTGAAGATCAGCGTCCAGCCCACCACGTGCTGCGCCGAAGCGTCCGGGCCAAGCGCCACGCAGCCCATTCCGATGAACGCGCCGATGGCCAGGAACAGGTTGTAGAAGCCCTGGTTGTAGGCGAGGGGTTTGGTGGTCTCGGCGTCGGCCTGGGAGGCGAGGCCGAAGCGCTTCCACGTGGCCGGCGTGGTCCACGTGAGGGACTCCATGGTGAAGATGTACACGTGGAGCGCGGCGGCGATGAACGCAAAAAGCAGGGAGGCCAGGATCATGTGCTGATCCTAGCCTCCCCAAAACTCAACGGATGCGTCAGCGGAGCATGCCCAGTGCGGACGTGGCGAATTCCCTGGCCGAGGTGTTCCAGTGGCCCAGCAGGCCCTGGAGGTTCTCGCCGTCGGCCCGTTGCGCCGGCAGCTGTTCCTGGAGCGTGGACAGCACGCCGGTACGGAGCTCCGTATTGAAGTTCACTTTGCCCACGTTCATCGCGGCGGCCTTGACCAGCTCCCCCGCCGGAATGCCGGACGCGCCGTGGAGCACCAGCGGGATGTGGGTCCGCACGGCAATGTCCTGCAGGACATCCCAGCGCAGCTGCGGCTCGCCCTTGTACTTGCCGTGCACGTTGCCCACGGCGACGGCCAGCAGCTCTGCTCCGGTCCGGGCCACAAAGTACGCCACCTGGGCCGAATCCGTCAGGCCAGCCACTGCCACCCCGGCTTCGTCCGCGCCGAAGGCCCGGTCCTCGTCGCCGGCCAGTCCCCCGAGTTCCGCTTCAAGCACGACGTCGGCACCCAGCACAGCGCGCGCCTCGCGGACCAGCGCAATATTGTCCTCATACGGAAGGGACGAACCGTCCGCGAGGACGGAATCCGCCCCCGCGGTAACGGCGTCGACCATCACTTTCAGGTCCGCCGCGTGGTCAAGCTGCACCGCCACCGGAACGGACGCGCTGTCCGCCAAGCCGCGGAGCGCGGCGATCAGCCGGAGGCCGTTGGACGTAGCGGCGGTCTTGGGGGCCACCACCAGAATGACGCCATGGCCAGTGTCTTCGGCAGCGCCCACAACAGCCAGGGCGGTGGTGAAGTCGTAGCAGGTGAACGCGGGAACGGCCGAACCCTGCTGCAGGGCGGAGGTAACGAGGTGGTCGAGTCGGGTGCGCATCAGACGCCCAGGCCTCCCACCAGGATCCAGACCAGGAACGTCAGGGCGAAGCCTGCCAGGCCCAGGATGGTGGTGAGGACGGTCCATGTCCGAAGACCGTCAGCAACCGAAAGCCCCAGGTAACGTGTCACGATCCAGAAGCCGGAGTCGTTCACGTGGCTTAAGCCGAAGGCACCGAAGCCGATGGCTATCAGAATGAGGGCGGTCTGCAGCGGTGAGAAGCCGCCGTCGGCCACAGAGGCGGCCAACAGGCCCGATGTCGTGATGATGGCCACGGTGGCCGAGCCCTGTGACGCACGGAGGATTGCAGCAAGGATGAAGGCCATCACGATGACGGGAAGTCCCGCCGTCTGCAGGCCTTCGGCGAGCGCCTTGCCGATACCGGATACGGTGAGGACCTTGCCAAAGACGCCGCCTGCGCCCGTTACAAGGATGACGATTGCGGTGGGTGCAAGGGCCGAATCCATGACCCCACCGGTGTGCTGTGAGGACCAGCCGCGGCGGATGCCCAGGAAGTAGTATGCCAGGCCCAGGGCCGTGAGAAGGGCAATCAGGGGAGCGCCGACGAAGGCCGCGAGCTGGGCCGGGAAGGAGTCCTTGGGCAGGATCACAGCGCCCACGGTGCCTACCATGATCATCAGGATGGGGAGAACGATCAGCGTGATGATCATGGCCGGGCTGGGTGCGGTCTTTACCTCCGTCTTGACTGCAACGTTTGAAGCACCCTGGCTGGCTTCCTGCTCCACTTGGGATGTGCCGGAACCGAAGAGCCGGAACTGTTCGCCAGTGGCCGGCAGCATGGTGAATTCGCGGCGGTTGAGCTTGCGTGCAACGAAGTAGCCCAGGACGCCGACCGGGATACAGAGCGCGAGGCCGAGGATGGTGGTCCAGCCGATGTCAGCGCCCAGGATACCGGCGCCGCCTACAACGCCGGGATGCGGCGGAACTACAACGTGAATGGCCAGCATGATGGCGCCTACCGGAAGGCCGATTTTGACCGGGTTAACGCCTGCGGCCTTGGAGAAGCCGTAGATGATAGGGATCAGGATGATGAATCCGACATCAAAGAACACGGGGATAGCCAGCAGGAAGGCTGCTGCGGTGAGCGCAGCGATCACGCGCCGGGGGCCCAGCAGTTGGGTGAATTTCCCTGCAAGCGACTGGGCACCGCCCGAGATTTCGATCATCTTTCCCAGCATGGCGCCGAGGCCCACCAGGATGGCGACGGACCCAAGGGTTCCGCCCATCCCTTCCGTGACAGTCTTGATGATGTCCGGCAGGGGAATGCCTGCTACCAGTGCCACGGAAACGCTGACGACAAGCAGTGCGAGGAAGGCTGGGATCTTAAACTTGATGACAGCCACGAGCAGCAGGGCGACGCCTGCGGCTGCTATGGCCAAAAGAGCTAGTGCGCTCATGATGTGTCTCCTTTGACATCGCTAGTTAAGCCTAGCGAACTGGTGGTACGACGACGGCGGAGGGGGACCGCCGTCATCGGGCTTGGTGGGTGGAACTGACTAGCTCGCAGTGCGCTTCGTGGGCGCTACAACCTTGATGACTGCGGAATCGTCGGCGGCGGCGAGGCCCTGGGCCTGGCCCAGGAGGTACAGCTGCTCGGCGGCGGCGGCAACGGGGGCTGCCAGGCCGGCGGCGCGGGTGGCCTTGCCCACGATGCCCATGTCCTTGACGAAGATGTCCAGGCGGGACAGGACCTCGGCGCCTTCCTCGGTGTAGGCCTCGAGGATGCGCGGGCCACGGTTGGAGAGCATGAACGAACCTGCCGCGCCGGCTTCGAGGGCTGCCAGGGTCTTGGCCTGGTCCAGGCCGAGGGCGTCGGCGAGGGCCATGGCCTCGGCGGCGGCCGCGATGTGGATGCCGCAGAGGAGCTGGTTGACGGTCTTGAGTGCCTGGCCGTCGCCGGGCTTGTCGCCCACCACGGTGAGCGTGGAGGCCAGCAGTTCGAGGGCCGGGCGGGCCTTCTCCTGGGCTTCCGGAGAGGCGCCCACCACGATCAGCAGGTCGCCTTCGCCGGCGCGCTTGGGACCGCCGGACAGCGGCGCGTCCACGAGCTCAACGCCGTATTCGGCGAGACGCGCCACGGTGGCGGGGATCGCTTCGGTGCCCACGGTGCTGCCGAGGATGACGACGGCGCCCGGCTCCAGCACGGTGGCCACGCCGTTCTCACCGAAGAGGACGTCGTTGAGCTGCTCGCCGTTGCGGACCGCCAGGAGCAGGGCGTCGGCGCCCTTGGAGGCTTCCCGGGCGGAGGCGAAGGTGCGGATGCCGGCTTCTTCGGCGAGCTTCAGGCGCGGCTCGGCGATGTCGAAACCGTGAACGGTGAGCTCGCTGGCCAGGCGGGTGGCCATGGGCAGGCCCATGGCGCCGAGGCCCAGGACGGTGATGGTGTAGTTGCTGGTCATGGTGTTCTTCCTTGAATACTGGCGATATCGGTGATGCCGGTGATGCCGGTGATGCCGGTGATGCCGGTGATGCCGGTGATGCCGGTGATTGAACCCGTCGTAATCCGGTGACGGGGTTTCGACAAGCTCAACCACCGGGATTGGGATTAGAAGGTGTTGCTGAGCTTGCGGGTGACGTCAGCGAGGGACTGGTCGTCGCCCACGTTGCCGGCGAACACGATGTACGGGATGCCCTTGGCGGGGCCGTCCACCGGCTCCCAGAGCGAGACGATGCCCGGCAGCATGGGACCGCGGACAATGGCGTGGCGGATTTCTAGGCCGTGGGCGGCGACATCGGAGGACGTGATGCCGCCCTTGGCGATGACGAACCGCGGCGGGAAGGTCTTGAGGGTCCGGTTCACCACCGCGACGACGGCGGCGGACACCGTGCGCGCGATCCGCAGGCTCGCTGCGGCGTCCTCGGTCTTGATGAGCAGGCGGCTGGTGTGGACGATGACATCTCCCCCGTGGAGTGCCTCCACGACGGTGTCAACGATCTTGTCGAGGTGGGCGTCCCCGGCGTCGCTGAGCAGCTTCTCGACGTCGATCTCCACAATGCGCGCGGCGCTGTGCTGTTCGGTGAGGGCCTTGAGCTGGCGGGTGGTGACGCCCACGTGGGAGCCCACCACGATCAGGCCGCCGGCCTCGGACGGGGTGTTGCCGGCGTAGGCTTCAGCGCCGGTGAGCTCGGTGCGGATTTCCTGGCCGATCCGGGCGCGGACAAACGGCGGTCCCACGCGGTAGAGGAGCTTCTTGCCGCGCCGTTCGGCTTCTTCCAGGCCCAGGGACAGGGCGCGGAGATCGTTCTCGGTGACGATGTCAGCGACGATCGGCGTGGAGTTGGTGGCAGGCTCGATGGCGTCGGCGATGGCCTTGGCGGTGATTTGCGGATCGGCAGAGGCGCGGATGATGTTCAGGTCCAGGACAATCACGGAATCCGCGGCGAAGCGGCCCTGCGACTTCTCTTCCACGTATTTGGTCATGTCCGAGTTGGCGAAGCCGAAGCTGGCGTCCTTGGCGAATTCGGTCTCGGCCACGGGGGTGAGGTTGCCGGCGTCATCCCCGGTGCCGCGCATGTAGTGCACGCCGCCGATGGTCACGCGGCCGGCGTCGGGGAACGCCGGCACCAGCACAACGCCGTCGGTGGCTTCTCCGCTGACGTCAGCAACGGTGGCGGCGATGACGTCGGGCTCCAGCGGGTAGTGGCCGCGGAGGGTGGAGTCGCTGCGGCTCACGAACGCGAGCCGCAGGCTGGAACCGGCGCTGGCATCTGCGGACCCGGCAGCGGCCAGCGCGTTGCGGACCACTTCCTCGTTACGGACTGCAGCTTCTGCGGGGTCCAGGCTGCG
This sequence comes from Arthrobacter sp. UYNi723, assembly GCF_054057635.1. NCBI lineage: Bacteria > Bacillati > Actinomycetota > Actinomycetes > Micrococcales > Micrococcaceae > Arthrobacter > Arthrobacter sp. UYNi723. The sequence continues at coordinate 149,349 of NZ_JBSRZM010000007.1, forward strand.
GGTGTTAGTGAGCACGTACACGGCGGGCTTCGACTGGCCGAAGGCCCAGATGAAGTCCTCCACTTCCCAGCGGGTGAGCACTGGCAGATCCGCAACGGACTGCGTTCCGGTGGGGTCGTCGTCGAGCACTACGAGCATCCGGGGGGTCACCGCGCTGGACGCGGCGACGGCGTCGGCAACGAGGCGGGCGGGAATCCGGACTTCGGCCGGGAAAGCGGCCAGGATGTCTGCTTCAAGCGTCACAGTGCACTCCGTTGTGTGGAAATCTATAAGTATTGACGTAACTGTAAGATGTCTGACATCTAACATTTCAAATAGTGTGGCACAGGACATAGAAACGCGCAAGTAGACTTGTCAGACATATCTGGCGACGGCGGCAAGGGGGACATATGGCACGGAAATCACTGGTGGGCGTTGTTGCAGACGAACTCCTGGACCGGATCATTGCCGGGGACTTCCCACCCGGATCCAGCGTTCCCGGCGAGCTGGAACTCAGCGCCAGGCACGAGGTGAGCCGGATGACGGTGCGCGAGGCCATGAAAACCCTGGAAGCGCAGCGGATCCTCAGCGTGGAACGCGGCCGCGGCACATTCGTTAACCCGTTGAACCGTTGGGCTTCGCTGGAAGCTGTCCTGCGCGCCGCGTCAGAGGGACAGAACGAAGCCGCCGCCTCCGTGCAGCTCATTGAACTGCGCCGAATGCTTGAAACCGGGGCGTGCGAACTCGCGGCGGCACGGATCAGCGACGCCGACATCCAGGCGCTGTTCGGCCATGTAGCGGCGATGCGGGCCGCCCATGAGGTCAACGACATTGCCGCCTTCGTGGAGGCCGATCTGGCATTCCACGACCTGATCCTGCGCGCCTCGGAGAACGTTTTTGTGGCGGTCCTTTTCGCACCGCTGCACCGGGTGCTGGAAAAGCGCCGGGCCGAAACATCGGCCGTGCCAACCATCCAGGAGCACGCCATCGGACACCACCAGAACATCGCCGAGGCACTGGAATCGCGTAACCCGAGCAGGTCGCGCGAAGCCATGGACCTGCACATGCAACAGACCCTGGATGACCTCAAGAACCTGGTCCTCGAAGCGCCCTGACCAGAGTCCACTCCGAAGTATTGGCTCTGGCCACGCTTCAGAAGTGCCACTAGTGTTCAAGAACGGCCCGCAACCGGGAATCGAAGGCGATCACGAGGAGCGAAGTTGTCCAACCACACGTACAGCATTACTGAAATTGTCGGCACCTCCGAAGAAGGCGTGGACGCGGCAGTCCGCAACGGGATCGCCGAGGCCGCCAAGACCTTGCGCAACCTGGACTGGTTCGAGGTCAAGGAAATCCGCGGTCACCTCGAAGACGGCAAAGTTGCCGACTGGCAGGTACGGATCAAGCTCGGTTTCCGCCACGAAGGCTGACCCTTCCAGGTCTGAACAGTGATGGCCGCGTCCTTTGGGCGCGGCCATCACTGTTCAGCCATCCGGCACGGCCCTGCCAGGCACTTCCTACAACGAATGTAGGACTGCCAGTCCTAGGAAAAACAGGGACACGGTCAAGGACTGACTATCGGCGCGAAAGTGCATAGGCTCGTACCGGAGCAATTCCCGAAAGCGGTTTCCTGCCGGACATCCCGAGCCAGGAACCATCCTTCAGCACTACGAGGAGTACCCATGTCAGAAATCTCGCTGAACAACGGCGTCACTATCCCCCAGCTCGGTTTCGGCGTTTTCCAGGTTCCGCCGGAAGACACCCAGCGGATCGTTGAGGATGCCCTGGCAGCCGGCTACCGCCACATCGACACCGCCGCCGGATACCGCAACGAAGCAGGTGTGGGCGCTGCCATCGCAGCCTCGGGCATTCCGCGCGAGGAAATCTTCGTGACCTCCAAGCTCCGCAACGGCGATCAGGGCCGGGCCTGGGACGCATTCCAGGACACCCGCGAGGCGCTGGGTCTTGACTTCGTGGACCTCTACCTCATCCATTGGCCGGTCCCGTCACAGGGCCTCTACGTCCAGGCTTGGAAGGAACTGGGGGCCCTGTATGCCGCCAAGGCGATCCGTGCCATCGGCGTCTCGAACTTCCTCTCCGACCACCTGGACACGCTGCTCGAGTCCACGGACGTCGTACCCGCCGTGAACCAGATTGAACTGCACCCCAGCTACCAGCAGGCCAAACTAGCCGCCAAAAGCCGTGCCCTCGGGATTGCGGTGGAGGCCTACAGCCCGCTGGGCCAGGGTGGGGACCTCAACGGAAACGCCGTCACCGCCGTTGCGCAGGCACACGACGCCACCACGGCGCAGGTGGTCCTGGCCTGGCACCTGGCCGCCGGCACCATAGTCATCCCCAAGTCGGTTAACCCGTCCCGTATCCGCGAAAACTTCGCGGCCGCGTCCTTGACCCTGACCGACGACGAGCTCGCCTCCATCACCGCGCTCGAGCGGGGCGCGCGCATCGGTTCCGATCCCGCCGTCGCCGCTTTCACACAGCTGTAGCCAACGCTGACCGAGCCTGCCGGCACCGATTACGGCGGGCTCGGTCACCGGGTTCCGCCACGTCCAACCACCAGCGAAGGATCCCTCCGTATGCAGTACACGCACCTGGGCCGTTCGGGCCTGAAAGTTTCCCGGCTTTGCCTGGGCACCATGAACTTCGGCCCGCACACCGACGAGGCTGACGCGCACCACATCATGGATTCCGCCCTGGACGCCGGCATCAACTTCTTCGACACAGCCAACGTCTATGGCGGCAGCGGGCACCGGGGCTGGACCGAGGAAATCATTGGCCGCTGGTTCGCGAAGGGCGGCGAGCGCCGCGAACGGACCGTCCTGGCCACCAAGCTGTACGGCACCATGACTGACCGCCCCAACGAGTCCAAGCTGTCCGCGCTGAACATCCGGCGCGCCCTGGACGCCAGCCTGAAGCGCCTCCAGACGGACTACATCGACGTGTACCAGTTCCATCACATAGACAGGGACACACCCTGGGACGAGATCTGGCAGGCCATCGAAGTGGCCGTCCAGCAGGGCAAGATCCTCTACTCGGGCAGCAGCAACTTCGCGGGCTGGCACATCGCTCAGGCACAGGAAGCCGCCCGCCGCCGGAACTACACCGGGCTGGTCAGCGAGCAGTCCATCTACAACCTGTTCCGCCGCGAGGTGGAGCTGGAGGTCATCCCCGCCGCACAGCAGTACGGCCTGGGCCTGATCCCGTGGTCGCCGCTCCAGGGCGGGCTGCTGGGCGGCGTCCTGAAGAAGGAACGCGCGGGCGTCCGGCGCACCGAAGGGCGCGCCGCAGAAACGCTCAAGCAGCACCGGGACCAGATCCAGCAGTTCGAGGATCTCGCGGACGGGCTGGGGCACGAACCCGGCGACATTGCGCTCGCGTGGCTGCTTCACCAGCCTGCTGTCACCGCACCGATCGTGGGGCCGCGCACGCAGGAACAGCTCGACGCCGGCATCCGGGCGTTGGAGGTCACGCTTGACGCCGACGCGCTCAAGCGGCTCGACGACATCTTCCCGGGCCACCGGCCGGCACCGGAAGACTACGCATGGTGAATCCATTGGATTCCGCGGCCGACACCGTGGCACCACGGAACATCCTCTTCCTAGGCGGCACCGGGGTGATCAGCGCCGCAGCGGCGGAACGCGCCGTCGTATTGGGACACCGGGTGACCATCCTCAACCGCGGCCAATCAGGTAAGCCGGTACCGGATGGCGCGGAGGTCCTGCACGCGGACATCCGAGACCAGGACGCTGTGCGGGCGGTGCTGCAGGGCAGGGAGTTCGACGCCGTTGCGGACTTTATTGCCTTCACTCCAGATCAGGCGCGCTCCAGTATGGAAGTGTTCCGCGGCCGGACCGGCCAGTACTTGTTCATCAGCACGGCGTCGGCCTACCAGAAGCCGCCCACCCGGCTGCCGATCCTGGAATCCACTCCGCTGAAAAATCCGTTCTGGCAGTATTCACGGGACAAGATCGCGTGCGAGGACCTCTTGTTCGAGGCCTACCGGTCAGATGACTTTCCGGTCACCGTGGTGCGTCCCTCACATACGTACGACCGCACGAGGGTGGGCCTCGTGGGCGGCTGGACAGACATCCACCGGATGCGCACCGGCCAGCCCGTCATGGTGCACGGCGATGGCACGTCGCTCTGGACCGTGACGCATGCCAGGGACTTCGCGAAGGCCTTCGTGGGACTGCTCGGCAGGCCGCAGACAGTGGGCGAGAGCTACACCATCACCTCGGATGAGTCCCTGCCCTGGAACCAGATCTACGGCCTGTTTGCGCGGGCGGCCGGGGTTGCCGAACCGGAGCTGGTCCACATATCTTCGGAAACCATCTCCGCCCACAGCGCCGCGCACAGCCCCCACCTGGGGCCAAGCCTCCTGGGCGACCGCGCCCACTCGGTGGTGTTCGACAACGCCAAGATCAAAGCCCTGGTGCCTGGCTTTGCCGCCACCATCCCGTTCGCGGACGGGACCCGGGAGATCGTTGACTGGCATGACAGCCACCCGGAACTTCAGGTGGTGGACCAGTCGTTTATGGATCTGAGTGATCGGCTGATCAGGTGGGCGCGAAGGGCGGCTGACTGACGGTGCGGCCGCATCCCTTGGCGCCGGCGGCAACCCGGATGGCCCGAGCGCTCCTGCCCAGTTGCTGTTGGCCCACCCGCCGACATGCCGTGGCGCGGCGCGGTTTGTCGGCCTCGGCGTGGAGCAACCGGGCGGGAGCGCACTCAGGGCCGCGGTCTTGAACCGAGGCCCCTTGCCGGGCCCTGCCAAGTGCTTGCCAGGTCCTTGCCAAGTACTTGTCTGTTCACTCTTTGTCCAGGTCTGGATGGTGCCGCTGCTGTCCATCGACCTGGAGGAATCCGGCACCGACCCGGGCGTGCGCATTCTGGCCCTCGTGATTGTGGTCCTGGGTATCGCCGCCGTACAGGTCACGCTGGTGTGCGTTTGGCGCCTGCTGACGATGGTGCGGCGCGGAACAGTGTTCTCCCACGCCGCCTTCCGGTACGTGGACGTCATCTTCTGGGCCGTTGCGGCCGCGTCCGTGTTGGTGTTCGCGCTTGCCGTGATGCTCGCGCCGGGTGACGCCGCCCCCGGCGTTGTGCTGCTGATCTGCGGGGCATCGCTGCTGATCGCAGGAGTGGCCCTGATCGTGCTCGTACTCCGGGCGCTGCTGGCCCAGGCCGTGGCCCGCGACGCCGAGGCGAACACCCTGCGTGCCGAGCTGGGCGAGGTGATCTGATGCCGATCGTTGTTGACATCGATGTGATGCTGGCCAGGCGAAAGATGCCCGTGGGTGAGCTCGCCGACCGGATCGGGATCACTCCGGCCAACCTGGCGGTCCTCAAGAATGGCCGCGCCAAAGCCGTGCGCTTCACCACGCTTGAGGCGCTGTGCGACGTCCTCGACTGCCAGCCCGGGGACCTGCTGCGCTGGGAGCCCGGGGAAGAGGGCGACGCGGAAGGCTGATTGGGGGCAGGCCCGAGGCCGCCCCACCCTGAACAGGTCATCCGGGAATCCGCCCGGCCAAGCCATTTACAACGTTCTAAATACTCGGAATTCCCACCGGGTGCAAGGGTTGATTTGTGGCGCACACCCCCACCAAGTTACTGGGGAAGCGTTTTCCCAATCCAAAATTGAAAGGATTCACTGATGAATCCGAGCAGGATATCTGTGCGCCGTTTTTTGGTGGCCGCAGCTGCTGGCCTTGCCTTGACCGTGGGGTGCCTCACCACCCCGGCAGCCGCCGTCGGGCCTTCCGCGAAGCCCGCCACGGCGGGCGTACAGCTGGATTATCTGGACCGCGGGCTGGTTGCTGCCGGCACATCCGAGGGCGTCTTCCTGAGCTGGCGCCTCCAGGGCCACGAGGCAACGGGCTCGTCCGCCACAGGCCTCACCGGCACCGACTTCAATGTGTACCGCGACTGCCGGAAGCTCGCAACAGCCACGGACAGCACGAACCACCTTGATGCCGGCGGAACCGCGTCGTCGGCATATGACGTGTGTGCCGTCGTCGGCGGCGTTGAACTGGACCGAAGCGCCACAGCCACCTCGTGGGGCGGCAACTTCAAGGACATCCCGCTGAAGAAGCCCGCCGACGGCGTGACGCCCGCCGGCCAGGCGTACACCTACTCGGCGAACGATGCTTCGGTGGGAGACGTCGACGGCGATGGCCAGTACGAGTTCGTGGTCAAGTGGGATCCAAACAACTCCAAGGACGTCTCCCAGGTGGGCTACACGGGCAACACCTACGTGGACACCTACAAGGCCGACGGCACGCTGCTCCACCGGATCGACCTGGGCGTCAACATCCGGTCCGGCGCCCACTACCCCCAGATGCTGGTGAACGACTTCGACGGCGACGGCCGCTCCGAAATGATGTTCAAGACAGCCCCGGGCACCAAGACCATCTCCTACAACCCGGACGGCTCGGTGGCCGCAGAATCCTTCATCTCGCTGCTGCAGAAGGACCTCGACGCAGGCTACGCCAACTCCGACGATTACCGGATGAGCGCCGCCGACTACTACGAGCACATGGTGGACACGTTCATGGGCTGGAGCGACCACCCCGAGGTGAAGGCCGGCAACTGGCCCGCCACCCTGGAAGAAGCGTTCGGCATCGCCCCGCAGTACCAGTACCCGCTGTCCCGGACAGATGCCGAAGCGGTAACGGACTACTTCATGGATGTCTATGCGCCGGCCCGAAGCGCCCGGAACACCCTGCGGGCCTTTGAGGGCTTCATCGTTTCCGGCCCGGAATACCTCACCGTCTTTGAAGGCGCCACGGGCAAGGAACTGAAGACGGTAGCGTATGAGCCCGGCAGGCACGACGACGGCCTGATGTGGGGCGACTACGCCATGCACGTCACGGACATTGATCCGGCCCGCCCCCGGCAAGGAGATCTTCACGGTGCATGAAGGCGGCACGTACGCCCCCTACGGCTACGCAATGCGCGACGCCGCCACCGGCGAGGTACTGTTTGGCACCTACTCCGGGAAGGACACCGGCCGCGGCATGATCGGCGACGTGGATCCGGCCGTCCCCGGCATCGAGAACTGGGCCATTGGCATGCAGTCGGCTGACGGCGACAAGCTTTCCGCCACCAGTCCGGGCACCAACATGAGCATCAAATGGGCTGCGGACATGACAACACAGATCATCAGCGGCTCCGGCGACCAGACCCCCACCATTGACGACTGGAAGCGCGGCAGGCTGCTCACCGCCACGGACACCCGGACCAACAACGGCACCAAAGGCACCCCGAGCCTCGTTGCAGACGTCGTGGGTGACTGGCGTGAGGAGATGCTGGTCCGGACGGCCGACAAGCACCGAAGCGACCAACCACAAGCTCTACACACTCATGCACGACCCGCAGTACCGCGCCGAGGTGGCCAGGCAGAACACCACGTACAACCAGCCGTCTTACACGGACTACTATCTGGCCTCGAACATGCACTTCGGAAATGTGCCGCTGCGCGCGGCCTGGCTTCCGGGCAGTGTGAAAGCCCTCCAGCAGGCTGTGGAGGACCTGGTTGAGTCCGGCGACGTGGCGGGCCCGGTCGCGAAGCAGCTGGCAGCGGGTGTGCAGGAGGCGGCAAAGGCAGTGGACGACGGCGATGCCTCCCAGGCGGCACAGGCCATCCAGCGCTTTGTGGAATTCCTGGACCAGCAAAAGAAGCCCGATCAGGTATCCGACGTGGCACGAACAGTACTCGACTACCAGGCCGGAAATATTCTCCGGGCATTCGAAGGCTAGGAACGCGAAAGCACGGCAGACTGTTGAAATGACTCTCTCACCGCTCATCACGCTCAATGACGGCCACGGCATCCCGCAACTGGGGCTCGGCACCTGGCCGCTGGACGACGAACAGGTGACTGCCGCCGTCGTACATGCCCTGGAAGCCGGGTACCGGCACATCGATACGGCAGTGAAATACGGCAATGAGGAAGGTGTTGGGAACGGCATCCGCGCCAGCGGGGTGAACCGGAGCAAAATTTTCGTCACTACCAAGCTGGACGGCGAATTCCAGGGCCAGGACCGCGCGGTGGCGGGCTTGGAGGGGTCGCTGACCCGTCTGGGGCTGGACTACGTGGACCTGCTGCTGATCCACTGGCCGCTCCCTGGACGTGATGATTTCGTCTCGACGTGGAAAACGTTCGAGCGGCTGCAGGCGGAGGGCAAAGTCCGGTCCATCGGCGTCTCCAACTTCAAACCGGCACACCTGGAACGGCTGCTGGCCGAAACCGACGTTGTGCCTGCGGTAAACCAGATCCAGCTGAGCCCCGCGATCACCCGCGAGGCGGAACGGGAGTTCAATGCCGGGCATGGAATTGTCACCGAATCGTACAGCCCGCTGGGCGGGTCGGGGGCAAGCCTGCTGACCGCTCCCCTCCTTGCGCAGCTCGGCGAAAAATACGACAAGACCCCGGCTCAACTGGTGCTGCGCTGGCATATTGAGAAGGGACTTGTAGTCATTCCAAAATCGGGAAATCCCGAGCGGATGCAGGAAAACCTGGACATCTTCGATTTCTCCCTGGATCGGCAGGATCTCGCGGAACTTGCCATCCTGGACGACGGGCCCGGCGCCGGTAACGATTCGGACGCAACAGGGCACTGAGAGGGCCCGAACAGGCTTTCCGCGGAGATTTAGAGTGGCGAAAAGAAAGTAAGCATGATTAGTATTGGGGCAGAGGGATGAAGCGCGCCCGGGATCCGGGCGCCTCCCTGATGTAGGAAGAAGGAACGACAAAATGGGTTTCTTTGCATTTTTGATTCTTGGCCTTATTGCCGGCGCGATCGCTAAGGCAATCCTTCCAGGCAAGCAGGGTGGCGGCTGGATCATCACCCTCATCCTGGGCGTCGTCGGTGCGTTCCTCGGCGGCTGGCTTGGCGGAATGATTTTCGGTACCGGCCTGCAGGAGTTCTTCTCGCTGCAGACCTGGCTGCTCGCGATCGCCGGCTCGATCATCGTGCTGCTGGTTTACGGCATGATCACGAAGCGCAGCGTCCGCAGCTAACTTCGTCACCGGCATGAATACCGGCCCTGGGACAATATCCCGGGGCCGGTTTTCTTTCCCCCGGCCACGCGGATCGGGGACTGACACCTTCTCAACGAGCAGGAGTTCACTATGAAATCAAAACTACTTTTAGGTATCGGCATCGCGGCCGGCTACGTCCTGGGATCGCGGTCCGGCCGGGCAGCGTACGACAAGCTCAAGGCCAGGGCGGCGAACATCTGGGACAGCAAGCCGGTCCAGGACAAGGTCAGTGCCGCCACGGAGGCCATCAAGGAGAAGGCTCCCGAGGTGGCAGACCAGCTCGGTGAGGCCGCGCGCCGGGCGGGCACAGTCATCAGCTCCGCCGTCCACCACGACGCCGCGTCCGGCACCAGCAAGTCCAAAACGTCCGACGCCGGCACCTCCGTGGGTGCCTCCGGCACCGCTGCGGTTGGCAGCGCTGCGGCCGGCAGTACTGCGGAGGGCGATCACGTTCCCGCCCACAGCACGCACCCGGAAACGGTGAACCTGGGGACATCGGACGTTGAGTCCGACCCCGCCCTTAATGACACCCAGGGCCAGGACTGGTCCGGTGAAGGCGGCGCCACTGCTGCCGGTGCAGCAACGAACGTTGACCCCCGACGGGAATGATCCGGGATCGTTGCCGGGACGTTACGCAGGATTCGCCGTGTGACACGGAAGCCACGTTGAAATTGTGCTAAAAATGGTCGTTGCTGGCCGCCGCGCTCCTTGGGGGACGCGGCGGCCAGCCGCGTTTCAGGTCATGGCCACATGCCGGCTCAGGTGACCAGCTCGGCAGCACCGAACGACACGCTGAACTGAACGCACCACAGGTCAACTGACGGGTACTTCGACAGATCAACGTCGGCGGGAATCTGGTAAACCTGATTGCCCTGATTTCCCTTGATCAGGCCTAGGTCGTAGTAATCAGCGGAGCCGGCGGTGAACCACCCGGCCGTCCCGTCCACCACATGAGCGGCACTTAACCAGACGTGCACATCCGGACCATTGGACGTATCCAGGTTTTCGAGCGTGAGCAGCCTGGCGCCGTCAGGCTGCTGTACGATCCGGACAGTTCCCGTGGTGGCGTGTTCATGGCTGATCAGCGTACCCACAGCAAGCTGCACCGGGCCTGCAGGCATGGGTGTCGGAGTCGGCGCCAGGGGTGTAGGCGGAGTCGGTTGTGCTTGCGCGGGACCGCTGGCCACGATGGGAAGCTGTTCATCCACCTTCACGTCCACAAAGAGAAGCCAGGGCTTGAACAGCACAAGCCCAATCACCAGTCCTACCGCTGCAACGGCCGCCGCAGCGATGATCCAGGTCCGGCGTCGGTTTGGAGTTTGCTTTCCGCTCATGGACTTTCCGCTCATGGAATCATCGTCCGCGTATCCGCCGACCGGCGCAACCGACTGGCCGTAACCGGGTTTGCGGCCTTTTGGGGCGACGGCCGCAGTACGGGCATTAATGTCGTACCCCCTTGGCAGAGTATTCCTATGGAAGCTCTCGGGGATCAGCTCGCGGACGACGACGGCGGCACCACCGTGCTGACGCTCGCCTGTTCGGCTGTAGGGGGCGCTTCTAACACTGAGATATTCGACAGCGGCCAAAATGTCGCACCCCCACGGCAGAGTGTTCCTATGGAAGCTTTCGGGGATCAACTCGCGGACGACGGCGGCACCGCCGTTCTGACTGCCGACGCCGGGCTGGCTGCGGTGATCAACGCAGTGAACGCTGCCGCGGCCTCGGCTCCCGGGACGCTGGCGATGGCCGGCTACGTCGAGGCCGCCGATTTCGCCGGACTGGTTGAGGACCTCTCCCGGACCGTGGACTACCTCCAGATCCTCGCCGCAGGCGCCGTGGACCGCACCCGCACCCGCACCCAGGCCATCACCGCCGCCGCAGCCGCCCGCACCACCCGGTCATGGATCGCCGGCTGGGACATCGGCACCGAAACCCTGAACGAAACCGACGCCGCCTGGCCTGCCGGTACCACCGCCGGAAACCCCGGGACCGCCACCGGGAGCACCCGGACTGTTCCGCGGTCACCGGCCGATGACGGCTGCAAGAACACGGCCGAATTCCTGCGCCTCCGGCTCCGGATCGGGCGCAGTGAAGCCCAGCGCCGCATCCATCTCGCCCACAGCATCCTGCCTGCCACCACCCTCACCGGGGACCCCGTAGCTCCAATGAGGGAACACCTCGCCGCAGCCCTCACCCCTGCCGGCGCCACCAGCAGCTCGACAGAGACCAGCGCCGACGACGACGCCGTAACCCCGTTTCAGGCCGTGCCAGGGGCCGGGCCCGTGGTCTCCTCCCGCGCCGGGACCATCATCAGCGCCACCCTGGACCGCCTCAAGCACCACACCACCCCGGAGAACCTGGACCGGATCGAACACGACCTCACCCACACCGCCGCCACCGTGGACCCTGACTTCCTCGCCCGCGTCGCCCGCCGCTGGGCCGACACCCTCGACGCCGACGGCACCGAACCCACCGAAGAAGCACTCCGCCACACCCAAGGCGCGTTCATCCGCAAACCCCGCCACGGCCTCCACCACCTCGAAATCTTCGCCACCACCGACCAATACGAACACCTCGCCACCATCATGAACGCCGCCACCAACCCCCGCACCACCACCGGCACAGGGACCAGCACCTCCACGGGCACAGAAGCCGGGTCCGGGACCGGCATTCCCGACACCGGCCAGGGCAACAACGTCTGGCAGGACACAGACCTGGATCTGGACCGGCGCACCCGCTCCCAGAAACAACTCGACGGCATCATCGGCGCCCTCAAGGCCGCCCTGAGCACCAACTTGCTGCCCACCACCGGCGGGAACCGCCCCCAAATCCTCGCCACCATCAACTACCAAGACCTCCTCCCCAACCCGGCCACAGCCACCGGCGACATCGGCTACGGCACTGGCGACGGATTGGCGGCAGGAACAGGCACAGAGAACAGCGGTAATGGCACTGGAACGGGCACGGGCACGGGCAGCTTCACGTTCACCGGGCCCGTCGCGGCAACCACCCTCCGCAAACTCGCCTGCGACGCCGACATCATCCCCGTCCTACTCGGCACCAGCGGCGAAATTCTGGACCTCGGCCGCAAAACCCGGCTCTTCACCCCCGCCCAACGCCTCGCCCTCACCGCCCGCGACCAAGGCTGCACCTTCCCCAACTGCACGATCCCAGCCCCCTGGTGCGAAGCCCACCACATCACGTACTGGTCACACCACGGCCCCACCAACGTCGGCAACGGCGCGCTCCTCTGCTCCCATCACCACCACCTCATCCACAAAGAACAATGGACCATCCACACCCGCAACGGCGTCCCCTGGTTCACACCCCCACGCCACATCGACCCCACCCAAAAACCCCAACAAAACCACTACTTCAAACCACCACCCCCACCGCAGCAGGAATAGGCGACACGGCAACGCAAACGGGCAGCCGCCGTGCGGGAATAGGTACCTGCCAGCCCGCCGCTCTACTGTGGTCGGGCGCGTCCGACGACGACGGTGCCGTCCAGTTCTTCCGAGCGGACAGTCCTCACCGCGAAGCCCGCATGCGCCAGGATCGACGACGTCCCTGGGGCCTGCCGCTCGCTGGTTTCGATGATGAGATTCCCGCCCGGTCGCAGCCATCCGCTGGCCTCCGCAGCGACGCGGCGGTGGAACTCGAGTCCGTCAGCGCCGCCGTCGAGCGACAACAACGGTTCGTGCTCGCGTGCCTCGTGCGGCATGGAATCTATGGCGCCGGTGGGGACATACGGGGCGTTGACCGCCAGAACACGGATACGTCCCTTGATGGCGGGCGGCAGTGCATCGAACAGGTGTTACTCGTCGCGTTATTTGCCGATGTCGGCGTCGGTTTCGGTGACAACGGGCCGGGCATGGAAATGCCCCGCCGGAGGGTTTCGGCGGGGCAT
>NZ_JBSRZM010000008.1:0-160524 GCF_054057635.1 Arthrobacter sp. UYNi723
CGGAGGGCGTCCGCGGAGAACCCGCCGAACACCACGGAGTGCACGGCCCCGATGCGGGCGCAGGCCAGCAGCGTGATGACGGCTTCCGGGATCATTGGCAGGTAGACGGCCACACGGTCGCCCTTCTCCACGCCGAGGGATTCGAAGGCGTTCGCTGCCTTTTTCACCTCTTCGGTGAGCTGGGCATAGGTGTAGGTGCGGGTGTCACCGGGTTCGCCCTCGAAGTAGATGGCCACCCGGTCCCCGAGACCGTTCTCCACGTGGCGGTCCAGCGCGTTGTACGCCGCGTTGACCTCGCCGCCCACGAACCATTTGGCGAACGGCGGGTTGGACCAGTCCAGCGCCTGGTCGAAGTCCTTGCTCCAGGTGAGCAGCTCGCGCGCCTGCTTCGCCCAGAAAGCCGGGCGGTCGGCGTCGGCCTCTGCATAATCAGCGGCGGTGACTACGGCGTCGGCAGCGAATTCGGGGCTGGGCGCAAAAGCACGGTTTTCGTGCAGTAGGTTTTCAAAGGCGTCGCCCTGCTGGTTGGTCTGCTGGTCGCTTTGCACGGCAGCTGCGGGGGCGGTGGCCGTGGAGCCGGGAGTGTCCTGAGACATGGTGAACCTCATCATTCATCGGTCTTTTTCAGCGGCTGCCGTCGCCCGGCCGTGCTCCGCCGCTTTGCGCGACATTTGCTTTGCGCGGCATTGGGCAGCGGCCGATCACGGACAATCCGCAAAGAGCTGTTCCGGAATCAAGCCTAATACGTGCCGGGGCCGCGATGTGTTCGCTGTCACAAAGGCGCCCGCGAACGGCATTTATTTAGCGGTGAATGGTTAAAGGACCCTGCTCGCTGGCGTCCCGCCGCTGCGGATCAGCTAGTGATCGGCCATGCGGTTGACTAGGCTGAGATTGGATTGTGACTTTCTACGGAGCTGTCGGATCCGGTGTATCACTGCCGGGCCTGGCCGTTTCCGCCGTTTCGGACGGCACAGTTTTGGGACGGAACCGTCCCGGTGCCGCCACGCTAAGGAGTACAGAATGAACCAGCAAAGCTTCGGCCAGAAGTTTGGCCGCGCAACCGAGGCAGGGCATGGCACCACCCCGGAAGGCGGCTCAGCGAAGGGCGCGCAGAAGCCGGCCGGCACCAAGCCGGGCACCACCAACCAGGCCGTGCTGGGTCCGTTCACGCTGCGGGACCTGACGGTTTTCGCCGCCACCCTCATTTTGTTGGTCGCCTCTCTGCTGCCCATCTTCTTCGGCCGGTTTAATCTCTGGAATGCAGGCAGCCTGTTCTTCCTGGGTCTCGGCATTGTGCTGCCGCTGATTGTCACGGCACTCTTTGTTGCCCGTCGGCTCGCTCCCGCCACGAAGGTCCGCATCGGTTCGCTGTCCGTTGACCAGTTTGGGTCTGTGGTGGCTTCCTTTGCACTGGCGTTCTTCTTCGTTTCCACGGCCGCGGCTTTTGTGCCCAGCCTGTTGGTGGGCCTGGTGGGTTCCGTCGTGCTGTTCGCGGGGACCGTGCTGAGCCGCTTCATTCCGTACTTCGCCGGCGACTTCCTGGGGCGCGACGAAACCCCGGCCCACGTGATGGCGCGCGACTCGGCTGTCCCGCTGCCCAAGCCGCACACGCCCAAGGAACCCAAGCCTGCGGCCGCGCCCGTTCCGGAGGCTGCCGCGCCTACCGCCACACCTGCAGCGGCAACTTCTGCGCGTGCCGCCACCCCCGCCGCTTCGGCCGGGGCCTTTTCCGCCGCGCCCACCTCCTCTCCGGCTGCGTCAGCAGCCGTCTCTTCCGCCCCGGAGGTCAACGAGTGGACCGCTGCCGGTGACCCGAGCCCCGCAACCCAGGCGGCCGACGTCGTGCCTTCCCCTTCAGCGACGGGCACCTCCACGGCGCCCGCCGTTGCGGAGACTTCTGCGGGTGACATCCCGACGGCGGCTGCGGCTGCCCCTGAAGCAGCAACCCACGACGCCGGCACAGGCGTCGCTGCCCCGGCTCGCCAGTCTGCCGCGGAACCTGCGGCGACGGCCGTGCATCAGCAGGTGCGCCGCGTGGAGCCCATCGGCGCCACCGTGGATCCGGCTTCCAGGCCGGAAGAATCGTACGAAGAGCCGGCGCATGAGGCGTTCTGGTTTGCCGTGGCACAGCACCGGACCGCGGTGGACCCCCAGACCGGCGCCCCCGCCTTTGTGATTGAACCGGGCGGCTGGGTGTTGGCCCTGGAGGACCGGGGCCACGAATTCCTGGTCCAGCACACCGACGGACGGGTGGGCGTGCTGCGCGACCTCAGCAACATCGAGCGCGGCTAGCCGGCCCCGTGGCCACGTCCCGTAGACCCGGATCCGGCCCGGCCACAACAGCCCCGGAGTCTTTGCTGGCGTTGAAGCGCCGGGCGCGGCGGATCAACAAGGCCTTGGCGGAGAAGTACCCGTACGCCCACGCGGAGCTGGATTTCCGGAACCCGTTTGAGCTGGTCGTGGCCACGGTCCTGTCGGCCCAGACCACCGATGTGCTGGTCAACCAGGTCACCAAGATCCTGTTCGCGCGGTACCCGGACGCCCGGGCCATGTCAGAGGCCGATCCCGCCGAGCTGGAAGCGATCCTGCAGCCCACCGGCTTTTTCCGGGCCAAAACGAAGAGCGTGCTGGCCCTGAGCACCCGCCTGGTGGACGAGTACGACGGCGTGGTCCCCGGCCGGCTGGAGGACCTGGTGACGCTGCCGGGAGTGGGGCGTAAGACCGCCAACGTGGTGCTCGGCAATGCCTTCGGCGTCCCCGGGATCACTGTGGATACCCACTTCGGCCGGCTCGCGCGGCGCTTCGGCTGGACCACGTCCGAGGACCCGGTACAGGTCGAATTCGACGTCGCCGAACTGTTTGGGCCCAAGGACTGGACCATGCTCTCGCATCGGGTGGTGTTCCATGGGCGGCGTGTGTGCCACTCACGGAAGCCAGCCTGCGGCGCGTGTCCGGTAGCGAACTGGTGCCCCAGCTACGGGTTGGGCGAGACTGACCCCGTCAAAGCTGCCAAACTCCTTAAATACGAGTTGGCGCCCGGGAGCGAGAGCCTCCTGGAACGGTTGCTGGCCGAGACGCACCGCGCCGCTGAAATCCGGATGGAATCGCAGAGGCGGCTCCCGTGAGCGCACGCCAGGACCTGATCGACCTGGTGCGCAGATCGGACAGCGGCGACGTCACCGCGCCGAACACTGCCTGGGCGGCACTGACCGTGGATGAAACCATAGCCCGCAAGGCGGCAGTCCTGATGCTTTTCGGTGTGCTGGACGACGTTCCGGCCGCCTCCGGCAAACCCCTGGCCGCGGCGGATCTTGATGTCCTGCTGCTGGAACGCGCGCACACCCTGGATTCCCACCCCGGCCAGGTCGCCTTTCCCGGCGGTTCCATCGACGAGGACGAAACCCCGGTTGCCGCAGCCCTCCGGGAAGCCGAGGAGGAGACCGGACTGGACTCCGTCGGTGTGGAGGTCCTGGGCGTGCTGCAGGAGCTTGGGCTGGCGCGCAGCAACTTCCTGGTGACGCCGGTGCTCGGATGGTGGGCGTCGCCGTCGCCGGTTCACGTGGTGGACTACGCCGAATCCGCCCAGGTTTTCCGGATCCCCGTCCGGGACCTGCTGGACCCGGCCAACCGGGTGACAGCCACGGTCAGCCGCGATGGCAGGACCTTCAGCAGCCCCGCATTCGCGGTCAGCGGCGTGCTGGTCTGGGGCTTCACCGGGATCATTCTGGATGGACTCTTTGAGCAGCTGGGCTGGGCCGTGCCGTGGGACCGGACCCGGCTCCACGAGGTGGTCTTCTAGGTTCGGGGTAGCTCGCAGGGTCGGTGTGGCCCGGCGGGACTGAGCCCACCGGGGTTGCACCATGTGCGCGCCGGCTGAGCTCGCGCACACCGGCCTAGCTGGTGACCGGCTGCTGCCGAAGATCAACAACAATGCCCGTGGCCGCGTTTTCACGCAGGGCATTGATGCCGTCCTTCAAGGCACCGAGATGCTTGAAGTCGGGCGAAACTGCCACGATATTTCCGTTTGAATCGGTGAGCCTGAGCCGATAGCACTCGTCACTTACACGATGTATTTCAAACCTGCCCGCCATAGGCCGGACCTCCCCTGATATGCGTCTTTGCATGAATAGCTGGACCGTCTGCTTCAGTCGCTGCTCCGATGTAACCATGGTCACAGACGTTCCGACCAGCTACTCCCGGGTAGGTTTCTTCCGGCTAACCGAATTTTGCTATTTTGCGTTGTCGTAGGAGTCCACCACGGCCACGCTGACGGGGAATTCCACCGGGATGGGGCCGAACAGCAGTTCCTTCGCGGCGGCGGCAGCTTCCTCGATGGCCCGGATGCAGGCCTGGACGCCAGCCTCGGGGGCGTGGACCATCACCTCGTCATGCAGGAAAAACACCAGCTCCGCCGCAACGGTACCGTCGGCACGCAGGGCCCGCAGCCGCCGTCGTAATTCCGCCAGCCAGCACGCCGCCCAGTCAGCGGCGGATCCTTGCACCACAAAATTGCGGGTGAATCGGCCGCGGGAACGGGCAATCGATTCCGCGCGGCGCTGCTCCTCGGCAGTGGCCGATTGCTGGCTCCGGAACCACCCTGCCGACGGCGGCGGGCTGCTCCGGCCAAGCCTGGTGGTCACGGTGCCGCCGGCCTCGCCGTCGCGCGCCGCCTGCTCCACAAAGCCGACGGCGCGGGGGTAGGTCCGTGCCAACTGCGGCATCAGGCGGCCGGATTCGCCAGTAGTTGCGCCATAAATGGCGCCGAGGAGGGCGACCTTCGCCTTGGCGCGATCGCCGCCGAAACCCTGGGCGGCGATGCCGGCGTACAGGTCCTTGTCGCGCGCCGCTTCGGCCATTTTGGAGTCCTGTGCCAGCGCCACCAGCACCCGGGGTTCCAGCTGGGAGGCGTCCGCGACGATGAGCTTGTGGCCGGGATCCGCATGGACGGCGCCGCGGATCTGGCGCGGGATCTGCAGGGCCCCGCCGCCCCGCGACGCCCAGCGGCCGGACACGACCCCGCCCACAACATACTCGGGCTGGAAGCGGCCCTTGGCTACCCATGCGTCCAGCCAGGCCCAGCCGTTGGCGGTGTGCAGGCGGGACAGTTTCTTGTAGGCGAGGAGCGGTTCGATGGCGGGGTGGCTGGACTCCATCAGCTCCCACTGCCGCGTGCTTTTCACCTCGATGCCGTTTCGGTGCAGGGCGCGCATCAGTTCCTGCGGCGAGTCCGGGTTCAGTCCGGGCGAGTTGAGCAGCCCCCGGAGCTCGGTGTTCAGGGCCTCCAGCTTCGCGGGGCGGTGACCGGACGGTGGGCGCGGCCCAAGGTGGCCGGCCAGGATTTGCTCGTGCAGGTCCTCGCGCCAGGGGACGCCGGTGTGCTGCATCTCCGCGGCGATCATGGCGCCGGCGGATTCGGCGGCCAGCAGCAGCTGGAGCCGTTTCCGTTTGTTTTCTTCCGGTGCAGCATCGGCCAGGGCTGCCTGCTGGGCGGCGTATTCTGCGCGGAGCTCCGCCAGTCCTTGCCGTGGGGCGCGGTGGCGGACGTCGTCAAAGAGGGCGCCCTGGTCCGCTGGCGGGGGCGGCGGCTGGAGGGCGCGGGGCGTCTCCTGGGGATCGTCCAACGATTCCTTGTCGGCGTTCCGGGCGTACTCCGTGTGGGCCGTGAACTGCGAATAAGCCAGGATATTGCCGCACAAACCGAGGTCATAGCAGCGCTCCAGTTCCACGCCGGCCGCCAGCAGGGCGGGGTACCAGTGCTGGGTCCGGTTCCAGATCCAGCGGGGCGGCGCCTCACGGGGCCGGTTCTCCAGCTGGCGTACGACGCCGGCCAGCTCGCTTGCGCTGATGAGGCGCGGTTCGGGGCGGTCGGGGTGCGGATCGCCCGCCTGGGTGACCTGCTGGAGGGCTGCGCCGTGGGAGTGGGCGGCGAGCAGCAGATACATAGGTCCAATTCTGCCCTGTGGCGGGGACATTCAAGCCCCAATCCCACGCCGTCAACATGTGTTGACGGCCCTCCATTCGTCAACTAAAGTTGACGAATGGAGGTAGAGCGGATGAAAACGCTGGTCGCATCAATGGACGGGAAAGGCCCCGCTGAAGCGCTGTACGCGGTGGCGGAACTGCAGAAGGAGGTCGGCCGCACTGAAACGGCCCTGGTTCGCAAGGCGAGGCAGGCCGGGCTGTCTTGGGAGGCCATTGCCCTGTGCCTTGGGGTCAGCAAGCAGGCCGTCCACCGCAAATACGGGAAGCAGTAACCGGTCCGGTCGTTCGGGCCGTCTTTCAGTCCGGCCTTTCGG
The DNA here is from genome assembly GCF_054057635.1 of Arthrobacter sp. UYNi723. Taxonomy (NCBI): domain Bacteria; kingdom Bacillati; phylum Actinomycetota; class Actinomycetes; order Micrococcales; family Micrococcaceae; genus Arthrobacter; species Arthrobacter sp. UYNi723. The sequence continues at coordinate 6,297 of NZ_JBSRZM010000008.1, forward strand.
CCGGGTGGGGGAGTTGTCCACATACGGTGGCATGGCCCTGTTTCTCCCCCTTGAGTTCGGTGGAGAGTTGCTGCATGAGCAGGCACCAGCTATCGCCACCCCCTTCCGAGCGGCCTTCCGCCCAGCTGTCCCGTGCCCGGCCCTCCCCTCCCCAAGGATCTGAATCCGGTGGTTCCCAGGCCCGTGGTTCCACGTCCCGTGCGCCTGCCCCGGCACAGGCCGCGGGAGCCTGGCTGCCGGACCCCGCTGGTGCCGAGGTTCTCCTGGTCACCGGCTACGACTTTCTGCAGGGCGAAGTGGAGCGGATTGTGGCTGCCGCCGGCGGCCAGCTGCGGGTGGTGGCGGACGTGGCTGATGCCGCCAAGTACTGGGACGCCGCGGCCGCAGTATTGGTGGGGAGCGATGTCCGCGAGCTGCCGCCGCGGCGGCGGGCCCCTGCCGTGTTGGTGGGCCTGAACGGGGAGGGGGACAGTCTCTGGCACCTGGCCACAGCCCTCGGAGCGGAGCGGGTGGCGGTGCTTCCGGATGCCGCGGCCTGGCTGGCAGAGTACCTGAGCCGGTCGCGGTCACCCGAAGCGGGAGGGCTCGTCCTCGGGATAACAGGGGGCTGCGGCGGTGCCGGTGCCACCACCGCGGCAATCTGGATCGCCCAGGCGGCAGCCGGGCTGGGTGTGCGCGTGTTGCTGGTTGATGGCGACCCGTGGGGTGGTGGCCTGGAACTGGCACTGGCGGCTGAGGAGACGCCGGGGCTGCGCTGGCCTGACCTGTCCGACGCGAGCGGAAGCATCGATCCCGAGCAGCTGGCCGACTCACTGCCGGTCGCCGGCGGGTTTTCCTTCCTGTCCTGGCCCGGCAGCCGCGACCGTCCGGCACCGGTGGATGCCGCCACCACAGGTGGCGTGCTGGATGCGGCCCGGCGGGGCTATGAACTGGTGGTGGTGGACATCGGCCGGGGCGCCGAACCCGTGCGTATGTTTGCCTGGGACTGCGACCGCATCCTCGTGGTTGTGCCGGCGCAGCTGAAGGCCGCGGTGGCCACGGCCCGGCTGCTGCACGAACTTCCGCCGGTTGAGGCGGCCCTCCTGGTCCGGGGCAAGGCCGGTGCCGCGCTGGACGCCGGACTGATTGCGGACGCCGTCGGGCTGCCCGTCCAGGGCCGCGTACCGGAGCTGCGCGGCGTTACGGCTGCCGGGGAAAACGGCAGGCTCCTTGACGTGGGCAAACGACGGAGTGTCAGGCATTTCGCCGCCGCAGTGCTCGATCTGCTGGACGGCGACATCCCTGTCGGAGACCTGCCGTGAGCGCGCAGCGGCCAGTCCCGCCGCCGTCGCCCCAGGACCAGCGGACGGGGGCACGCCGTCGGCAGGCCCGCGTCCTGGATCCGCGCTTCTTGGATTCGGCGCTGTTGGAAACCGTCCGTGAGTCAGTCATGGCCGACGCCGGACCTGTCACCCCGTCCCGGGTTGCCGCCGCCGTCCAGGCCACCGGCCGGCTGCTGGGGACTGCCGGCTCCCTTGCCGCCGTGGAACGGATCAGCGCCGAGCTGAACGGGCTCGGCCCACTCCAGGAACTGACGCGGGACGTGCACGTCACCGACATCTTCGTCAACGCCCCGGACTCGGTCTGGATCGACCGGGGTCAGGGCCTCGAACCGGCAGGGGTTTCGTTTTCCGGCGAGGCACAGGTGCGGGCCTTGGCATCGCGGCTGGTGGCCGCCGGCGGCAGGCGGCTGGACGACGGGTCCCCGTGCGTTGATGTCAGGCTTGAGGGCGGATACCGCGTCCACGCAGTCCTGCCGCCGATTTCCATCGCCGGCACCTTGCTGAGCGTCCGCATCCGGCGGGAGCAGGTCTTCTCCATGGACGAACTCCGTGCCGGCGGCATGTTCGGCAGCACGGTCCAGGAGGTCCTTGAACGGGTTGTTGAGCAGCGGCTGAGTTTCCTGATCAGCGGGGCCACGGGTTCCGGAAAGACCACGTTGCTGTCCACCCTGCTGGGGCTGTGCTCCCCGGCTGAACGGCTGGTCCTGATCGAGGACGCGTCGGAACTGAACCCCGTCCATCCGCACATTGTGTCGCTGGAGTCCCGTCACGGAAACCTCGAAGGCGGCGGCGAAGTGGATCTCGGCGAACTCGTCCGGCAGGCACTGCGGATGCGGCCGGACCGGCTGGTGGTGGGGGAATGCCGTGGCGCCGAGGTGCGGGAACTCCTGACCGCCATGAACACAGGCCACACCGGCGGGGGAGGGACCATCCATGCAAACGCTGCCACCGCTGTCCCGGCCCGCCTGACAGCCTTGGGGGCACTGGCAGGCATGGGCCAGGACGCGGTCCGGCTGCAGGCAGCCAGTGCCTTGGACGTTGTGGTCCACGTGGAGCGGTCCGGCCACGGGCGGCATGTTGCCTGCGTGGGCGTGGTGCAGGACGGTCCCGGCGGTCTAACCGTGGTTCCGGCGTTGGAGGCCAGACGCGGCCAGGTCGGCACCGGTCCAGCCTGGGAGGCGCTGAGCAAGCGGCTGGGACTGTCCCTCGAGGCGGGTGCCGCCGTATGACACTTCTGATGGCCGTCGTCCTCGTGCTGGCGGTCGTGCTGCTCTTCAGCCCGCCCGGCGGTGCCACAGGTCGTTTCCGGCGGGCCGTGGGGAGTGCAGGACCAGGCTTCGCCTCGCGGGTTCACGGCGGGGCTGGTGGCACCAGGACGGGCGGCTCGTGGCGCAAGTTGTTCCGTGCCGGACCGGAACGGAATGACCTGTCACTGACCCTTGTGGTGCAGCAGCTTGCTGCGCTGCTGAAGGGCGGCCGCACTCCGGCACGGCTATGGGATGAACTGTGGCTGGTCCACGGTGGCCGTCGGGAGCCAGTTTCCGCAACTACGGGCGCAGGTTCACGCGCATCGCAGGACCTTGGTGGAAGGGCGGAACCAATCCGTGGGTCAGCGGCCGGGCGCAGCGGTCCGAGCCTCAGCGCAGGTTCCCTGGTGATGCTTGGCGCCGTCCGGGCAGCAGCGTTCCGGGGCGCACCCGTGTCGGAGGCGATCAGGAAGGCCGCGCAATCGGAGTTTTCGCGCGCGGACAGCAGGGAGTTACGGATCTGGTGTGAGCTTGCCGCCTGCTTTGACATTGCCGAAGCCAGCGGTTGTCCCCTGGCGGATGTCCTGGCGAGGTTTGCGGCCCAACTGGAAGTGGAAGACGATGCCGAGGCCGCACGGCAGACAGCGCTCGCCGGGCCCAAGGCCACGGTCGGTCTCCTGACGTGGCTCCCGCTGATGGGACTGGGCCTGGGAATAGCGTTGGGCGTGGATCCCTTGGCCATCCTGATCGGCACCCCGCTGGGACTGGCGGCCCTCGCAGCGGGTGTGGGCCTCACCATCACCGGAAGAATCTGGTCCGCCCGCCTGGTCGGTGCTGCCGCCGGGGCCGGTGTGCCATGACGGACATTCTTGTGCCGGGGCTGGCCTTGGCCGTTGTTCTGGCTGCTGCCGCTTGCCTTGCCCTTTCGCAGCCAAGCCGAGTCCGAAAGCGACTGCTCGGACTGCGAGGGGACGTGGGCGCCGGGCCGCATGGGGCCGATGAAGCACTCACTCAAGGCGGCCGCCTTCACGGATTGCGTGACACGGCCATGATGCTTGAGCTCGTGGCCGCGATGCTGGACGCGGGGTCTGGCATTGGCAGGTCCCTGGAACTCGTCGCGGCCTCGGCCTCCGCGGACTACGGCAAGGCGCTGCGTCCGGTGGTGTCTGCGCTCGCCATCGGAGCCGACTGGGAGACAGCCTGGCGCAGTTCCGAAGTCCGTCTTCCTGAAATCCTGGAATTGCGTGACGCACTGGGATTCGCCGCCCTGACCGGAGCGCCGTCGTCGGCCATCCTGTACGCACAGGCCGCGAGGTTGCGCCGGGAAAGATTCCGCGCTGCGGAGAAACGGGCGGCCTCGCTCGGCGTGAAGCTGGTCATTCCGCTGGGCCTGTGTTCGCTCCCGGCCTTCATCTGCCTGGGCGTAGTCCCGGTCCTGCTGGCACTGGTGCCGTCCGGGTCCTGACCGCGGGATTTGAGCTACGGTCCATTCCTCCACACCCCGTCCCGTCCTCCACAATCCGCTCAAAGCGGCGCTTATCCACTTACGGGATGTTTGCACTTACCGAGATCTGCGGAGCCGGGAAGAGTCGAAATCAGCCGGCAACTCGGCCGGAGCACAGAAGGGAAACCGTCACCATGACCATCATCCAAAACAGCCTTTCCGCCGCCCCTGCGCCGGAGCTCAGCACGGGAGTTGCGGGTACCACCGCATGGGACTCCGTAGTACTTGCCAATGCAGGACTGGACGCTTGTACCTGCCAACGGGAGGAGGCCCCAGAGGCCGTTGGCAGCGTCGTGGAGCTTTACCCCGGTGCCAGCGAGGCGAAAAAGCGCCGGCCCCGGCTCACAGCTTCAGAGGCCGGAATGGCGACGGCCGAATACGCCATAGCCACCCTCAGAGCAGTCTCACGGGGTCTGCGGCTGCGAGACGCCTAGGTGTTGGGGAACTGCGTCTTGGCTTCGCCTCCGGGGCAACGGTCCACATCCGTGCCGTCCACGGTCACAGTCGCTGACCACCCAAACTTGTCCCCGAGACCAGCGAGCTGGGCGAGCGGGTACCGGGTGCTGACCTGCTTGTCTGCGGCCACGGCTCCGTTGGTGATGTTCTCCTGCTTGCTCTTGCTGATGTTGAAGACGAAGTTGGCGATCTCTTTGCCGTTCTGGAACTTCGTCCCGAACTGGTACCCCGTCTTACCGTCCGGACTCCAGGCGGTCACGGAGTAAAGGACGGTGCCTGACGTCGGAACTGCCGCCACCGTGTTGAAGGTCATGAACATCAGTTTGCCGTCGCTGAGGAGCCTGACCTGGTCGATGTCCACGGTCTTGCCGGTTGAGTCGCCCGCTTCGTCCTTGCAGATGGACTCGCCAATCTCGGCCTTCGAAGTGGTTGTGGGAGACGGCGCTGGTGTTGTGGCCGATGCCGACGGACTCGCGCTCGTCGCCGTCGCGGACCCGCAGCCCGTCAAGACCAGCGCAGACACGGCCAATATCCCCCAAGTTATTCGCATGCGCTCATCCTAGCCGTGCCCAGAGTCGGTGGAGGGTCTCGTGTCCGCATTGTGTCGCACCTAAACTGCGTGTTTTTCTGGGGGTGAAGCCAGGCCACATGGGGTCCGTCGAGAAATCGGCCAGCCCGCGCCAACCAAAGCTTCACGGCAGTCGAACCGCAGCCAGCTAAGGAACCGACGCAACCAGCCGACCGAGGACCCGCAAGGGCAAGGTCCGCGAGGAGCGAAGGTCAAGGTCCGCTAGTCCTTTCGAGCCGTAGAACAGACGCCTCCCAGGCGTCTACACCTCTACTGCTCTCGAAAGGAGCACCCAATGTTTGACGACGAAACCATCAACAACCTGGCCCAGGCCCGCCTCATCATGGCAGAGGCCCTCAAAGCTGGCCGTCCGCTCAGCCCGGAGCAGCAGCTCATCGTGGACAACGCCAAGAGCATGGGCGAGGCCTTCGTGACCAAGGTGGACCGCCAGCAGCGCGGTTCCGAGCTGCTGAAGACCATTGGCGGCTCAGGCGACGCACCCGAGATGGTCCGGACTCCGGACGGTGGCTACTTCACCGACACCAGCGGCCTGGGCAGCGGCGAGACGGAGTACTTGGACCTCGGGTCCAAGAGCCACTCCACCAGCCTCCTGAACGCCATGAAGCAGAACCGGAGCTACGGCTCCAAGGCCCTGGTCACCAACGGCTCGGTGGTCATCGGAACCCCGCTGATAAACCAGACCCCGGTCACCCTCGGTCGCCCGCTGCGGACCTTCCTGCAGAACATCCCGACCGTGGCGCGTCCCGCGTCCTACTCCTTCCTGGCCCAGGTCAGCCGGACCGACAACGCAGCGGTCGTCCCGGCAGGCGGGCTAAAGCCCACCACCGCGATGGGACTGGAGAAGAAGCCCGGGAAACTGAGCGTCATCGCCACCCTGTCCGAGCCGATCGACAAGTTCGTCCTGGAGGACGACGCCGCACTCGGTGGCTGGGTCGGCATGGAACTCACTCAGTCGGTCCTGGTGGCCCTGGAAGCCCAGGTGCTGTCCGGCGACGGTACCGGCGACAACCTGACCGGGTTGGCCAACACCTCCGGCATCCAGCTCTTCGTCTCGACCGCAGGCAACACCGACAAGCTGGTCGAAATGCGTAAGGCGCTGACCCGGCTGGAGACGGCAGGGGAGACACCCTCGGTGTTCATCCTCAACCCGAACGACTGGGAAGCCATCGCCACCAAGCGCAACACCTCCGGCGAATTCGACACCGGCAACGCCATCGACGCCGAGAAGCGTACCGCCTGGGGAGTACCGGTAGCCCTCTCCACCGCACTGGTACCCAACTCCTACTACCTCCTGGGTGACAACTCCGTGGCGATCGGTCGCGACGGCGGAATCCGCACCGAGTGGGGAACCCCGGGCGACATGTTCCAGCGGAACCAGGTCCAGGCCCGCACCGAGGGCCGGTTCGGCCTGGAGGTCACGCGGCCCAAGGCGATCGTGAAGGGAACCTTCGTCACCGTCTAACAGGCGGCAGACTTGGCGGGCTAACCGCCCGCCAGACGGAGTCAACCGGGTTTCTGTTACTCACCCGGAAGGCCGCGAGGGCCGCTTCCTTCGGCTCGTTGAACGACCTGCTCCACCCACCGAGGGGACCCCTGGTACCAGCTCAACCGGTACCGGGGGTCCTCCGTGTACGGGGGGCATTCACGCCTCGACGACAAGGGAACCTGAGACAGGGTTACCGTGATAGTGTCCTCCCCCTCCCCGTTGCTGATAGGGGGACTCGCATGCGCATTCGTACGCACGAGGACATGACTCGAATGCGCATTCTATGCTCACTGTCGGTGGGGGTGTGGCAAGCTGACCGGAGGGGAGGACGCTGGGTCCTTCCCAGGTAGGGGGACTACAAATGGCCATGAACGTTCGCACGAGCATTGAAGCTAGTGTCAACTTGATTTCGACTCCGGAGCAGATGGAGGAGATGACAGCGCTGGCCTACCGGTTCGGCTTTCGCTTGCAGTTTGACGCTGACCCTGAGAGGAAGGGCTGGGTTGCCAGACTGACCGACGCTGGGGATTTGAACTACCCCCACGCCAGCATCATGGCTCTGGTGCTCCTTCGGGCAATCGGTCAAGGCACGAGCGTTGAGAAGGTGCTGGAGGAGGCGAAGAGGGACCTGATCAAGATCAACGTCAACGTCGAAACCATCGCTACGGCCATTGTCTCGAAAGCTCCGGAGGACGCAGTCGTCTAAGTAGTTGTGGCGTAGCCAAACTTCGTGTTCCGATTTTCGGGACGGGGTTTTCGGCCCTCAGCCCGCTGTTCTTACCCGTCACTTCCAGTTGCATTGGGTTGCAGCTTCAGAAGACCCTCGGAGACTTGAGACTCCGGGGGTCTTCGCTTGTCTGGCCTACGGTGGCCCCGTCCTGGTACTACGGAGGACCTCGCGTGGCTTCCGGGGCCACGAGTACCGCCCAGGCCCTCCCGGTTCAAGGAAGGCCTGCTCCCCGGGCTGGTTGTGTGGCTGGCAAACCCGGTGTTCTGATGGTCCTGCGGTTCCTGCTCCAGAGGCCCCGGTTTGGTCGCCGGGGCCTCAACCGTACCCGGGGCAGTGTGTCCCGAGTCGCACTGGTTGACACGACCCTAAACCGTACTGTTTTCTGGGTAGTGAGCGCTTCCCGCACACCAAGGTGGATTCGGGGGTCCCTAGGGTAAGGCTCCGAACGACAGCCAGTCGAGTAGGCGAAACCTACAGGCCAGGGCGTCGGACCCTCGTAAGCGCCGTTTGCGCGGCAGCAGCTTCGGGTCAGGTCAAACCTTCGGAGCACACCGTGACCACCAAGTTTCAGTCCAGCAGTCTCTCTGCTGCCAGCTTCTCCCGTCTGCTTGAACTCCTGTTCGGCACCACCTCCACGGTCGGGGGTGAGAAGTAATGCCGTACAACGACGCCGCCTCGCGGGCCAAAGCCAGGGCCAGCATGCTGGCCAAGATTGCAGACCCCAACGACCAGTGGCTTGAGCGAAACCGTCAGGCCCGACTGGGCAAGCCCTCCCGGGGTGGACACGTAACGAAACACGTAAAGCTCGGGATCTACAAGCCCGAGACGTGCGTCTTCTGCCGCGAGGAGCAGGAGGCCAACGGTGGTTAAGTCGCCCTACGCGGAACCGACCACGCGAACCCTGGGGGAGGTGGCCCAGACGCTGGCATCCCTGGGTTACTGGGTCTTCCCTCTGTGGCCCAATGGCAAGACCCCACGTCTCAGCAAGAAGCACGGTGCAGAGGGCTACAAGGACGCCACGACCGACCCGGACCAGATCCGCCGCTGGTGGAAGGACTACCCGAGTGCCAACGTCGGGATCGCGACTGGTCTGTCTGGTCTGCTCATTCCGGACCTCGACGTCAAGCCGAAAGACGGCAAACCCCAGGACGGACCAGGGGAATACGCCGAACTCGTTGCTGGGCTGGACCTGCCCGACCCGGTCGTCGTCACGACTACCAGCGGCGGGTTTCACCACTACTACCGGGGACACGCAGGAAGCACCGCAGGAATCCGGCCCGGGGTCGACGTGCGGTCGGACGGGGGCTACGTGGTCGCCCCAGGCTCAGTTGTGGACGGGAAGCCCTACGAAGGGGACCTCCCGCGAGTCGAGGACCTGCCCGAGGCACCGGAAGCCCTGCGGGTTCTGCTGGTTCACGAGAAGAGCCACTCGGGCGGGGAGGCAGGACCCGGAAGCGCCGCTGCAGGGTCCCTGGGCGAGCTGCTGCAGTTTCCACCATCCGAGGGTGGGCGCAATGACTGGCTCGCCAGGGTCGCGGGACACTACGCCAAGACTGGCCTCAAGTTCGAGGACTACGCCGACCACGTGGACCGCGCAAACCAGCTCTGCAACCCGCCGCAGTCGGACGAGGACGTAGTCAAGGTCGTCAACTCGATCTGGGACCGGGAACGCGAGAAGGTCGACCCGGACTCGGACGGGTTCCAAGCCGAGGTAGCTCAGGAGCTGCGCCGACTCCAGGTCCGCAAGGAGGCCCAGCGGAGGTTGGTCGACGCGGGACTCCAGGGCACGACCGAGGCGGGGATGTTTGCCGCTGGCGGTAACTTCATGTTCGACATCCCGGACGGCACTCCCGCTGTCTGGGGGACCGGGTCGCAGGTCCTGTGGGCTGAAGGTGAAGCGCTCATGCTCGTCGGTCCAACCGGTGTCGGCAAGACCACCCTCGCGGGGCAGGTAGTCCGAGCGAGGCTGGGCCTGGGGGCCGGTGAAGTCCTGGATCTGCCAGTGACACCGACCAAGTCCAAGGTTCTCTACCTCGCAATGGACCGTCCGCAGCAGATCGCCCGGTCGCTGCGGAGGCACTTCGACCGGTCCGAGCGCGAGGTGATTAACGAGCGGCTCGTGGTCCGCCAGGGACCACCGCCGCAAGACGTCGCCCGGAACCCTGAGACGCTCCTCGAACTGGCCCTGGAGGTTGGTGCCGACACGGTGATTGTGGACAGCGTCAAGGACGCTGCCGTGAACCTCAGTTCGGACGAAGCGGGTTCTGGCTACAACCGGGCACGCCAGATGCTGCTCGCCCGGGGGATTGAGGTCCTCGAACTGCACCACCAGAAGAAGGCCCACTCGGACGGCAGCAAACCAAACGACCTCAACGGTGTTTACGGCTCCGCCTGGATTGTCAGCGGTGCAGGGTCGGTCATCCTGCTCTGGGGCGAGGCCGGGGACCTGGACCTTGAACTGGTCCACCTGAAGCAACCAGCAGCGGTGGTCGGACCTTGGAAGATCCGGAATGACCACACCGCAGGCACCACGACCCGGATTCACGGGGCAGACCCGCTGGACCTTCTAGTCAGTGCTGGTGGAGAAGGTCTGACTGCAACGGAGTTGGCCGAGGAAATGGGCCGGGACCCCAAGAGCGACAGGGACAAGCAGAAGTCCCGTCGCGACCTGGACCGGCTGACCTCCGAAGGTCTGGCTGAGTCCACGAAAGAACAGCGCGGCAGGCAGCAGGCCACGGTCTGGAGGGCCACCCCCAGGGGTGCGGAGACGGTCAGTCCCGAGGCGCAGGGACTGCTCCTGTGAGCGGGGTCCACAAGGGGTACGCGGAGGGGTACGGACCCCTCTCGGCCCCAGAGGGTACACCCAGGGGTACGGCAGGGGTACGGCTCTCAGGCTCTCCCGCGTCACGACGCGGCGGGGAGGGGTACGCCGAGGGGTACGCAGGGGGTACGGCCAGGGGTACGCCGGAAGGGGTACGTCGGACCCCCCTTCTGAAAGAGGGGGTCCGTACCCCTGGTCCCGTCAGAACCAACGAGAGGAAACAAACAATGAACACCGAGAACGTAACCGAGGGCAGCTTCGTCTGGTGGCTGGCGAGGCAGGACCGTCGCAGCGTGGCTGGCCGACTGTCTCTCCCGCTCTTCGAGGACCTGGCAGCTGCCCGACTACCCAGCGTGCCGACCACTCTGCGCGAGGTCAAGGAGTGGGCCACGACGACCCGGAGCAAGGACGCCGAGGTGCAGCGCCTGCTCCCGGTGGCAATACGTTACTGGAAGAGCTGGGTCCGGGTCACCCCGGTTTCAGCCCTCGCAAAGGTAGCGGCGAAGTGAGCCAGCGCGGGGACGTGGGGCTGGTTCACATCAGCCCCACCCTCCGCTTCAACCACCGGTCGAACCTGTCCGGAAAGGAGCGGACGAACTTGGTGAGGACGATGCCAGCGGTGGTGGCCAGGACCACCACCAGTGGCCCAACAATGTTTGCGCCCAGGGGCGTCTGGCTCCAGGAGAAGAAGCCGTTGATGAAAGCGAAGAAGTCCATAGCCAAGACGGTAGCCGGAAGACTGCGGATTAACCCATCCCCGGCACCCCTCGGCCTGTGGATAACCTGTGCACTAAGTGTGCATACCTGTGCACAGCCTGGGGGTCAACCTGTGGAAAACAAAATTCTTTCGGGCGGTTCGAGCCTCTCACCTGCGAAAACGCTTAGTCCACAGTGTGGGTTAAATAAACTTTCGCGAAACGTTGTCCACAGGCACGTCCACGCGGTCGGGCGTGGCCCCAAATACTTGTGGGGCCTCAAATTCGCGTGTTTCGATGGAGTTTTTTCCTTGACAGAGAGTCAAGCAAGGCACACCCAAGGAGCCGAAAATGACCAAGAACCAGACCCCCGAATACTTCGCAGCGAAGGTTGCAGCCGCCAACTCCGACACCGTCCAGCTCCGCTGGGTAATGAAGGCCGAAGCTGCCCTCTCCGCCGAGGACCTCGCGGTCTTCTTCCAGCTCGTCAAGGGCCTCTAACCCAACCACCACCGAAACCACCAGGAGCCGAAAATGACCAAGACCCAGACCACCGCCAAGACCACCACCACCGAGAAGGCAACCGTCCAGTGCACCTGCGGCTGCGGGGAAGCCACCCAGAGCGCGAAGAGCCTCTACCGCCCAGGGCACGACGCACGCCACGCCGGATTGGTGGCCCGCGACCTCGTCGCCTCACGCCAGGAGGGCTACGAGCGCCAGTACTCGGAGGAGGACCTCGGCTCCGATGCTCTCCGGGCGAAGGCCGTCAAAATGGCCGAGCGGCTCACCGCCAAGGCCCAGGCGCAGGCCGACCGCGCAGCCGCCAAGGGCAGTAAGTGGACCGAGGCCGAGCCGGTGAAGCGGGGCCGCTGGATCTACCCCACCCGGACCAACGGCAAGGTCACCCAGATCAACGACCGGCGCGACGGCTCAGGCAACTGGACCGCACTCTAACCAACCACAACCAGCCAGCCCCGGGGAACCGGGGCAAAGCTGTAGGAGAAGGCAATGAACGCAGCATGGTACGGGCGAGTCAGCTCACTCGGGCAAGTGGACCACGGCAGCTCCCTGCAGACCCAGCGGGAAAAGTGCGAAGCCGTAGTCAAGGGTCGGGGCTGGAAGCTCGCGGGCGAGTTCGTGGACGAGGGCCTGAGTGGGGCCAAGGACGACCGTCCGCAGTGGCAGGCGCTCCTGGCCGCGTGCCGCTCCGGAGAGGTCCAGGCCGTGGTCGTCGCGTCCCTGGACCGAATGAGCCGCAGCGCGGCCCACGCCATCCGGATCACCGACGAGCTGCACCGCCTGGGCGTGACGCTGTTCGTAATCCGCGAGAACATCGACCTCTCGACCAACGCGGGCAAGCTAACCCGCACCATCCTCGCCGGGGTGGCCGAGATGGAGCGTGACCTGATCCGGGAGCGCAGCATTACGGGGCAACGCGCCAAGGTAGCCCGCTCCGGCTGGCCCGGTGGTCAGCCCAGCTACGGCTGGCGACTGGAAGGCAAGGGCAAGGAGGCCCGACCCGTCCCGGACACCGCAGAGCGCGACACCCTCCAGTCGATGGTGAAGTCCGCGCTCGCAGGCCGGACCACGGGCGAGATCTCCCGCGAACTCAACAGCCAGGGCGTCCCCACCCGGACCGGTGCCGACTGGTCCCACACGGTAGTCCGCCGAATGCTCCGGAACCCGGCCCTGGTCACCGGGGAGCACCACTGGGGGCACGTCGGCAAGACCGGCGACCGCTACTTCAAGACCCAGGCCGATCCCCGCACCGGCAAACCCAGGCACGGGGACCCGGTGGTCCTGGAACTGCCCGAGCCACCCTTGGACCGGGAGACCTTCGACGCGCTCCAGCAGGTCCTGGACGCTGCCCCAAGGTCCGGCCAGCGGCAGGACAACCAACAGCGGCAGTGGCTCTCAACCAGGGTCCACGGGACCTGCGGGAGGCACTACCTCGGGGTCCTGGTGCTGGAGCGCTCCGGGGTCCGCAGGCCGATTTACCGTCCCGAGTGCAAGCGCAGGCCCAAGGCAGGCCAGCCGGACTGCGACTGCCGACAGATTGACGTCGCCAAACTCGACGCTGCGGTCTGGGCCGAGGTCGTCGGCGTCCTCGGCGACCGGGCGCGGCTGCTGAAACTGGCGGCAGAGTGGACCCAGAGCGGGACCACGAGCGAGGCGGACACCCAGGAAGTGGAGCGGCTGGGGGAGCAGGCCCGGAAGCTCACCCGGGCAATTCAGAGGGCCACCGACGAGGCGTTCATGGCCGACGAACCGGAGGAACTGCTGGTTCGGGTGGCCCGCTACCGCTCCCAGCTCGCAGACGTGAAGGCCAAGCTGGACGCACTGCAGTCGGCAGGTCCCGGGGCACGGGGCAACGCCCGCCAGCTCACCGAGCTTGCTGCTCTGGCTGACCGGGCAGCGGAGCGGCTGCAGCACCTCGGGGACGCCGAGCGGCTGGAGCTGGCGGAGCTGCTGGCCCTGCGCGTTGAGGTGGCCGGACCCCTGGTGGGTGGCCTTCCGGAGTCCATGACCGTCCGAGGCGTGCTGGACCCTCGGGCACAGTAGCGGACCCAGTGAGACAGCTACGCTTGCCGCGGTTGGCTTCGCCGGACTTCTCGTCTTCATTCTCCGTAGCGACGAAGTGCGCGGATTCCTGTTGAACCTCATCCGCACGGCGCTGGCCTTGCCATGAGTCTGCCGCCGGCAGCGCTGCCACGGGCTGATGACCGGAGCAGCCGCTGTGGCCGCTGCCGGAACCAGGGTGTGGAAAGCCGCGTGGCGCTGGGACCGGCGGCCGCGTTCCGTCGCCGGTTCCGTCGCCGCCGCCGTGGTCCGGGGAACGCCCACGGCGCCGTGACGGCGGAGTTCGCGGTAGCGCTGCCGGCAGTCCTGTTGCTCCTCGCACTGCTCCTGGCGGGAGCCTCCGCGGGCGTCACGCAGCTCAGGCTCGAGGAGGCGGCGCGGGCCGGCGCCAGGGCGCTGGCCCGTGGCGAGGACGCGGCTTCAGTGCAGGGGATCGTCAGGACCTTGGCGGGGACCTCGGCAACGGCGTCCGTTGGGACTGAAGGTGAGTGGCTCAGCGTTACGGTGGCCGACGGTGTGGGCGGGCCGCTGGGGGCAACAGTTCCATGGACACTCACGGCCAAGGCCACCACGCGGAGCGAAACGCCGGCTACCGCGGCCAATCCGGTGTTGGAGCCGGGCGGGGCCCCGGAGGAGGCGCCGTTGTGAACAGGCAATTCCGGGACAACCCGGAGCGCGGTTCGGGAACAGTACTGGCTGCGGGACTGGCGCTGGTTGTCATCATGGCGATGGCCCTGATGTTGTTGTTCGCACAGTCCGCGGTGATGGCCAGCAGGGCAGCGGCAGCGGCGGACCTCGCTGCCCTTGCCGCGGCCGATGCCCTGCGCGGGATCACGTCCGGAGACCCCTGCACGGTGGCCGCCGAGGTAGCAGCCCGCCATGAGGCGGCACTCGTCAGCTGTACGGAAGGGGCCGGCCAGACCGTCATGGTCCGAACGGAGCTCAATGCACGCACACTGGTTGGCGCCGCAACCGGTCAGTCGCGGGCAGGACCGCCGCCCTGAGCGGCTGTGGTGCTGAACGGCTCCGTGCTCGCCAGGAATTCCGCACTGCGGAGAGGCATTTCGCGCGCGTCTTTGAGGAGGACGTCGATGAGCGTGACGGCGGCAGCCTTGTCCAGCGGATTGTTCTTGTTCCCACATTTGGGGGACTGGACGCAGGACGGGCAGCCCGACTCGCATTCACACGCCTGGATGGCGTCGCGCGTCGCCGAGAGCCACACCTTTGCCTTGTCGAAGCCGCGTTCGGCAAAGCCGGCACCGCCGGGGTGCCCGTCGTACACAAAGATGGTGGGCACGCCGGTGTCGGCGTGGATTGCGGTGGATACTCCGCCGATGTCCCAGCGGTCGCTGGAGGCCACGAGCGGCAGCAGGCCGATCGCTGCGTGTTCGGCGGCGTGCAGGGCCCCCGGGAACTGCGCCTCGATGAGCCCGGCGCCCGTCAGCGAACGGTTCTCCACCACAAACCAGACGGCCTTCGTGAACAGGTCCCGGGCGCCCAGCTCCAGCGGCTCCTCGCCCAGGATTTCGTTTGAAATCAAGGCCTTGCGCTGAAAGGAAACCACCTGTGTTGTCACTTTCACATCGCCGAAGTGAACGGCGATATCGCCCCAGTGCTCAGTCCGGAGTGTTTCGAGCACTTCGATCTGGGTCACGTCCCGGGCCGTTGTGTAGTAGTCGGGGTTGGCGCGCCGGACCACCACGCAGTGGTCGTCTTCGTTCAGTTCCTCCACCACATAGCTGTCGCCCTGGTGCACATAGATGGCACCTGTGTGCGCCTGGTAGTGCGTCTGGGGCGAATCCATGGTCCCGAGAAGGGACCCGGTGTCGGCGTCAACGATGCTCACCGGTCCGCCTCCGTCGCCACGAAGGTTCACCATGGCCGCAGCGCTCTGGGAGTGCGTCCAGAACCAGCCCGCCGGCCGGCGGCGCAAATAGCCCTGCGCCACGAGCTGCCCCAACAGCTTCTCTGCCGTGCCGCCGAACAGGCCCAGCTCAGCCACGCCCAGCGGAAGCTCCGCGGCGGCGGCACAAAGATGGGGCCCCAGCACGTAGGGATTGGAGGGATCAAAGACGGTGGCCTCCACAGACACGTCGAAAATCGCCTCGGGATGGTTCACCAGGTAGGTGTCGAGCGGATCATCGCTGGCCACAAACGCGGCAATCGCATCCTGGCCCGCGCGCCCAGCCCGGCCGATCTGCTGGAACAGCGACGCCCTGGTGCCTGGCCAGCCCGCGACCAGGACGGCATCCAGCCCGGAAATGTCGATGCCCAGTTCAAGGGCGGACGTGCTGGAGACCCCCAGCAATTCGCCGGAGCGGAGTGCCTTTTCCAGGGCCCGGCGTTCTTCCGGAAGGTAGCCGGAACGGTAGGCGGCCACGCGTTGGGGAAGACTGGGGTCCACTTCATCCAGAAGGCGCTTGGTGATCGAAGCGATTGTCTCCGCTCCGCGGCGGGACTTGATGAAGGCGATGGTCCGGATGCGGGACGAAACCAGGTTCGCCAGCAGATCGGCCGTTTCAGCAACGGCGGTGCGGCGCTCCCTGGCACCGTTCTCGCCCTTGAGGTCGGTCAGCGCAGGCTCCCAGAAAGCCACCGTAGTGGAACCATGCGGCGAGCAGTCCTCGGCAACGGCCCGGACCGGCGCCCCGATCAGGCGGCCGAACGATGTGCCTGGCTCAGAAGCCGTGGCTGAGGCCGCGATGAACACCGGCCCTGGATGGGTGGTCCCGGCACCGTAGTACGCGCAGATGCGTCGCAGCCGGCGCATCAGGTTGGCCACGTGCGAGCCGAACACCCCGCGGTAGCTGTGGGCCTCATCCACGATCACGTACCGCAGCCGCCGGAAGAAGCTGGCCCACCAGGCGTGATTGGGAAGGATGCCGAAGTGGAGCATGTCCGGATTCGCCAGGATGAAGTTGGCGTGGTCCCGGATCCACCGGCGGGACGCGGTGTCGGTATCGCCGTCGTACGTCTCGGCCCGTACGGTGGGCAGATCCAGGGAACGGATGGCTGCGAGCTGGTCGGCAGCGAGTGCCTTCGTGGGGGAGAGATAGAGCGTCACGGCGCCGTCGTCGTGGATCTTTCCCGGGTCGGACAAGACGCGCAGTTCGGAGCGGTGGATGGCGTCAAGGGCCGGCAGTTGGTAGGCCAGGGACTTGCCGGAGGCTGTGCCGGTGGCGATGACCACGTGCTCGCCACTGTGGGCCAGGTTGGCGGCCTGGATCTGGTGCCGGTACGGCTCGTGGATGCCCAGGGAGCCGTAAGCGGCCACCAGATCCGCGTGTGCCCACGTTGGCCACGGTTCGTGGACTGCCTGCCGGGCTGGGATGGTGCGGACATGACGCAGCTGTTCCGGGTCCGGGCCTCGGCCCAGCAATGGAATCAGGGAGTCATGGGGGTTCACCCCAACATTCTTTCACCCGGGGAAAAATCACCCCACGGAAAGGTCTGCGCCTTCGTCGGACGTGGACAGCATCAGCACGCGGCAAACAGTTGACCAGCCCAGGTGGGAATACAGCTTCTGGCCGTCGATCGAGGCCAGCAGCAGGCCGTTCTCCACATACGGTCCGATGGCCTGCGCCGCAAGGGCCTTCATGATGAAGCTGCCCAGGCCGCGGCGCTGGAACGCTGGTTGGACCACAATCTTGTCGAACACTGCAGTCTCGCCCACCACAAAAACCCTGCCGCTCGCCGCTACCGTGTCACTCGAGCGGACCACCGCGTGGTGGACGCCGTCGAGCTGGGAGGTGACCAGGTTCAAATCGTCGTCGGAGAGCCACGGATCTTCCGTATCCTGCGTGGCCATGTCCACAATCATCATGGCCTGCGATGCGGACGTGACGTTCAGCCCGTGTTTTTGGGCCAGTGCACTGAAGCGGGCAACATCATTAGTGAGGATGGTCAGGACCCTGGCCGGGGCCTCGGCGGTCTTCGCGGCCAGGGCAGCGAACTCGTCAGCGGAGGGGTCATGGGCGAAGTATTCCCACTCCCCGGTGGTGTCGGCCCGCAGTGCAGCGGGGAAGCGGCCCTCAACTGAGGTCTGGTAACCGCGGCAGCCGGCCCAGCCAGCTAACCAGACTTCAAGAAGGCGTGTGATGTCTCCAACCAAGGCGTCCGGACTCATGTCATGAGGGTATTCCAGCCCCGACACAAGCAACAGGGGTCGGGTGCCCCGATGTGACTTGCTTATGCAATCGTGACCAGACAAGACTGACGGCATGCCAGCCACCAAGGATCCGTCCAAGAGCACCTTTCCGCTGCCCCTGCTGGTCTGTGTCGCCTTAATGGTGGCCATGGTGGGCGGCGCAAGATATTGGGAGACGGCCACGGGTGTGGGCTACTTGCTCTGGCTTGCCGGCGGGCTCGTCCCGCTGGTGGCCGGCGCCCTGACCTACCGGAATTCGAAGCGCCCGCTGGACTTTCTGGGATCACGCTCCGAGCCCGCAGGAGTGCACCGGCCGGGATTCGGTGGGCTTCTCACCGCGCTGGTCCTGTTTGTGGTGCCGCGCCTCGTTGGTGACGGTGCGGCAGAACTCGCCCTCAACAATGGCGCTGATGCTTTCGGAGCCGCCGTGACGGCCACCTCGGTGCCCTTCGCCGTCGTCGTCCTGGGGTACCGGACGGCTGAAACCGCCCTGAACAGGCGCGACGCCGCCATCGCAGCGGCGCAGCCTTAGCCCCGGCCACCGGGCGGGCCCGATGCCCGGCAACCCAGTACCCTTAAATACGTGGCTTTGAACCGAATTGTGCTCTTTTACGGCTTTACCCCCATCGCTGATCCGGACGCGGTACGGCTCTGGCAGCGTGCCCTGTGCGAAAAACTCGGGCTGACCGGACGCATCCTCCTTTCCAAGGACGGCATCAACGCCACGGTGGGCGGCGAAATCGGCGCCGTCAAGCAATACGTGAAGACCACACGCGAATACAAAGGCTTCCACGGCATCGACGTGAAATGGTCCGACGGCGGCGCGGAGGACTTCCCGCGGCTGAGCGTTAAGGTCCGGGACGAGATCGTCTCCTTCGGCGCGCCAGGCGAACTCAAGGTGGATGAGCACGGCGTGGTGGGCGGCGGCACCCATCTGAAGCCCGAAGAACTCCACGAACTGGTGGAAGCCACGAAACAGGCCGGCGAGGACGTGGTGTTCTTCGACGGCCGCAACGCCTTCGAGGCCCAGATCGGCAAGTTCAAGGACGCGATCGTCCCTGACGTGGCCACCACCCACGATTTCATCAAGGAGCTCGACTCCGGCAAGTACGACGCCCTCAAGGACAAACCGGTGGTCACCTACTGCACCGGCGGCATCCGCTGCGAGGTGCTCTCCAGCCTGATGGTGAACCGCGGTTTCAAGCAGGTGTACCAGCTCGACGGCGGCATCGTCCGCTACGGCGAAACGTTCAAGGACCAGGGCCTCTGGGAAGGCTCGCTCTACGTGTTCGACAAGCGCATGCACCTGGAATTCAGTGAGGACGCCAAGACCATCGGTGGGTGCGTCCGCTGTGCCGCCCGCACCAGCAAGTTCGAGAACTGTTCCAACCCGAGCTGCCGCACGCTGACCTTGTATTGCGCCGAGTGTGCCGCCAGCCCGGAGACGCTGCGCTGCCCCGAAGGCTGCGCGGCCTGAGCTGCGTGGCCCGAAGGCTGCGTGGCCTGAACGGTGCGGCCGGATCAAAGCCGCAGGCAGAAAAGTTCAGAGCCGGGCCAGCCGGTACGCGAAATTGGCGGGCGACTGCGCTTCGACCTGGAAATGCAGCACCGTTTCCTTGGAAAGGTAGATCACGCTTTCGCGCCGTGATCCGCAGCGGAGGCTCAGGTCCACCATGGTGAATTCGTCATTGCGGACTTTGAAGTCGACGCGCCGCTGGCTCCGGCACACCAGCACCAGGACGTAGGTTCCGGCGGGGAGGGGCTCCGTGGCGTCCGTTCGGACTGCCTCCGCGCGCAACAGGCCGAATGTCCTATGCGCCACCTGCAGGCCGGACCCCACCTGGGACTCCGTCAGCCAGGCCTCCATTTCAGCCTCGCTGACGGGATCGTTCCGCCACGACTCAGCGCGTGGCCCCGGCTCGGTCACCTCCGGCGCGGCCGGGGCCTCGGCGGGACGCCACCCTTCGTCGTACGTGTATTCACATCCGGCGAGCGCAGTTCCGGCCACAAGGGCGCCCGCCGTCCAGAGTACGACGGCGGCCCTCACCCGGGTGCGCACGGAGACTGACCGGGACGGGCAAGCGCCCGGACGACGTACCGCCCTGCGGGGCGGCGGCGCCCCCTGCGTTGCGGGCATACTCCGACTCTATGCCCGGCACGGACCCCAATCCAGAGCCTCGAGGAAGTGAGGGGAGGGCTGGTCGGGGGAGGGGGTTAGGGGCTGCTGCCTGCCGGGGCAGCGGGGGTTTGACCGGCCGGCGGTTCCCCGGGAGCCGTTTCGATGCGACGGGCGGCGACCGAGGATTCCCCGCGGCTGGTGGGCGCCAGCGTAGCCGTCACCCGTCCGGCGGTCAGCCGCACGGTGGATTCGAAGGGACTAGCCCGCGGTGACCAGCTGGTAGGCGTAGATCAGCGGTGCGTCGACGCTGGAGGCGCTGAGCTGCAGCGGTCCGGATTCCGGGAGTGTGATCTTGATGGACTCCCGCGCGCCGTAGCAGGCGGCCCCGAGGTCGGCGAGTTCCTTGCCGCCGGACCGCACTGCGAGGAAGGCCTTGCCGCCGCCTTCGCAGACGAGTGTCAGCGTGTACTTGCCTGCCGGCACGTTCTCCGTATGGTCAATGGGCTGGGCGTTGAGAATCTTGCCGGAGTCCTCGGCAACAATGCCGCTGGCCGACGGCATAGCCGTGGCTTTCCAGGCCGGCACATCGGCGTTCTCCACCGAAAGCTGCTGCGCGCAGCCTGAGACACCCAGGAGGACAGCTGCTGCAGCCACAGTGGAGAGGGCACGCGGCATGGAGGAAGGAAACGGAACCATGCTTCCAACTTACCCGGCTCCATCTGTGCTCCGTGATTCAGGCCCTTGACCTTGACGCTACGTCAACATTTATCGTTGAACCATCAGCCGGAACAGAACGTCCGGGCCATCCCGCAAACAGAGCAGGAAGGAGGAACACATGGACTGGTCCATCCAGGACATCGCCCGGATCGCCGGCACCACCAGCAGGACGCTGCGGCACTATGACGACATCGGCCTGCTCAAGCCCAGCCGCACCGGCCACAACGGTTACCGGTACTACAACCAGGCGGCGCTGGTGCAGCTCCAGCGCATCCTGCTCCTGCGCGGGCTGGGGCTGGGCCTGCCGGTGATCAGCCAGGTGCTCGACGACGAAACGGACGCCGCCCAGGCACTCACCGGGCATCTCGAATGGCTCAAGCAGGAACAGGACAGGCTGGCGCGGCAGATCGCGTCGGTCACACAAACCATCGGAGCAGTGAAAGGAGGTGGCGAAATCACGGCAGAAGACATGTTCAACGGTTTCGACCATACGCAGTACAAGGGCGAAGTGGAGGAACGCTGGGGCAAGGACGCCTACGCGAAGGGGGATTCGTGGTGGCGCGGCATGAGCACCGAGGAGAAGGCCGCGTGGAAGCAGCGCTCGCACAAGCTCGGCGAGGACTGGATCGCCGCCGCCACGGCGGGTATCGCACCGGACAGCGCGGCGGCCCAGGACATCGCCAGGCGGCACGTCGAATGGCTGACCGGCATCCCGGGCACCCCGGCGTCGGACGCCCGCGGCAAGGGTGATGCAGGCAAGGGTGACGTCAAGGCATACGTCACCGGGCTCGGTGAGATGTACGTTGCTGACCCCCGGTTCGCGAAGAACTATGGCGGCGCCGAGGGTGCCGGCTTCGTCCGGGATGCCCTGAAGACCTACGCGGCGGCGAACCTGTAGCCCGTCAGCTGGACATCGGCCCGCCAATAGACTTGGGCAGTGACTGATTCCACGCTTTTCCTGGCCGGCAACACCCCCGATGCCCCGCGCAGCGACCTCCCCGGGCTGCTGACGGCGCTCGCCGCGGACCTGCGCCGGGTGGATTACACGCTCGACGGCGTGGCGGGGCTGCTGGGCGAGTCAGCCTACCGCGCGCTGAACCGGGACCAGATCATCCCGGCGCTGCTGGCCACCGAAAGCGCCCTCCAGAATGATGCGGCGAAGGATGGGCCTGCGAACGGTGAGAAGACGACGGCGGCGCTCGCCGCCGTCGTGCGTCTCTGGCTCCTGGCGGAACCGCAAACGCAGGAAACGCTCGACGCCGCCCTGCCGGGAATCCGGGCCGACGGGCTGATCGAGCTGGGGCTGCTCGAGCCCGTGCCCGGCCCTGAGCTGCCCGGCACTGAGCTGCCCGGCGCTGATCAGCCGGCGCAGGACTTGCTGCAGGCGAAAGCGGATCTGCGGCCGTACGGCTGGGACGCCAATGAGGACGGCAGCGGCGGCGCCGAACTCTGGGTCGCCAGCGACCTCGCCGCGCACCAGCAGGCCGGCATGCTCCGGCACGACCATGTGCTGGGGATCGGGCAGGCGTCCACCACGCTGGTGCAGACCACCGTCCGCCGCCACGTCGCCAAGGCCCTGGACCTGGGCACGGGCTGCGGCATCCAGTCCTTCCACCTCCTGCACCATGCCGAGCACGTGACGGCAACGGACATCTCGGAGCGGGCGCTGGCCTTCACCCGGTTCAACCTCCTGCTTAATGCCGCGGCCCTGCACCTGGACCCGGACAGGCTGGAGGACCGGGTGAGCCTTCGCCTGGGGTCGCTCCTGGAGCCGGTGGCGGGGGAGGAATTCGAACTGGTGGTGTCCAACCCGCCGTTCGTCATCACCCCGCGGACCTTGGGCGAAGCCGCGTCCGGGCAGTTCACCTACCGTGACGGCGGGCTGCCCGGCGATGACATTGTGTCCTCGCTCGTGGCGGCGCTGCCCGGTGCCCTGGCCCCGGGCGGCACCGCGCAGATGCTGGGCAACTGGGAAATCCCCGGCGGGACGGAATGGTATGAGCGGCCCAAGAGCTGGATCGGCCCGGACGCGGATGCCTGGTTCATCCAGCGCGAGCAGGTGGGCCCGGAGCAGTACGCCGAAACGTGGCTGCAGGACGCGTCCGAATCCCGCGACCGGAAGCATTACCGGGACGCCTACGCCGCGTACCTGGCGGACTTCGCCTCCCGGAACGTGGCGGGGATCGGCTTCGGGATGATCTGGCTGCGCCGGCCGCTGTCGGAATCCGGCGCCGCCTCCATTAGCCGTTTCGAGGAAATCACGTACCCCATTGAGCAGCCCATCGGGCCTCACCTGGGCGCCGCCGTCGAGCGTTCCGACTGGCTGGCCGCCAACAGCCTGGCGGACGCGCACCTGCTCGTGGTGGACGACGTCACCGAGGAACGCCATCAGCGCCCCGGCGCCGAGCACCCCGGCGTGATCCTGCTGCGCCAGGGCGCGGGCCTGCGCCGGACCAATCTGCTCAGCACCGAACTGGCCGGATTTGTCTCCGCGTGCGACGGTGACCTCTCCGTCGGCCAGATCATCGGAGCCCTTGCCGCGCTGCTCGGCGGGAGCCTCGCCGGAGAGGACGGGTTCGACGGCGACGCGTTCCGGACCGGGCTGCTCGACGACGTCGCGAACCTGGTCAGCGACGGTTTCCTGGTTCCTTCCGAGCCTGCTGAATAGTGGTTTGGCGGGCCCGGGAACACCCCAAATCGGCGTCCCGGATGTGCCTGATGAGTCAACGGGTTTTCCACATGAATGCGCACGATTGTCCAAAATATGGTGAACTAGGCCAATATGGGCTCATCTGCCCGAGCAACCTTTTTCTGTAGGAGCACCGTGCCAAGCAAGGCCAAAACAGGCAAGAAACTCGTGATTGTGGAGTCTCCGGCCAAGAGCAAGACCATCGCCAAGTACCTCGGCGAGGGCTTCATCGTAGAGGCCTCCATTGGTCACATCCGCGACCTGCCGCAGCCGTCTGAGCTTCCTGCAGAACTGAAGAAAACCTCGGTGGGCAAGTTCGCCGTCGACATCGAAAACGACTTCAAACCGTATTACGTGGTGTCCGCGGACAAGCGGAAAAAGGTCACCGAGCTGAAGGCCGCGCTCAAGGATGCCGACGCCCTCTATCTCGCAACCGATGGGGACCGCGAGGGCGAGGCCATCGCGTGGCACCTGCTGGAAGTGCTCAAGCCCAAGGTCCCCGTGTACCGGATGACGTTCGGCGAAATCACCAAGGAAGCCATCCACCGCGCCATGGACAACCTGCGCGATGTTGATACGGCCCTGGTGGACGCCCAGGAAACCCGCCGCGTCCTGGACAGGCTCTACGGCTACGAGATTTCCCCCGTGCTGTGGCGCAAGGTGGCCCGCGGCCTGTCCGCCGGCCGCGTGCAGTCCGTGGTCACCCGCATGGTGGTGGACCGTGAACGCGAACGCATGGCCTTCAAGGCCGCCTCCTACTGGGACCTCACGGGCCAGTTCGGGGCCGGCGCCGGTTCATTCAAGGCCAAGCTCGCTGCCGTAGATGGCGCCAAGGTGGCCAGCGGCCGCGACTTCAACGACGACGGCGTCCTCACCTCGCGCAATGCGGCGCACCTCAACGAGGAACTCGCCACGTCACTGGCCGCAGGTCTCCAGGATGCGGACTTCCGTGTCCGGTCCGTGGACACCAAGCCGTACACACGCCGTCCGGCGGCGCCGTTCACCACGTCCACGCTGCAGCAGGAGGCCGGCCGCAAGCTCCGCTTCTCCTCAAAGAGCACCATGCAGGTGGCCCAGCGGCTGTACGAAAACGGCTACATCACCTATATGCGTACCGACTCCTCGGCGCTGAGCGACGAAGCCGTCACGGCTGCCCGCCGCCAGGCCTCCGAGCTGTACGGCCCGGAATACATCCCGGCGTCGCCCCGCGTGTACACCAGCAAGGCTGCAAATGCGCAGGAAGCCCACGAGGCCATCCGCCCCGCCGGTGACTCCTTCCGCACCCCGGCGCAGGTGGCCAAGCAGCTCTCCGGCGACGAGTTCCGCCTGTACGAACTGATCTGGAAGCGCACCGTCGCATCCCAGATGGGTGACGCCAAGGGTTCGACGGCGACCATCCGCCTGGGTGCCGTAGCCACCGATGGCCGGGACGCCGAATTCTCCGCCTCCGGCACCGTCATCACCTTCCCGGGCTTCCTGGCCGCCTATGAAGAAGGCAAGGACGAAAGCCGCGGGGACGACGACTCCGACGAAGCCCGGCGGCTGCCGAACGTGGCCAAGGACGATGCCCTCACGGCGTCGGACATTGTGGCTGTGGGCCACGAGACCTCCCCGCCGCCGCGCTTCACCGAAGCGTCGCTGACCGCCGAGCTGGAGAAGAAGGGCATCGGCCGCCCGTCGACCTACGCCTCCACTATTTCCACCATCCAGGACCGCGGCTACGTCCGGAAGCAGGGTTCCGCGCTGGTGCCCAGCTGGATCGCGTTCTCCGTGATCCGCCTGCTTGAGCAGCACTTCACGGATTACGTGGATTACGAGTTCACGGCAGACATGGAAGGCGACCTGGATAAGATCGCCAACGGCCAGGCGGTTGGGTCTGCCTGGCTCAAGCACTTCTACTACGGTGAAGATTCCGATCCGGGCCTGCTCAGCATCGTGAACAACCTGGGCGAGATCGACGCCCGGGAAATCAACTCCATTCCCATTACGGATGAGATCACGCTGCGGGTGGGCAAATTCGGCCCGTACCTGGAAAGCTCCGCTGCCACGGTGGACGCCAAGACCGGCGAAATCGTGGAGAACTCCCGCGCCAACGTCCCCGAGGACCTGGCGCCCGACGAACTGACGGCGGCGAAGGCCATCGAACTGATGGAAACGGCTGCGCCGGAAGAACGCGTACTGGGCGACGACCCCCACACCGGGCACAGCGTTGTCGCCAAGAACGGCCGCTACGGCGCGTACGTCACCGAGGTCATCCCGGAGATGACCGAGGAACAGCTGGCCAACCAGCCCGTGGAGTACTACAAGAACGGCAAGCCGAAGCCGCCGAAGAAGCCCGTCAAGGCCAAGCCGCGCACCGGTTCGCTGTTCGCGTCCATGACCGTGGATTCCGTGACCCTGGACGAAGCGCTGCAGCTGATGAGCCTGCCCCGCGCCCTGGGTGAGGACGCCGAAGGCAACCTCATCACGGTGCAGAACGGCCGCTTCGGTCCGTACCTGAAGAAGGGCACGGACTCCCGCTCCATCGGCACCGAAGAGGAAATCTTCACCATCACGCTGGAGCAGGCGCTGGAGATCTACTCGCAGCCCAAGCAGCGCGGCGCCCGTGCAGCGGTGGCGCCGCTGGCCGAGTTCGGACCGGACCCCGTTTCCGAGAAGAACATCGTGGTCAAGGAAGGCCGCTTCGGCCCGTACATCACCGACGGCATCACCAACATCACCGTCCCGCGGTCCACGTCCCTGGAGGAACTGACCCGCGAACAGGCCATTGAACTCCTCGCCGAGAAGCGGGCCAAGGGTCCGGTCAAGCGCGCCACAACGGCCCGCAAGGCCCCGGCAAAGAAGAAGGCTCCCGCTAAGAAGTAACTCCGGACCGGGATGGCAGAAATCCTCGGCGTGCTCGCTCGTTCCTCGCTTAGACGCACGCTGCCGGATTCCTCCCATCCCGGTCCATGTGTCATCCTCGGAATTGCGCCGGGCTCTCCAACGTGGTCGAGTAGATACATGACTGAACAGCCCGGCACAGCCGATCTCACGCCGCTCAACGACCTCGAAGAGAAGCTCGCCCTGGGCGGCCAGCCAGAGGGCAGCCCGGTGGACGTCATCCTGTCCTTCCTCAACAGCGAGGTCTACGTCATCAGCACCGACGGGATCGAGGGGGAGGATTCCCAGGTGGAGCCGCTGGTATTGGCGAACGCCGACGGCGAGCCCGTCCTTGCGGTGTTCTCGCACCCCAGCCGCGTTGACGAGCAGTATCTTGAGGCGGCCCCGAACGTCCTGGGGACCCAGGGTGCAGCCATCATCGCCAACATTGGCGAGGAATTGGGCATGGTGATCAACCCCGGCGCTGCGTACGGGTTTGAGATCAACCCGGAGGGCGTCGCCAACATCAAGCGCGACTTCAAGCGGGCGGATGAGCTTCCCGACGGCGCACCCGAGGACGCCTCCGCAAACTGACATCTTTAGTGCAGGTTGTGAGTGAGGGCCCGGGCGGGGGAATAATGGCAGGATGCGGCTAGGCGTCCTTGATATCGGGTCAAACACTGTCCACCTTCTTCTGGTGGACGCCCACCCTGGCGCGCGTCCGGTGCCTTTCGCGTCGCACAAACGGCCCATATCCCTGGTCCAATACCTGGATACCGACGGCAACATCACCGACGAAGGACAGCACGAGCTGACCGAATTCGTCCTTGAAGCCTGGGAGTTTGCCGCCAGGCACAAAGCGGACGACCTGCTGGCTTTCTGTACGTCGGCCATCCGTGAAGCCACTAACGGCCCTGCAGTGCTGGCCCGGGTCAAGCACGAAACCACTGTCACCCTGCAGGAACTGACCGGCAGCGAAGAAGCCTCCATGACCTTCTTCGCCGTCCGCCGCTGGTACGGCTGGGGTGCGGGACCGATCCTGAACCTGGACATCGGCGGCGGCTCCTTCGAAATGGCCTTCGGGCAGGACGAACTGCCCGAAGTGGCCACTTCCGTGCCGCTGGGCGCCAGCCGCCTGACCCGCGACTGGCTGGCTGAGGACCCGCCTTCCGCCAAGAGCGTCAAAGAGCTGCGCCGCTACATCCGGGCCACCCTCGCCCCGGCAGTCAGGCAGTTCGACGGCCTGGGCCGCGCCAACGTTGTGGCTGGAACCTCCAAGACCTTCCGGTCGCTCGCCAGGGTCGCCGGAGCAGCCCCGAGCGCCGCAGGGCCCTACGTGAAGCGCACACTTAACGCCACGGATCTGGGCGTGTGGGCGCAGCGCATTTCAGCCATGAAGTCCGAGGACCGGCTCTTTCTGCCGGGCGTGTCAGAGGCCCGCGCGCACCAGCTACTCGCCGGGGCTCTGGTGGCCGAGGCTGCCTTGGAAATGTTCAAGTTCAAGAAGATCAGGATCTGCCCGTGGGCGCTGCGTGAAGGGCTGATCCTGCGCCGGCTCGACCAGCTGGTCTTCGCCGGCCCGCTGGATCCGGCCCCGCATATCGTTGAGCCCGCCGCGGCACGCCAGGCGATCGAGCCTTCACCCGCCTGAAAGCAGCGTTAACGCGAAAGCGCCGGCGTCCGCAGCAGGAAAATGGGGGAAAACCTGCTGCAAACCACCGGCGCCTCGGGCAAACATCCCCATGCTTGCCGCATCACTCGCACCCTCAATGAGGTAATAACTACGTTAGGCGGCGAAGTTGTGTGCAAGCTGCAGCGAACATGGGAGTCCGCTGTGAATCGATTTCGCCGGGTTCCCGCTTTTTCCGATTCGTTCCATTTCTGCAGCCGCCCACCCGAACTGCAATGATGGAAGCATGATCAACCGAATCGCCTTCCTGGGCTGTGGATCCATGAACGAAGCCATCCTCGCCGGCCTCCTGGGCGGGGGAACCGACCCCGCCGACGTCGTGGCTACAGTCAGGCGTGCTGAACGCGCTGCGGAACTGGCCGTGCGTCACCACGGCATCACGGCCATCGCAGGCGAAGAAGAACCGGACAACAACAAGCAGGCGGCCAAGGGATCCGCCGTCGTAATCCTTGGCGTCAAACCGGTAGGCATCGTCGACCTGGCGCGCGAGATCAGCGGCTCCCTGTCCCCGAAGGCCATCGTTGTCAGCGTCGCCGCAGCCGTGTCGCTGACGCAACTGGAAGCTGCCCTGCCTCCCGGACAGCCGGTGATCCGCGCTATGCCGAACACCCCTGCCAAGCTGGGCCGCGGCGTCGTGTCCGTCTCACCCGGAACCAACTGCACGCCGGAACAGCTCCAGACCGTCAAGGACATCCTCCGAGCCACGGGCACCGTGGTGGAGGTTCCCGAGGATCAGGTGGACGCGTTGTCGGCCATCAGCGGCTCGGGTCCCGCCTACGCGTTCTACTTGGCCGAGGCTATGGCAGCTGCCGGCGTCGAACTGGGCCTGGATCCCGAGTTGTCGCTGCTCCTGGCGCGGGAGACGGTCGCAGGCGCGGGCTTTATGCTTGCCGAGCCAGGCGCCGATCCCTCGGCCCTGCGCAAGGGAGTGACCAGCCCCAACGGAACCACAGAACGGGCCATCGCCACCTTCGACGACCGGGGTATTCCGGCCATCATCGCCGCCGGCGCCCGCGCCGCAGCGGACCGCTCTGCGGAGATCACCAGGCAGCTCGGCTGACATTTTCGCGGGTGAGGACTACGGCCGGGCCGCGAACCGTTCCAGCAGGTCCACGTGCCCGGACACGATCAGCATGTCGCGGGCGGACACCTTGGTTTCCGGGCGGGCGTAGGTGAAGTCCTCGCCGGGCGACTTCACGCCCACGATGGTCACGCCGTACTTGGAGCGCACCTTGGACTCATCCAGCGTGAAGCCCACCGTCTCGCGCGGCGGATACATTTTCACGATGGCGAAGTCGTCGTCGAACTCGATGAAGTCCAGCATGCGGCCGGAGACCAGGTGCGCGGCGCGGACGCCGGCGTCGGCCTCGGGGTAGATCACGTGGTTCGCGCCGATCCGGGTGAGGATCTTGCCGTGCGACGGGGTGATGGCTTTGACCCAGAGGTGCTCGATGCCGAGGTCCACCAGGTTGACGGTGATCAGCACGGAGGACTCTATCGAGGTGCCCACGCCACAAACGGCCGAGCTGAACTCCTGTGCACCGAGCTGGCGCAGCGCATCAATGTTGGTGGCGTCAGCCTCCACCACGTGTGTGAGGAGCGGTGCCCACTTCTGGACCAAGGACCGGTCACGCTCGATCGCCAGCACCTCGCGGCCCTGTTTCACGAGCTGCTCGGCGGTGGACGAGCCGAAGCGGCCCAGCCCGATCACCAGGACCGGCGCGTTGTGGGCGGGGCGGTTGGGGGCGCCTGAGGAATTAGCCAATGATGGGCCTCTCTTCCGGGTAGTGGTACAGCTGGCTGCGTTGGCGCAGTGCCAGCCCAGCTGCAAGGGTGACGGTGCCGACGCGGCCCGCGAACATCAGGGCGGTGAGGACATACACTCCCGACGGCGGCAGTTCGGCACTGAGGTTGGTGCTCAGTCCCACGGTGGCGAAGGCTGAAATGGTTTCGAACAGCACGCGGTCCAGGGATGCGCCGCTGATTTGCAGGAGCAGGAACGCTGAGGCGGAGACCAGCGTCGCGCCGGCGACGATCACTGAGATGGCCACCCGCATGGTGCCCTGCGGGATGGTCCGGCCATACACCTTCACGTCGGAGTCGCCGCGGGCCTCCGCGGCGATGGCGAGGAACATCACGGCGATGGTGGTCACCTTGATGCCGCCCGCCGTCGACGCCGAACCGCCGCCGGCGAACATGAGGGCGTCGGTGAGCAGCATGGTGGTGGATTCCATGTGGTTCTGGTCCACCAGGTTGAACCCGCCCGAGCGGGTCATGACGGAGGCAAAGAGCGAATGGGTGATCTTGTCGCCGATCTCCATGTGGCCGATGGTCCGCACGTTGTCCCACTCCATCAGCGCCCACAGTAGCGTACCGGCGGCCAGCAGGATGAAGGACACCTGGATGGTCAGCTTGGTGTGGAGATTCCACTTCTTCCAGTTGAGCCCGTTCTGCTGCAGGACCATGACCACGGGAAAACCCAGGCTGCCCAGGAACACGCCGAGCATCAGCGGGATGAGGATCCACAGGTCGGTCTCGTACGGCACAATGCCATCCGAATGCGGGGTGAAGCCGGCGTTGTTAAAGGAGGAAATTGCGTAGAAGCCTCCATGCCACACCGACTGCCAGAAGGGCTCACCCAACGTCATAAACCGGGGGATCAGCGCCAGCGCCAGGACACCCTCGATCACCACGGAGGTCACGATGACGATCCGCAGCAGCGTACCCACTTCACCGAGCCGGCCGGCGTTGTTCATGGCCTCCTGGGCGATGAGCTTGCCGCGGACGCCAAGCTTCTTGCTCACCATGAGTGCCAGCAGCGACGCGAGCGTGAGGGTTCCCAAGCCGCCCACGAAGATGCCGATCAGGATGACCAGTTGGCCGAAGAAGGACCAGTGCACCGCCGTCGAAACAACCGTCAGGCCGGTCACGCAGACCGCGGACACCGCCGTGAACAGTGCCTGGTGTATCGGAGTGGCCGTACCGGTGGCGGAGGAGATGGGCAGCGAGAGGATGAACGTGAAGACCAGGCAGACCGCCCCGAAGGCGCTCAGGGCAAGCCGCGCGGGCGACGTATTGGCAATATCGTCGACGAAGTCGCGTACGCGGGTGAAGATCCAGAGGCCTTCGCGCTCCGGTGCGGCGGGGTGCCAGCTGGCCGGGTTCCGGGGCCTCGACTGGCGTTGCGTCATGGGGGGCTTTTCCTCGGTTGAAACTGTTTCCTCCAGTAGTAAACCACTAATGCCCGCGTAATGGCCGGGCTGGGGCAGTGGCGTCCTCCGGTAGCCTGTCATTGATGACATTCCTGCCCGGTCTCAGCCAGCCCGCGCCACCAACGATGGTGGTGTGGAATCCGGCCATGACGGCCTACAATTTTGGCCTCGGCCACCCCATGGCTCCGGCACGGCTGGAACTGACCGCCCGGCTGGCCCGCAGCCTCGGCCTGCTGGACCTGGCGCATGTGTCCGTGGAGGCTCCGGAGGTTGCGTCCGATGCCGAACTGGAAACCGTGCACTCGCCTGAGTTTGTGGCTGCGGTCCGCCGGGTCAGCGACGACCCGACATCGCCGGATGAAGCCCGCGGACTGGGCACCGACGACGACCCGGCCTTCGCCGGCATGCACGACGCCGCCGCGAGGCTCGCAGGCGGATCGCTGATCGCTGCGTCCGCCATCCTGGACGGATCCGCGCTCCACGCCGTGAACTTCGGCGGCGGCCTGCACCACGCGGCCCGCGACCGTGCCAGCGGCTTCTGCATCTACAATGACTCCGCGCTGGCGGTCCAGAGACTGCTCGACGGCGGCATCCGCCGCGTGGCGTACATCGACGTCGATGCGCACCACGGCGACGGGACGGAAAGCATCTTCTGGGACGACCCCCGGGTCCTGACCATTTCCCTGCATGAAAGCGGACTCACGCTGTTCCCGGGGACCGGTTTCGCGAACGAGATCGGCGGTCCGCAGGCTGAGGGCAGTGCCGTCAACATTGCCCTGCCGTCGGGCACCGGCGATGCCGGCTGGCTGCGTGCTTTCCACGCAGTGGTGCCGCAGCTCGTGGGCGCGTTCCAGCCCGAAGTCATCGTGAGCCAGCACGGCTGCGACTCGCACCGGCGTGATCCGCTGGCCCACCTGAACATCAGTGTGGACGGCCAGCGCGAGGCAGCTACCGCCGTCGGAAATCTCGCTGCCCGGCATTGTGAGGGCCGCTGGATCGCCACGGGCGGCGGTGGGTACAGCGTCACCGACGTGGTGCCGCGCTCCTGGAGCCACCTGATCGCCATCGCCGCCGGGCGTCCCGTTCCGCTCCAGACCCCGGTGCCGGAGGATTGGCGCACGTATGTTTCGGACAAGTTCGGCATGGACACCCCGGGCCTCATGGGCGATGACGTGGAGCTCTGGTGGCGGTCCTGGGAAGTGGGGTTCGACCCCAACGACGCCGTGGACCGCACCGTCATGGCCACCCGCAAAGCCGTTTTTCCGCTGCACGGACTTGATCCCTGGTTCGACTGATCCTTCTTCGACCCGCGCGGGGCGGTCACGGGCGAAATAGTTGATGCCCGGCGGCGTATATGTCGCTAGGGTGGGAGTCATGGTGACAGACGACGTATTTGCCGTCATTGCGGAAGCAACCCGGCGCGACATTTTGGTATCCCTGCGCGCCGGGGACAAGGCAGTGGGTGAGCTGGTGGAAGAACTCTCCGCAAGCCAGCCCACCATTTCCAAGCACCTGAAAGTCCTCCGCGAGGCGCAGCTGGTCAGCATGCGGGCGCAGGGCCAGAAGCGCTATTACGCGCTGAACGCCAAACCGCTGGAGGGGATCGTCAGCTGGCTGGAGACGTTCGACGTCGGCCCGGCGGCCGCCGTCGCCAAGCCACCTCGCGCGGAGGCGGACGCCGGCACCGAGCGAACCGTCGCTACCCCGCTCTCGGACAACGTTGCCGCCGCCGCCGTCCTCGATCGCCCGGGCGCCGAACTGAGTCCCGCCGTCGTGATTCCCGGCGGCTCCGTAGCCCCGCTCAGCGACGACACCGTGCCGCAGCAGATCGGCCGCACCGTGGGCCGCGCCGCCACGAAAGCCGCGGACCTGCTGGCCAACCTCCCGAATCTCCCCAAGTTCGGCCGCAAAAAGTAGCCCCATTAACCCAAAGTAGGTAGCAGTAAGTGTCGTTTTGAGGGCTCAAAACGACACTTACTGCTACCTAGTTGGGCGGGCGGGCTATTTGTTGAGCAGGCGTACGTGGTCCGGGGTCAGCTCGGAGATCTTGCTGACGCCCAGCAGCGCCATGGTGCGGGCCATGTCCTTCTCGAGGATCTGCAGGGTGCGGTCCACGCCAGCCCGGCCGCCGGCCATCAGTCCGTAAAGGTACGCGCGGCCGATCAGCGTGAAGTCGGCGCCCAGGGCCAGGGCCGCGATGATGTCCGCGCCGCTCATGATGCCGGTGTCCAGCATGATGGCCGCGTCCGAGTTGTCCTTGGTGAACGCTTCTTTGACGTCGGGCAGCAGGTGGAACGGGATGGGCGCGCGGTCCAGCTGGCGGCCGCCGTGGTTGGAGAGCACAACGCCGTCCGCCCCATGGTCCACTACCCTGCGGGCGTCCTCGACGGTCTGGATGCCCTTGACCACGAGCTTGCCCTTCCAGGTTTCGCGCAGCCAGTCCAGGTCGTCGAACGTCAGCGTGGGGTCGAACATCGAGTTGATGAGATCCGCGACGGTTCCGGTGTAACGGGACAGTGAGGCAAAGGTCAGCGGCTCGTGCGTGAGGAAGTTGAACCACCAGGCCGGGCGGTAGGACGCGTCCAGGACGGTTTTGACGGTCAGTGCCGGCGGGATGGTCATGCCGTTGCGGACGTCGCGGAGCCGGGCGCCGGCGACGGCGGTGTCCACCGTGACCATGAGCGTATCGTTGCCGGCCTTGGCGGCGCGTTCGATCAGTTCCAGCGAACGGTCGCGGTCCGTCCACAGGTACAGCTGGAACCAGTTGCGGCCGTTCGGGGCGGCGGCGGCCACGTCCTCGATGGAGGCGGTGCCCATGGTGGAGAGGGTGTACGGAATGCCGGCGGCTTCGGCTGCCTGCGAGCCGGCGTATTCACCCTCGGACTGCATCATGCGGGTGAAGCCGGTGGGGGCGATGCCCACGGGCAGCCGTGAGGACTTGCCCAGGATGTTGGTGCTGAGGTCGATGCTGGAGACGTTTCGCAGGATGCCGGGCCGGAACTCGATGTCCAGGAAGGCTTCGCGGGCGCGGCGCAGGGTGATCTCGCCCTCGGCGGCGCCGTCGGTGTAGTCGAACGGGGCCTGCGGCGTGCGACGTTTGGCCATGTCCCGCAGGTCCCAGATGGTGCTGGCTCGCTTGAGCCGTGCTTCCTTGCTGAATTCGGGCTTCTTGAACTGCATCAGCGGGGCCAGGTCCGAGTACTTGGGGATGCGGCGCTTCAGCGCAGCCGGCACCGCCGCAGGGCCGGCGGGGCCGGCGGGGCGGGGCACCGTGGCGGCCGGGACATCCGTGGCATCCGGGGTAGGAGTGACCTCGGGATTGTTCGGCTGGATGGTGTGGGTCATGGCTGCCTCCGTTGGTGGGCCTGGCACAGGGGGTCGGGCTGTGGTCTAACCACACTCTAAACCATGTGGTCCAACCACATCAACTACGATGGTGATATGCGTACGCACCAACTTGTCCTGACGTGGATCGAACAGCAGCTCTCCGACGGACAGCTGAGCGTGGGCGGGCGCCTGCCTGCGGAGCGGGCGCTCGCCGAGCAGCTGGCCGTGTCAAGAACCTCGGTACGCGAGGCCATCCGGATCCTGGAGGCCATGGGGGTGGTCCGCGCCGGGGTTGGTTCCGGCCCGGAAGCCGGGACGGTGGTGATTTCGGATCCGACGGCGGCGCTCGGCTCCGCGTTGCGGCTCCACGTTGCCACGCAGCATCTGCCCGTGTCCGACATCGTGGAAACGCGCATCCTGCTGGAGACCTGGGCGGCTGCCCGGGCAAAGCCCGACGCTCCGGAGCTGGACCTGGCCGCCACGCTCCTGGGCGAGATGGACGCCGTCGAACGCGTTGCCCGGACGGCGGATGACTTCCTGGCGCTGGATATCCGGTTCCATCTGGCCCTCGCGGACGCCGCCGGCAATGCCGTGGTCAGCGCCATGATGGGCTCGCTGCGCGAATCCATCCAGGGCTATACAGCCCGGTATACCGCCAATCTTCCGGATTGGGATGCAACGGCGTCGCGCCTGCAGGCGGAGCACCGGGAGATTCTGGCCGCCATCAGGAACGACGACGGCGCGCGCGCCGCCACGCTGGTGGCTGCCCACATCGAGGGATACTACCGCGAGGGCGGGGTTGGGCGCCCGGCGGAAGGCTGACGCGGCGTCGACATGGCAGTTGGCGGCAATGTCAGCGATCAACACTGCCGCGAAGTGTCATGTCGCGGAGGATTCGGCGGCGGCGGGTCAGCCGTGGGCCGCAGTGCGTGGGGCCTTGGCGGGGCCGCTGCTTGCCCGGATTTCCAGGCGCGGCTGGTACCGGCTGCCCGGGGCGTCGTGGCCTTCCTTGCGGATGAGTGCCCGCAGTTCACGCCAGGCCTGGCCGCCGAGCTCGGCAATCGGAACCGCCGCGGTGGTCAGGGTGGGTGTGGTGTAGCGGGCGAACGGGATGTCGTCGAAGCCGGTGACGGAGATGTCGCCCGGAACGTCCACACCGCGTTCGTGCAGGCCGCTCATCAGGCCCATGGCCACGAGGTCGTTGAAGGCCAGAATGCCCGTGGCGCCGCTGGCCAGGACCGAGACCACCGCCCCGTGGCCCGTATCGAAGTCCGAGCCGCCGTCGAGCATGGTGACGGCCACCTGCCGGTGCCGGGTTTTGAACGCCTCCAGGCCCTCGAGCCGGAGCCCGTTGGAGGCGCTGCCTGCCGGGCCGGCCAGGAAGGCCAGGCGCGTATGGCCGAGGCCCACCAAGTGCTCGGCGAGGTCCTGGACTCCCTGCCCGTAGTCCACCACGAGGCTCGGAATCCCGGCCGCCGCCGTCGTCCGGTTGATCAGGACCAGCGGGTGCAGCGACGGCGCGATTTCTTCGAGCTCGGCATCGCTCATGCGCGGGGCGCAGAGCACCAGGCCGTCGCAGCGCCGGCGGGCCTCGCCGGCCAGGATGGCTTCCTCGCTGGAGACTTCGAAGGAATCGGCAATCAGGACGCGGTAGCCGTCCTCCGCCGCAGCCCGGCTCAAGCCGCGCAGGATCGCCTGGAAGGTGGGGTTTGCAAGGTCCGGCACCACAATGCCGATGGTGTCCGTTTTTCCCAGCGCGAGGCTGCGCCCCACGGGATTGGGCTGGTATTTGAGCTCGACGGCGGCCGCCCGCACCCGTGCCGCGATGTCCGGGTCCACCGTGAAGTTGCCGTTCATGACGCGCGAAACAGTGGCGTGCGAAACCCCGGCCTTCACGGCAACGTCCGCAATGCCGATCCTGCCGGTTGCCGATTTCCTGGCCATGGCCCTGCCTTTCGTAAGTCCCGGTCCCCGTGGTTACCGGCGCCCGTGGGACAGCATACAACGCTCTCGGAAACCGGTTTCCACCTGTTCGGCGCGCCGGATGCTGGCTTCGCCACCGCCGCAGCGGGCCTTTCTGTATGAAAGCGCTTTCCCTTGGAGAGGATAAGGGTTGACGGGACCGCACGTCTATTGATAGAAATCATGTAGCGGCCCTGAGAAAACGCTTTCTCACCTGCCAGGACCACAGTCCAGAGCACCACCCGCGGCCGCAGCACGGCCGAGTATTGAAGCCTTCGAAAGGGACCTTCATGGCCAACACAGCCGAATCGAGTTCTGCTACCGCGGCCTTCACTTCAGCGCCGGAGCCAGGCACGCGTACCAAGGCCCGCATCGCCCTCATCGGCACCGGTGGCCGCTCCGAGATGTACATCCGGGCCATCTTCGGCAAGCACGCTGATACCGCGGAACTTGTGGCTTTCTCCGACGTGAACCCCGGCCGCGCGGAGTTCTACCAGAAGCTCATCCAGGAACTCGGTGCGCCCGGACCTGTCGCTTCCTTTGACCCCGCAGACCTCACCGCCTACATCCAGGCCAACAACATCGACCGCGTTGTGGTGACCACGCCGGACTACACCCATGCGGACTACATCGTGGAGGCACTCGAGGCGGGCGCCGACGTCGTCGTCGAAAAGCCCCTCACCATCGACGCCGAAGGCTGCCGCCGCATCACCAAGGCCGTGGCAGAAACCGGCCGCAACGTGGTGGTCACCTTCAACTACCGCTACTCACCGCGCAACAGCGCCCTCAAGGAAATCATCCAGAGCGGCGTGATCGGCAAGGTCACCTCCATCGACTTCAGCTGGGTCCTGGACACCGTCCACGGAGCTGACTACTTCCGCCGCTGGCACCGCGAGAAGAAGAACTCTGGCGGCCTGCTGATCCACAAGGCATCGCACCACTTCGACCTGGTCAACTGGTGGATCAACGACGTCCCGGAGCGCGTGTTCGCCTCCGGTGGCCTCAAGTTCTACGGCGATGAGAACGCCGCCGAGCGCGGTCTGGGTCCCCGTCCGGAGCGTGGAACGCCCGACGCCGGCACTCCGGCAAGTGCCGAAAAGGATCCGTTCGCGCTGGACCTGCGGGAGGATGAGCGACTGAAGGCCCTCTTCCTGGACAACGAGCACTACGACGGCTACCGCCGTGACCAGGACGTCTTCACCGGCGGCGTCACCATCGAGGACAACCTGGCACTCGTGGTGGAGTACCAGGGCGGCCCGCGCCTGAGCTACTCCCTGAACGCCCACAGCCCGTGGGAAGGCTACCGCGTGGCCGTCAACGGCACCGAAGGACGGGCCGAACTTGA
Organism: Arthrobacter sp. UYNi723; assembly: GCF_054057635.1. Classification (NCBI taxonomy): domain Bacteria; kingdom Bacillati; phylum Actinomycetota; class Actinomycetes; order Micrococcales; family Micrococcaceae; genus Arthrobacter; species Arthrobacter sp. UYNi723. The sequence continues at coordinate 43,797 of NZ_JBSRZM010000008.1, forward strand.
AGTGGTGGAACGCGCCGCCGTCCTCAACAGCACGGACAAAAAGACCGTGGTGGACCCGAGCGCCACCCCCATCGAGGAGGAAGACGCCGTCCGCCGCAACGGCGAACGCCTGGTGGTCCAGCGCCACTGGGAAGCTGCCTACGAGGTGCCCATCGTCAACGGCGAAGGAGGCCACGGCGGCGGCGACGACCTGCTCCTTTCCGACCTCTTCAACGGTCCCGGCGAGGATCCCCTGGGCCGTCCGTCCGGCTACCTCGACGGCCTCCGCTCCGTGTCCGTGGGCATTGCCGGCAACCTTTCGCTGGAGTCCTCGCTTCCCGTCCGTATCGAGGATCTCCACCTCGGCTGATCGAGTGGTGCAACACCGCCGGGGTCGACACCGCATTCATCGACCCGGGATCGCCCTGGCAGAACGGCTTCATCGAATCCTTCAACGCCCAGTTCAGAAGGGAACAACTCTCCGGAGAAATCATGGACACCATGGCCGAAGCGAAGTATTTGGCCGACGAATGGAAAGCTATCTACAATCATGAACGGCCCCACGGATCCCTGGACGGCATGACGCCGAAACGCTACTGGGAAAACTGGACGCAAGAAAACCAATTAGCTATCGCATAGACGCTGGACTGCTAACGGGGGCCCAACCACTCGGCCTCGGGCTTTTCGGTCTGCTGAAATTGAGGAAAGCTCGATGAACGCGACTCTTATCGGATACGCACGTGTTAGTACGACCGAGCAATCGCTGGACCTGCAGCTGGATGCTTTGAATGCTGCAGGGTGTTTTCGTATCTGGACCGATTACGCTTCCGGGGCGACCCAGGAACGGCCGCAGTGGCAGGACTGCATGGATCACCTGCAACCCGGCAACATCCTGGTCGTCAACGACTTATCGCGGCTGGGACGCAACACTGCTGACCTCGCTGGAGTCGTGAAGACGCTGGCGGACCGGCACGTCGGACTCCGGTCGCTAACGGACACCTGGCTGGACACCACGACGTCCCAGGGCGTGCTGATGTTCCACTTCTTCTCGGCCATCGCAGAATACGAACGGAACCGACTGCGCGAGCGGACCATGGCCGGTCTCGCCGCCGCCAAGGCCAGGGGACGCGTTGGCGGCCGGCCAACCAAAATGACCCCGGACAAGGCAGCCACCGCCCACCGGATGCGCGGCGAAAAGCGGACGATCCGCGACATCGCCAAGACCATCGACGTCAGCGAGGCCACCGTGGTCCGTGAGCTCGCCCGCCAGCGGAAGAGCTTGCAGGTCCCGCAGGAGTAAGGGTGCGGCTGTTAATCCATCGATGCCTTCGCTAGCGTGGAGGCCAACGGAGGGGGAACGGCGCACATGGCACCGAGGAAATCGAAAAACCACATTGAGGGTCAGCTGAGTCTGGAGTCCTTGTGGGCCGAACCGGAAGAGGTAGTAAATGAACGAGCACGGCAGACACGCCATGGAAACCATGAAGCAGCACGACCCGCAGACCTACGCCCAGATAGCGGACCCCGAGACACACTTTTCGACCTTGGGCAGGGCGATCCAGGACCGGATCTGGGCGCTGAGCGAAGAACTGATGCCGGCCCGGGGGAGCGAAGCTCCGTTGGAGTACGTGGGGCTGGTGAACATGGCCAAACTCCGGGCACGGGAGATGGCGTACCAGGAGATGATCTACGACGGACTGCCCACGGAGCCAGAGGAAATGGAGCCGGCCTCCAATCGGCAGGACGACGAGAGATAGAACCCGAACCGCAGCAGGAGCCTTCGGCGGCCGCGGCGGCCAGACGATTCCGCCCCGCTTCCCAGGCCGACCTTGCACCCTCGGGGCAGAAAGCCCGCTTCACAGCGAACCTGGAAGCAATCCGCATCGTCCGGGAGCTTGAGGCCCAGCAGCGCCCGGCCACCGAGGCCGAGCAGCGCGCCCTCGCCCAGTGGTCCAGCTGGGGAGCGGTGCCCCAGCTGTTCGACAAGGACGACTGGGCCAACGAACGCGCCCAGCTGCGCGACGTCCTGAGCGAGCGGGAGTACGCCGCCGCGTCGCGGACCACGACCAACGCCTACTACACCGACGCTGCCCTGGTGAAGGAAATCTGGTCCGCCGTTGACCGGCTCGGCTTCACCGGGGGATGAGCCTGATCGTCGTCATCAAGGCCCTGCCAGCCAGGCTCCTCGCTGTTCCCCTCGGCGAGCTATCCCCGTACTGGTTCATCGTCCTGAACCTCCTGGCCGGCAGCCTGATCGGCGCCTGGATCGGGGCACATTGGGCCACCCGGCTGAAGTCCAAAACTCTCTTCCGGATCATCGCGGTCCTGCTCGTCCTGATCGCCGTGCTGCTGTTCGTCACCCACTTCTTCCCCATCGACCCCCTCACGATTCCCGCCACCCCGCGGACCGTCCTGGGCGTCGCGGCCGGCGTCATCATCGGCGTCGTGGCTGCCCTGATGGAAGTCGCCGGCGGAGAGCTGCTGATCCCCACGATCGTCCTGCTCTACGGCACCGACATCAAGATCGCCGGAAGCCTCTCCCTGGCAGTGTCGCTACCCACCATGCTCGTCGCGTTCGCCCGCTTCAGCAGGGACAAGAGCTTCGGCGTTCTGGGACAGAACAAACGCTTTCTTATCACCATGACTCTGGGATCCATCACAGGAACGGTGATCGGCGGCCTCCTGCTAGGAGTTGTTCCCAGCCTGGTCCTCATTCCGCTGCTCGTCCTGCTTTTGCTTTTGTCGTCAATTAAAGTCTGGAACCACGACTAGCAACTACTCCCGTGGTCCAGCGGGTTGCCCCCCCTGGAAGCAGCCTTTCAGCGGAGGAGCGGCGCTCGATACGGATGGTGTCCCGTCTCCGGCCGGCATGGGGGCGGTGGGTCAAAACCCCAGCCGCATCTGCGGACCTCGGACTTACACCCGGAATGACCGTGTACTACGTCATCAAAGCCACGGCCGTCTCCATCTACCCGGCCTAACCCCAACACCCTCACCGCGGATAATCCGCGCGCACCGAAAGCATCAGGGAACAACCAAGCCGACGCTTAAAACCCGGGCAAGTGGGGCCACCTACAGCCGTCACACCGGGGCCAGAAATGCTTGACACAGCCAGGACGTTCTTAGGCACTGGCGAAGGGTCAGCACAGCGCAGCCCAGGACATAAACGGCGGGACCCACCGGGTGTTCGTGAAGTACTGCTGCAGATCATCCACAGTCGGAACAGGCAACAGGAGTGCGGCCGCAATGAAAGCCAGCAACACCGCTAAGCGGATCACAGCCTGCTGCTGGCCGGGGTTCCGGACCCGGGGTACTTCTCCTCAGCCCGGCTGATCGCCCAGGCAGCGTTGACCAGCCCGATGTGGCTGAACGCCTGCGGGAAGTTCCCCAACAACTCACCGCTGCCGGCGGCCACCTCTTCAGAAAGCAGGCCCAGCTCTGTGGCGAAGCCTGCAGCGCCTTCAAAGACTTCCCGGGCGCGCTCAACGGAGCCGGCGAGGGCAAGTGCGTGGGCGAGCCAGAACGTACACAGCAGGAACGTCCCTTCAGCCCCGGGCAGCCCGTCTTCACCACCGTACCGGTACACCAGGCCCCTTGTGTCCGTGAGATGCCGCTGGATCGCGTCAATTGTTGCCAGCATCCGTGGGTCATCCCCCGGCAGGAAGCCGACAATTGAGAGCATCAGTGCTGAAGCATCCAGCTCATCGGAGCCCAACGCCTGGGTGTAGGAGTTGGCAGTATCACTCCAGCCCTGGGCCTTTATAGCAGCGGCGATCTGCTCTCGTACGTCCCGCCAATAAGGAACCCTGTCCGTGGCATCCAGGAGGTCGGCAATGCTGACGGCGCGGTCCACGGCCACCCAGCACATGAGCTTTGAGTACAGGTAGTGGCGGGGCTCGCCGCGGACTTCCCAGATCCCCTGGTCCGGGGACTGCCACCGTGCGGCTGCTGCATCGGCGGCGTCTGCAAGGAATTTGCGGGTGTCCGGGTCCATATCTGCGAGGTATTCCGGCAAGATTGCTGCAGCGTCCAGGAGTTCCCCGTACACGTCGAGCTGGCGTTGCCGCCATGCTGCGTTCCCTATTCGGACGGGCGTGCTTGAACGCCAACCCGGCAGGTGGGGCAGTTCACGTTCTGACAGGTCACGTTCACCACCGAGCCCGTACATGATCCCGAGCTCTTCACCCTCGCCCAGTTGGCCGGAGCCAGCCGTCGCCAGAAAGCGGAAGAATCTTCCGGCTTCGACCGGGCAGGCGGCAACCCAGAGTGCCTGCAGCGTCATGCTTGCATCCCGGACCCATGTATAGCGGTAGTCCCAGTTGCGCTGGCCTCCGATGACCTCCGGCAGGGACGTGGTGGGGGCGGCCACGATCGCTCCAGTGGGGTGGAAGGTCAGCGCCCGCAGCACCCTCCCGCTCAGGGAGACCAGTTCCTGCCACGGGCCGGTGTAGTTCTGGTGCATCCCCGACCAGCTCGTCCAGCCCTCAACGGTGTCGGCAAGCCGCCGGGAAATTTCCTCCTGTGCCCAGAAGACGGGCGCATCCTCCCAGCTGTTCGCGTGTTCAAGGGCGAATCCAAAAGCATCACCGTCTCGCACAACAACGCGGGCCCGGGCGACATCGCTTTCGATCGTAAACGGAACAGGAGCAGACACTGACAGAACTGCGGCGCCTCCTCTAATCAACAGCCCACCTGATCCCCCGTGGACCAAAGGCCGTATCAACCCGTATTCCGGTCGCGCCACAAAGACGACGTCAAGCTGAACCGTTCCTCGTATGCAGGAAACTTGCCGCAACAGCGCCCCCGGTGATCCGGCACCGAGGTCATGGCCCCTGTTCCCGTTTCCAAGAGCCAGGGCGTCGGTCAGGGTGACCTCTCCCTCGTCGGTGCGGAAAGAGGTCTCAAGAACCATGCTGGGACCGACATATCGCCGGGTGGACGTGAAGTCAGCAACAGGACGGATTGACCAGAACCCTGCGTCGTCACCCAGGAGACGTCCAAAAACCGAGGGACTGTCGAACCGGGGCAGGCACAACCAGTCCACAGATCCTGCAGCACTCACCAACGCCGCGGACCGGCAGTCAGAGAGCAGTCCATAGTCTGCGATGGGGCTACTGGTCATTGACACAGCCTGACTGACTCGGTCCGCTTCAAGCAAGGGGGGCTGGGAATATCAACCCGATTTGAGCCCACCTGGCCGGGAACCGCAGCTTGAACGGGGAAGCGTGTCTTGCAACCTTCCTCGGAGGGGTTAACCCGCCCTGCCCGACACGTTTTTCACCTCACGGGACGAAGCCATGCAGTGGCATCTCCAAAGTCCTAATCCCTGACGCTCCGCTTTGGCTAACAGTCACGGCGCCCAGAGGTTGTGATGTTTCCAGAGTTGGTGAAGGGACACTGTTCTTCTTTTGACGTGAGACGTACTCTTAGCGGAATCCCAGGCCCGGATGGAGGGTTTCTGGGGAAACGGAAAAGGGTGAATGTACGAGATGACACTCAAAGACGAGTGGGAGCGACTTGATTCAGAGACGCGCCAGTGGCTCCTGGATAATCCGGGATGCGTGATGGTGCCGCGCACTGTCACTGCCATGATCAAGCAAAATTCCGCGGGGCACGTCGACGTCGACGGGCACGGCCAGATGCTGCTTTCCCGTGAGGATCTGGATTTTATCCGCGAGAAAGGAACGGGCGTGGGTACGGGCCAAAACAGCGAGGCATTGCGGTTCTTCGATGCAACGCAGCCCGGAAAGCGCGGATAAGCCCTGGGGTTTGTAGGACCACCTGGGGATACCGTTGGGCATGCCCGAGACCCGCCCATGTGTCGGTCCCCGCATCGGTGAGTTGCCGCGTGGAAGGCAACCGGGCCACGGAAACCTCGATCCGGGAAGACGGGCGCAGACCCTTCGGGACGCACGTGCCGGTAACGAAGGAACGATTATCTCCGTTCCAGACCCCACTTCGTTCCCGGTGTACTGCGTCCTTCTGCCGGGGTGTTATTTCACGGTGAGGGTGCCTTTCATGTTGCCGTGGAAGTTGCAGTGGTAGGGGTAGGTCCCGGGTTCGACGGGTGCGGTGAAGGTGCCGGTGCCGACTTGGATGTTGGCGTCGAACGCGTCACCGGTGTCAGCGGTGATGGTGTGCGCTTCGATGTCTTCGTTGGTGACGCTGACCGTCGCTCCGGGGCTCACGGTTTCCGCGCCCTGGTATTTGAAGCCCTTGATCAGTATTTTCGCCGGGGCCGCCGCTGGTGTTGAGCCCGGGCCGGAGGTTGAGGGAGCAGGTTCTGTGGTGGCGGCAGGAGCTGAGGGGAATTGTTCCGTCAGTGTGGGGTTGGCTGTTGTGTCGGACCCGGAGGTGCCGGGGGTCCCGCAGCCGGACAATACCAGCACGGCTGCCGCTGCCGCGAGTCCGAGCGCGCTACCGGTTCTGGTGTTTGCTTTCATGGGTGAACCTTTCATGGGTACCGTCGGTTGGTGCCTTGGTTTGCGCATAAGCGGGTCAGGGGTGTTCGACCCAGCAGGCCAGGATGGTGGTGGAGAGCTGGTAGGCCAGGGCGTTCCTGGTGATGTTCTCCGGTCCCAGGGTGGCGGGCAGGTCGGTGGCGTCCACGTGCAGGACGAAGCTGTCTTTTTGGAACACTGCTGATCCGTCGGCGGTTTCGTAGGCCGGGAAGCCGAGGTTCGCGAGGCCTTCGATGGGTGTGGCGTCTTTGGCCAGGGCCTGCATCGCGTTGAAGTAGGTTAGGGCGGACGCCTTGTCGACGGCTTCCTGGACTGAGATTATCAGTGCCCCTTCGTCCAGGTGGTAGGTGCAGGTGAAGGTGTTGTTGGCCCAGTCGTTGACGGTGTGCGCGTCCGAGTCCAGGTTCAGGATGGCGGTGAGCCGGTCCATCGGCTGGTCTCCGCAGACCATCAGGGCAGCATCGCTGGGACCTTCGGCCTTGGGGGTGCCCGGGGATGATGACCCGTCACTGTGGTGCCCGCTGCCGTGGCTGTCGGTGTGCCCCGCTTCGGGTGACGCTGCGGACGGGTCCGTCGTCGAAACCGCTGACGGAGCGGAAACGGACCCGGCAGCTGCGGCGCAGCCGGAGAGCAGCACCGATGCTACGGCCAGGGCGGCCAGGGCTTGGTTTCGATTCTTCATGTCTTATCCATCCGTGCCCTTTCCTGCTTCCGCAGGCGAGGGCCGTTGTCAGGTTTTGAGTGTGGCGTAGATGACGTAGTTGTCATCGAAGAGCCCGGTGGCGGGATCGTACCCGTCGCAGGTGACCAGCCGGAGTTCGGCGTTATTTGTGTTCCCGTAGACCTCGAGAGTGGGGAATTCGTTCTTGCTGTAGAGGGCGCCGCGGTCAACGGTGAACACGGCGATGCTACCGTCGGTTCGGGACACGTTGATTTCGTCGCCGTTTTTGAGCTTCTGGAGGTCTGCGAACACCCCGGTGTTCCCGCCGAGGGCGTTGACGTGACCGAGCATCACGGAGGGGCCGCGTTCGCCGGGTGTGGGGGAGCCGTTGTACCAGCTGGCGGGTGCGCCGTTACCGGTGTCTTCCGGGACTTCCAGGGAGCCGTTCTCCCGCAGTCCCAGGTGGAGAAGGTCCGTCCGGACCCCGATCGAGGGAATGGCCAAGGTGACGGGAGCCGACGCGCCCATCACCGGCGGAAGCTGCTGTGCGGGCGGGGACGCCACGGGGGCGGCGGGCGGCGGGGTGGCTGTAGCCGGTGTCGGAGCCGCGGTCGTGCCGGGTGTTACCGGAGATGAGGCGGAAGCGGAAGGTGGGGAGCCGGCGTCGGGCGTTCCGTTGTTTCCTGCGCCGCAGCCGGCCAGGGTGAGCAGGAGCAGAACCCCGGCCACCGCAGAGGCCAGGGGGCCTCTGCGGTGGCCGGGATTCATGAGTGTCACAGTGATGGTCCCGTCAGCCCTTGCTTAGGCTGCTGATTCGGCGCTGCGGCGGCGGACAACGTAGGCTCCGCCGGCGAGGGCGATCAGGGCCAGGCCGCCGCCGATAGCGAGGGCTCCGGTGTCGGTGCCGGTTTCCTGGGTGACGCCGGTGTCAGCGCCGCCTGCCGGCATCTTCATCTGGCCGGCCTTCAGGGTCCCGCACAGGGCGGGGGAAGTGGCGGCGAGCGGAAGGGTCGGGGCCAGATCGGACTTGGCGGCCTGGCCTGCCGCGCTCAGGGTGGCCGGATCAAGACCGTGAACCACCACAACAGCGGTGCCGGCTTTCAGGGCTGCCTTGGTTTCGGCGTTCAGTTCGAACGTGCGGTCAACGGTGTAGGCGGCGCCCTGGCCGCCGACCTTGAGGTCAAGGCCCGCTGCCGGGCTGGTGTCGCCGCTGGTGGACAAGGTGGTCACGACGGGGCCGTAGAACGGGTCGCCCTCGGTGGTGGAGATGACCTGGTCCCCGTCCTTGTCGGCCGACGGGTCCGGGCAGGTGCCCTGCTTGCCGCCGTGGATGTGCTGGACGTGCGGGTACGGGGCATCCATGAACGTCGCCGGCATACCCGAAACTTTCAGGACAACGTGGGCCTGGTTGCCAGTGACATCAACTGTGATGGTGCCGGCGCCTGCGCTGCCGTTGAGCTGGCCCAGGGTGGACTGGTAGGACTGGTCCGCGGCCATCGCGGGGGAACCGGAAAGGGCCAGGGCGGCCAAAGCGAGGGTGGGAACTGCCATAAAGCGGAGTGTCTTATTCATTTGAAAAATCTCCTCATTCACGCGCGTGTGATGTTGGCGCCCCCGGGAGGGGGTCACCAGTACTTCGGAGCAGCACACAAAAAGGATGGGCCAAATTGTGGCCGGGTTCACAAACGTTTTGGGCAGGGCTCCGCCGGGCAGGTATCCAGCGCACTTCAGGAGGCCGTGATCCGGCTGGGTCAAGCAGCCGAAGCGCCGCGGCGGCGGCGCCGGGCAGCCGTCCTTGATCCAGTCCGGCTCTTAGGTAGCAGGGCGTACCCGGCGACAGCGAGGGCCCCGGCGACCGCTTCGGCGACCGCCGATACAACCTTGGCCGCGTACCAAACCGGTTCATACATTGAGGGCAGCGGCCCAATAGCCGGGACCTGGACATACCGGTACAGGATGACCGCGGCCAGGGACGACAGACCCACCACGGCGGCGGCCGCGAAAGCCGTCCGGGAACCCTTGACCAGCACAAACACCGCGGCCAGGACCGCGGCGCCGGCCTGGACGAGAAACAAGGTGCCCTGACCGAGGCCGCCCGGCGCTGCCTGCTGGTAGCCCGGGGCGAGCTGGACATGGATCACGGCACTGACCACCAGGCCCGCCGCGACACCAACACGCAGCATCCAAAGAAACCGTGCCTGCGGTTTCAGTTCCGACCGACTCATTTCTCGGTTCATTTCACGACCAGCGTCCCGGTCATCTGCGGATGAAAGCTGCAGATGATCCCGTATTCACTCGGGGCATCCGGGGCCTGGAAGATCGCCGTTGCCCCGCCTGGGACCTCGATGTCGAACCCGCCCTTGTCCTTGGCAGTCAGCGTGTGCGGGGCGCTGTCCGCGTTCGTTACCGTCACCGTCGCCCCTGGCTTCACCGATGCCGGAACCTCATAGGCGAAGTCCCGAATCGTGATAACTGCCTCACCCGCCTGCGCCGATCCATCAGCTGATGGGGCAGCGGAGCTGGTCGCGGGCGGCGGGGCGGAAGAGCCCCCTTCCTGAGCTGCGCAGCCGGTGATGGCCGCCAAGGACACGATTCCAGCTAGAGCCAGAATACGGTTGATCGTTCTCATGACATTCCCCTTCGAAGGGGATGTTGTCCTCCACCCGCCGGACGGCGCGCCCATCAGGAAACTACCCCACGCACGCTATTCGTCACACCTGCCCTGAAGGACTGCCCGACCGGGACTGGCGGAATAACCGACCCAATTGGCTCGATGATGTCCGAAGGAAGTTCTCTGATTTGAAGGACAGCCTGCTGACGGCCTGTGTAGGCTGGCCCCATCCGGCACGGTACGAGCATCGAAGGGCGAGGCATGACCGAAATCACTGCACATCACGGATTGTTCAAGGACACCAACCTGCACCTGGATGACACCGGCGGCCAGGGTCGGCCGGTGGTCATGATTCACGGCTGGCCGCTGTCCGGGGAAGCATTCCAGGCCCAGATACCGGCCCTGCAGGGAGCATGATACCGGGTTATCACCTATGACCGTCGCGGCTTCGGGCGCAGCGACAAACCAGTGTCCGGCTACAAGTACGACACCCTGACCGAGGACCTGCACGCCCTGCTGGAGCAGCTTGACCTGAACGACGTCACCCTGGTCGGGTTTTCCATGGGCGGCGGCGAAGTCGCCCGCTACTTCAGCCTTTACGGCGCCGAACGGCTGCGCAGCGTGGTCTTCGCCTCCGCGGTCCCGATGCAGGGTGATGACAACCCTGAAGGTCCCTTGACCAAGGAGGCGGCCGCAAAGATGACCGCTGATCTGACCAAGGACGAGGACGAGTTCTACGACGGATTCACCCGCGACTTCTTCTCCGTCAACGGAGAACTCAAGGTGAGCGAACAGCAGCGTCAGGACGCCGTCGCGTTGTGCAAGCAGGCGGACAAAAAAAGGCGGCCCTCGCGTGCATGGCGGCCTTCGGCGGCACCGACTTCCGTGACGACCTGCTCAAGGTGACCGTTCCCGCACTCGTGCTCCACGGAGACGGCGACGCCACCGTACCCTTCGAAGGATCCGGTCAGCGCACCCACGCCGCCCTTCCCGGCAGCGAAGTGCGCGTCATCACCGGAGCCCCCCACGGGTGCAACGTCAGCCACCCCGACGAATGGAACCAAGCCCTTATCCAGTTCCTGGCGAAGTAGCCTCAACACATCCGAACCGCCTTCACCCGCTGCCGGGGTGGGGCTGCCCGGGCACGGGAGGTGCCCGGGCGGCACGCCTTCACCCGGCGGGGTAAGGGGCGGTGGTGAGGGAGGCGTGATTCAGACCGGACAAACCGCGGCCCAATCAGATCGCCGATTTCCTCCAGACCTTCGGCCCATTGTTCTACGTTCGCCACACAATCATCACTCACCACCATTGATTAACAGGCTCTGAGCGGAAAGTCCGCTTAAAACGCCGATGCAGCCAAAAATATAAACGCGATTGTAGTACTAGGCCGGCCCGGAGACCGCAACCCGGTCTTCAGGCTTGTCACCGCGGCCTCTGGTCTGCATTTGTTCGATGGCGGCCGCCACCGCGGCTGCGAATTCGGTGCCCGGGATTTCCGCGGCGATCTCCCGTGCATCGTCCATGTGGTCCATGTCCCTCAGAACCGGCAACAGCCCTACTGAGAGTCCGCCCGCCGCCAGCCGGGAGAGCTGGTCGGCTCCGGTCGTGTCCGTGGACATCGGCACGCCGCGGACCAGCGCGCCATCGGGCCGGCGGAGGGCCAGCGCCCAGAAGCCGCCGTCGGTGGCCGGTCCCATCCAGGCATCGTGCTGTGGCGTCGCCGCGGACCAGTCCATGAGTAGCGGGGCAAGATGCTCCGGTGAAATCTGGGGTGTGTCCATGCCGACGATCAGCAAGGGGCCGGTGGCGTCGTCGCAGATTGCGGCGAGCCGTTCATCCAGCAGGCCGCCGGTCTGGGCCACAACGGCGAATCCTGCGGCATCCCGGGCGCGTGGTGTCCCATCCATCACCAGCAGCCGTTCGCGTACCGGCAGGAGTCTGATGGTATCTAGGGTCCTGCTGAGGCTGAGTTGTGCCAGGTCAGCGGCCTGATCGGGCGTCAATGGCGGAGTCAGCCTGGTCTTCACCCGGCCCGGCAGGCACTCCTTGGCGAAGACCGCCACTTGCAGATCCGGGGTCGGCCTCATGGCTGTTCCTCGCTGCCGGGGAAGCTGCGGACCGGCCCGGCAGCAGCTGCGGCCGCTGCCGCCCGGAGCTGTGCCGACATATCGCGCACAGCCCTCACCGTGCCCAGGACTGTTCCGGTTACCTTGGACTTGCCCATGCGCGGGGCATAAACCACCGGAAGTTCGGTGATTCTCCAGCCCCGCAGGCTGGCTTTGAGAAACATCTCCAGCGGATATCCGCTCCTGCGGTCCTCAAGCTGAAGGGACAGCAGATCCGCGCGGCGTGCGGCCCGCATGGGTCCGAGGTCGGTGACGGCTTCGCCGGTGCGGCGGCGCAGCAACCAGGCCAGGACATAGTTGGCGCTACGGGCATGAAAAGGCCATGAACCGCGCTGCGGCTGGCGGCTGCCCAACACGAGATCGGCGGTGCCGGCCATGACAGGCGCCAGCAGGGCAGGCAGGTCGGACGGATCCAGGGAGCCATCGCAGTCACAGAACGCCACGAAGTCCGCCGTAGCGGCGAGCAGGCCGGCATGGGCTGCCGCCCCGAATCCTCGCCGGTTTTCCCGGATCACCGTCGCCCCAAGCTCCGCCGCAAGTTCCGCCGAACCGTCGGTGGAGCCATTGTCCACCACGATGGCCCGGTACCCGTGAGGCATCCGGGCCAGGACCCATTGCAGTGCCCCGAATTCATTCAGACACGGCAGAACAACATCCACAGTGGGCCCGGTCATTTCGCTCACGCCGCCACGCCATGGGTCCAGGCACGCGGATGCGGCCTTGTCCCTGGCCGCTTCACCGCATCGTGGGACTCGCATCGGGGCAGGATAGGCTCGCCGGCCCCAGACACAGCCACAGTCATTAGTCCGGTCCGGTGGGCGTGGTTCGCCGTTCAGGTGTTGGTTGGTCACCGACGAGCATGATTCCGATGAAGGCCATGCCGAGTCCGGTCAGCAGCGCTGCCGTTCCGACGTCGCCGGCGATCAGCCCGAACCCCTGTCCGTAGGTGGCAAGGCGGATGAGGCCCAGGGCGATCATCCCTGCCCCGACACCGAACAGTATCGGGCGCAATCCGAGCATGGTCCCGGCGAAGCCGATCAGGGCAAGAACGAGAAGAATCACGGCCTGGGCCGGATTGACCGGCACCAGCTTGAGCGGATTATAGTCGATGAGTCCGAAGAGGGCGGTTGCCCCTGTGGCGGCACTGAGCGTGAGCGCCCGGCGCCGGGTGCCCCGATCCAGCCCGGTACGAAAGGCGCCGCGGGGACCGGTCATGATGCCCTCAGCGCCAACCTGGCCAGGCGGTTCGAGGAGGTCCGCCAGCGGGGACGGAGCAGGCCGTCGAGCCCCGCGGATCTGCCGGCGGCCGTCGCGATCAGCACCGCGTGCACGGCGAGCATGAGGTAGTAGGACCAGTGCCACTCGTTGGGTGCGTTCAGGACCGACATGGTGATCGCCAGGGTCTGGATGATGCCGAGCGCAGCCCAGAACCGGGTGAGCAGGCCGGCGAGCAGGAACGCGCCGAGGCTGAACTCGACCAGCAGGGTGACGTAGCCGAACAGTGTGAAGTTCGGTAACACGACGTTCTGGACCAGCCAGGAGAAAGGCGGGGCGACCGGATGCTCAACAGCGTAACTGGTGAACTGGAAGAGTCCTGTGCCCTGGTCGCGGCCAAAGTTGGGGGGGAGTTTCCAGCCGACGTTCTGGATCCACATCAAGGCCACGACAATTCGCAGGCCGGCGATGACGGCCCGGGCGGTCCGCCCGGAGTCGAGACCTTCGGCGGCGGTCCTGCCGCCCGGCGTCGTGGTCGCGGCCAGATCAGACATGGTCGGAGACCTTGCCGGTGTCCTTCATGAACGCGCTGTTGCAGGGCAAAGGGCCAGCCGGCCATCCCACACGCCCGCCGTATGTTTGTACAACAAGCACCTCGTCGTTGGGGGTCATGGCTTCATGCTAGCCCCAAGGAGTGTCCTGGGCGACCCGCAAAGCCTTACGGTTGGCGTACATCGGGTGAGTTGTGAAATGCACGCAGGCTCCCGCGGATTTCGGTTGGTCCGCTGAGCCGGTCCGGACACTCTAAGCCCGGCTACGCGCAGGGGAAAAGTTTGGCGGCGGCGCCGGCAGCAGCCCATTGTTCGGCGAAGAGCCGGTAGACCATGCTGAGCGCCGGTCCCAGGGGTTCGATCTGCGTGCTGACCAGCGCCTGGTCATCTGTCGCGGCCACGGGGTGCCAGTACACCCCGTCGGCGGTGACGGTGACTTCGGGGACCAGTGTTTCGCGGCTGAACTGGACTCCAGTGCTGGCTGCCCCCTGCTGCGCGACCGGGCGGATGACCTGATCGGTCCGCGGGATGCCCAGCCCGTCAAGAAAATCGTGCAGTGCGGCCAGATCGGTCGCGTGCGGCGATGCGATCGTGGCAGCCACCCGGACCCGGAAACCCTCGCCCAGTGCAACCTGGATCCCGGCCACCGCCCGGGCCCAGCTGCCGGCACCGCGGTGCCCATCGTGGATCTCGGGGGTCGGGGAGTCCAGGCTGATCTGCAGGGCGAAGCCCTCGCGCGGCATCGCCTGCAAGGAACGAAGCCCGGGCCCCCGGAACAGCATGCCGTTGGTCAGCAGGGTCGTTGGCAGCAGCCGGACACAGTCCGTGACAATCCGGGCAATGTCCGGCAGCAGAAACGGTTCGCCGCCGGTGAGATAAACCTCCTGGACGCCCCAGTCGGCGCCCGCCCGCACCAGGCGGGCGATCCGTTCGACGCCGAGCTCCCGGCGCTCGGCCCTGGGTGAGGAGGCGACACAGCAGTAGTCACAGGCCAGGTTGCAGTGGAAGTTCGTGTACAGCCAGAGCCGGGCCCCAGGCAGGCGGTCCGGTCCCAGCGTCACTGCCGGGTCGGGCAGTCGGCCGCGGCGTACGACGACGGCGCCGGGACCGACGTCGGTCCATGACTTGGTGATGAGGGTGTTGCCCGTTCGTTCACACCAGCGTTGGACCAGGTCAAACTCGGTCGCGGAGCCAATAGTCACCGCACCGGTGGCACCCTCGGCCAGGGTCCCCACCATGCGTACCAGGTCCAGGATCACCACCACTTGGTCACCCCCTGTTCCTCGACGGCGGCGAACAGCCCGGTGTAGCCGTCCAGTTCGGGCCGGACCCAGCGCCGCAACCCCTCGAGCTCCAGGATCCGGCGGTGCTCGGGCCGTTCCCAGTCCATGGCCAGGAGCGTGCTGACCCACGGCTCGTAGCGTTCGGCGGGCAGGGTGTCCAGGGCGGTGAACATGCAATGGCAGTACGGTTCGGTCTGCCACACCGCCTCCAGTGCCTCCGGCATCAGCTCCCCGCCGCCGATGCCTTCCCAGGTGGTGATTCCGATGGCCGCGACGTCGGCCTCGCCGGCGAGTACAGCGTCGATGGCGTCCAGCTCGCTGCGCCCGGTGTCACCGTGCTTGCCGATGTCACTATCGAACCGCGTCACCTCCAGCAAGGTGAGGTCCAGGCCGGCCCGGGCCAGGTAGTACAGCGGCAGGATGGCGGCCTGGGCCGAGTCCGCGGACCCCAGGGCCAGCCGCTGACCGGCGAGGGCACCCGGGCCGGAGAGCCCGCTACCGGTGCGGGCGACGAACACAGTCGCGAACCGGGTGTCGGTGTCCCGCATCGCCAGTGCCCGGGCCCGGCCCCCGGTCTGCATGACCGTACGCACATAGGCCAGGTTGGTGTTCCAGATGATGTCGACCTGTCCGGCCCGAAGCGCCTCGACCTGACGTCCATAGTTGGAGAACAGGACAAAGTCCATCGGTGCCGGCGACCGAGCGAAATACTCGCGGATGCCTTCCCAGATGGGCACCACATTCGGGGTGTAGGCCACGGCCCCCACCAGCAGCTGCTCGGACATGATCCAGCCTCCTCAGAACAGCGGCAGGCCGGTGACGGCCCTGCCATAGAAGTCATAGAGCGCATCCGCGGTCGGCGCCATGACCGAGCCCGCCCGCGCATCACGGAAGGCCCGCTCGATGGGCAGGTGCTTGGAAAACGCCGCACCCCCGCAGACACGCATGGCAGCGTCAGTGATCTCAAGCGCCGCGTCATTGGCCGAGGCCTTGACCCCGAGCACATGCAGCATCGTCTCTTCCCCGGGAGCCGCGACGCTGCCCGCGGCATGGGCCAGATAAGCACGCTGCGCCGCCAGGCTGATGCCCATCCGGGCGATCTGGGCCCGGATCGTAGGCAACCCAGCCAGGGACTGGCCCAGGTGTTCGAGCCGGGCCGCTCCAACGTGTTCGACAGCGGCCCGGGCAGCTGCAGATGCCAGACCCAGCGAGACCGCCGCGTTACCGAGATTAAACCACGGCAGCACCGTCTCCATCATCAGCGCGAAGCCCGCCGCCGGCCCGCCCAGCCGGTACCCGACCGGAATGCCAGCGTCGACAGTCATCGGTGCGGAGTCGTTGCCGCGCAGCCCGAGCCCACGCCAGGGACCGGCCACGTTCAAACCCGGCGTACCGGCGGGAACGGCATACAGGTCCACCTCACCGGGCACGCCCGAGGGCGCACCGGTCGAGACCACAAAGACATCCGCGTGAGCGGCCGACGTCACCCAACTCTTATCCGCGCGCAACCGGACAGTAGTCCCGCTGGCGGTCGCGATCGAGACGGGCGCCCAGAAATGCGACCGGGATCCCCGCTCACTGAAGGCCAGCGTGCCCAGCGTTGTCCCGCGCGCCATCCCGGCCAGCAGGTCGGGCAGATCCGGGGGCGGCGCCGCCGCAATCGTGACTGCGGCGGCGGCATGCATCAGATAGATCATCGCCGTTGAACCGCACGCCTCCGCCAGCGCACTGACCGTCTCGGTGAATACCTCCGGCCCGGCACCGGCACCGCCGGCCTCGACGGGCAGCACCAGCCCCAGGAGGCCGCCGGCCCGCAACTCTGCGACCGCCTCAACGGGGTACACCCCGTCGGTGTCCACCCTCTCGGCGTGCTCCCGCGCGACCCTGACCACATCATCCAATGCCTGGCTCGTTGACAATCCACTCACCCCATCCGCCCAAAAAGCGCCCTCGCGTGCCCCCATCGCATGCTGACGAGGGTCACGGCCAGCACGTGACGATTATGCGCTCCGCCCGGCCTCCACGCCAGAGACCAAACCTTACGGTCCCGTAACCTTCGGGCAGGCAGCACCATTTTCTCGAGGGAAGTGGCGCGCCAGATTAGGTACCCCTCAAATGCGACGACGTCAAAGCCGGCGTATCCAGCGACCCAACGCCGGAACTCAACCGGGGCCCCAGGCGGGGGTTCCTGGGCCCCTCGATGACGGGGAACTGGAATCCAAGGCGCACTCCCTGCGGCGCCTCTGTAGTCTGTGGAAATGTCGACTGAATTTGTGGTGATCCTCGCCGTCGTTGCTTTGCTGTTGCTGCTCTGCCGGTTTTTAGTTCCTGGGCTGCCTCCGAAAGGGCTGGCAGCCAGCCCGCCCCGTTGAGGTCCGCGGCGGCTTTATCGCCTCAGGATGAATGCGCCTCAGCTGCCGCCGCTCCTCTTGAGCTTTCCGTTGACGCCGGCGGGGAAGAACCCGCCAAATTTGACCCGGTGGGAAGGACGGGAAGTGACCCGTGGAGGGTGACAGTCCCGGATGTCGGCTTGTCGTCCTCCCCATAGATGATGATGAAGACTCAACTGTCGGGGCTCAGTTCCAGTCGCGGCGCCCCCGGTGGCTCCGAACCGATCAGCTGGACCTGTGCCGCAGCGGCAGCCGTCGGTGCCGCATTCGCTGAGCGGCGGCCGAGCTGCTGGAGTGAGACATAGACACTGCCGAAGATGAGCGTGGTGATAACCGCCGCCGCTAGCAACCCGATGACCCTTCGCTTGCCTCCATCATCCGCCGCCGCGCCTATTTGGAGCCTGACTGGCCTGAAATAAGTGACCTGCGGATCAGGCGGGCCATGTCGATTTGCCCGAAACATCCGGTTCATGAAAGGTACCGCGTCGAATCACCGGCGACGCCGGGTCTCCACCCTAGGGGATGCCCGGTCCCGTTCTCGAGTAGTGCCTACCTAATTCGACTGTGCAGGGCTACCCGCCGAGGCGGCCGCACGCGCCGCACTTTCAGTCGCCTCGTGGTTTTGGTCCCATGCCCCCGCCCTAGGCCGTTCGCACTCCTACTCTTACGGGGTTCTCTCAGCCCTTCACGGCGCTCTGAGTGAGCGAGGTGTGCAAGCAGACTCCCAGTAACTGCAATCCACAGAACCGCCGCAGCCAGGACAATAATGATCAGGGTTAGGGGATGCATGTGGGTCCTCCACGGGGTACCTCGGTGTGGGACGGAACGCAACCGGCCCGGTTGTTCGGTCCCACCTTCAGGAGGCCTGCTTGAATGATCGCAGGTTCGTTGCCCCTCCGGAAGTAGCTCAAACCCAGAGGCCAAGGCTGGGTTGTGGCTAAAGTTTGGGGGTGGTGATTGCAGGCACCATTGACGGCGCAGACGGCAGTTTCGCACGCGTGAACGCCGTAGGTGAGACGTACGAAGAAGCGAAGGCGGCGCTGGGAGCCATGGTCCCCGAGGGCACACTCAGCAAGACTCGTTGCGCGGGCACCGGGCGTGTCGCTCAGGTGGGTACCGTTCGGGCCGTCCTTGTGGGCTCCGATCAGGTTGACACGAGCACCACCGGGTGAGGATCTGAGTTCCGGCGCGGACTAGGGAAACTCTGAACGTTCCATTCGGCGGAGTACATGGCGAATGGCGTGGACTCGTTTCATCACCAGGTTCATCTGCATAATGACAGCCAGTTTCGTCGAGTTGCTATCGAGGCCATGCTTGGCAAGCTCTTGTCGGCGCCATTCATCTTCGTGGAGCACCTCGCCGTAGATGTAGTGCATCGCCAGCTCGGAATCGCCGATCATGTCTGCCTCTCCGGGAGGCTGATCGGCCTTCCAACTGCCGCTGTACATTAGGTTCTATCTGAGGTCCTTACCGCTTATCGTTGCAGCAATGTCCTGTTCCAGTGCCTCGTGGAGGACCATCCATTTGGGATCGCTGTACAGCCTTCGCATCGAGGCTAGGATCTTCGGCAAGTAGTTGTCTTCCCCGGGCAGCAAGAAGGTGCGGCATCTCGTGATCGCCAAGACAATCTCTGCTTCACTAATGTCTGGCCACTGAATATCCACTGCCTGCGTGCCATCAGGCTTGATGGTCACGACCAGCTTCAGCGGAAATCCCGGCCGATCTGGTCACACGGCTCGGCGGCGCCGGAGTCGCCATCCAGGTCGATCATCTCGACTCCGAAGAGGTCCGAAGCTTGGCTCAGCGGATCCGAACTGAATATGGCGGTCTCGATGTGCTGGTCAACGACATCTGGGGTGCTGAGGTCCTGGAAGGTGGCCCAGCCGAGTGGAACACCCCTATCTGGGAGCACGACCTAGACAAAGGGCTGCGCATCCTGCGACTAGCCATTGACACTCATCTGATCACCTCGTACAGTCCGCTTCCGCTGCTAATCACCAAGCGTGGGGGTCTTCTCATTAAGGTCACCGATGGGACTACCAAATTCAACGCCACTGAGTACCGGATCTCGGTGTTCTACGACCTGGCCAAGGTCGCGGTCAATCGGTTGGCCTTTTCTCAAGGCCACGAACTGGAACCGCACGGAGTAACGGCGATCGCCATCACGCCTGCATGGCTACGGTCGGAGATGATGCTCGATAGCTTCGGAGTCACCGAAACCAACTGGCGCGACGCTTTGGACCCCGGCCTGGTCGGCGGATACCCAGACGCCCCCGCAGGTTTCGCTTTCTCGGAGTCACCCCGCTATGTCGGTCGGGCCGTAGCTGCGCTGGCAGCGGACCCTGACCGCGGGAAATGGAATCAGCAGTCGGTCAGCTCCGCTCAACTTGCCAGAGAGTACGGATTCACCGATATAGATGGTTTGCAGCCCGATGGCTGGAGCACGCACTAACCAGGTAGATTCTTTGACGCTGCCAAGTACACAGCTCCGAGCACGATCAAGTGCACGGAGGTGCCGGGGACTACAGCGACGTCAACGTCGGGCCTCGCGCAGCGCTCCATGCGCACCGCGGACCGGTCGCAGGAACAACCGGTCGCGACGATATAACGAGCCGAGGTCGGCAGCCGGCGAACGAATGGATCCGGGTCTTCGCGAAGGGCCCGGGCCGGGCTGTTGGAGTCGAGAGCGTTAAACTGCGCCGGCCCATCGACGTTCGCTGGTGGCGCGATGGATTTCCCGGGAACGTGCGTGAAGGTCAGCAGCCGGAATGCGCCGGACTTCACGAACTTGGACAGTGACGTCACGTGCCTCCGGCGGCGTGGCCCGCCTCTCCGTCGGGGAAACATCGGCAATCAGTCCCATGCCCGCGTATTCACGCACGGCGGCGATACCGGCAACAGCTGCGTTCTTGTTGTCAAAAGCCTTGGACACTGCCATCACGGTGCCATCCGGCGCAGTCAGACGGAACCTGAAATACGACTCCGCGTCAACGAACAGTTCGAACATTCCGGCCATAGCAATCCTCCCGGTCTGCGGGATCCGCCCCGGCGGCGTCGTTGCCACGGAGCAGACACGGACGCGCCCTTGCGTCCCCTTCCCGCTGGTTTTGTCCTGCAATCCAAATGATCAGTTCATCATGTGCTCAATGAGTCTCGCTCAAGACAGCCTGTGCCACAAGACCCCCGTTCGATCACCGACCCTGGAGAAGCCCCGGGACGACCGTCGCTGGGCTTCTCTATGCCGTCTAACGGCAGGGCCTACAGCTGCAGCGTCACCGGCCGCTTGAGGCCGTTCACGGTGGCAGCGGGCCAGCGGTCATCCACCGTCAGGACTTTCATGCCGGACGCGGTGAGCTGGACCGTGTCCTCGATCTTCACGCCGGGTCCTGACGGGTTCCAGGTGAACGGCTGGTTGAGGACGACGGTGTCGGTGGCTGCCGCGGTGACGCGCGGATCCCGCCCGGCATAGCCCGCCGGTCCGCCCTGGTGGTGCTGCTCCCACTGCTCCGCGCCGAAGCCGTGGCGGACGTAGGCCGCCTTGATCTCGCCGAAGACGAGGTCCAGCCGTGCACCGGGAACTGTTGCGTCAAAGATGTCCGCCTCCACGGCCGCGATGCGGGACTCGGCGTCGAGCTCTTCGGGGGTCCCGGCGTCGAAGCTTACCCAGCGGGTGATGTTCGCGACCAGGCCGTCCCGGCGGGCGCACACCACGGCCATGGCGCGGCGTCCGAGGGGCGCGTGCGTGGCCAGCGGGTGCCGGAAGTCGCTCCGGGAGATGCCGTTGCACAGGAGTACCAGCGGCTCCGCGCCCGCTCCAACCACGCGGCCGGCCAGGGCGGACACCAGTTCGAATTCGGTGGTGTCAGGTCGGGCGGTGGACAACACATCGGTCATGATGCCGGCCAGTTCCGCGCTGAGGTGGGCGTAGCGGGCGCTCTCGCCGGGCAGCAGTTGCTGCCGGGCAGCCCTCAATTCGGTGGCCACCGAGGCCTCGGTCAGCGGGGTGCCGGCGTGCACTCCGGAAGAATGTCCGACGGCGGCGGCAGCCTCGTGCAGGTTTCCGTACCAGGGCACGGTGTGGAGTGAGACGCCGGTGGGGAGCTCCTCGGCTGCAATCCGCCCGGCCTCGTTGTTGAACGTCACCAGGTGGTCGCCATCCCGGTCCACCAGCAGCGCGGCGATGGGATCGCCGGCCAGGCTGATGTGGACGCGGCTGCCGTCCAGGTACCAGGCCAGCGCCGTGTGCGTGGTGAGCAGCAACGAGTCCTGCCCCTTGGCGGCCAGAATGTCCAGGACCCGGCGCCGCTTGATGGCACGGTCCGGGATGGAGGCGGGCGGCGTGCGGCGGCCCTGGTCCGCAAAGGTGGCGGCTTCAGTCAGCTGCGACGGCGGCGTAGCAGCGGTTGTTGTCTGGCTCATGAGTTGTCCCCCTGTGTATTGATCAATGTCTCAATGTCTTCCGTACCCAAAATCCCGTCGGCAATGAACACGGTCACGCTGCGGCGAACCGGGGCGCCGGGTTCGGCGATGACCGGCGCGTCCCAGGCCAGCGACTGGCCAACTCCCGCGTATCCGTCCACCCGGACGAACCACGGGTCCGTTGAACCCGCCGCGGCGACGAACACGAGCGTGGCCGCGCCGTCGCGAACGGCGCCAACGCGAGTGCCGCCGTCGAACGTTCCCCCCGTGAACCCGCCCGACCAGGCGAGCCACGGCGTTACACTCCCGTGCACGGCGGACTCACCCACCCCCGAAGGCGTCCAGACGCGCGCCCCGGAACATTCGGGAAGGCGCCAGAAGAACCCGCCGTAACCGCCCCCAACACGGCCGTTGGAACCCGGACTTCCCAGGCTCACCGGCTGATTGCCGGCAGGGGAGAGTGCAAAGTCCAGGGTGAGGCGCCAGGCGGAAGGCCCGACGGCGGCCCACGTCCAGGTGCGCTGTTCGGTCAGGATGGGAGCGCCGTCGGGCCCGTTCCAGGACAGGTTCTCGGTCAGCTCGCCCTCGGCGGCGGACGGTTCGCCGGGAGACGGTCCGCCAGCCCGGACGATGCTGCCGTGGTCGGGGCGCCAGACGTACTCGCCGGCCGCCCGGGTGTGTGTCTTGCGGGCCGCGGGAATCCATCGGCCCTTCCCCGCATGACCGGCCCTGCCCCGCATGATCGGCCCTTCCCCGCATGACCGGTCCTGCCCCGCATGACCGGTGCTGCCCCGCATGACCGGTGCTGCCCCGCATGACCGGTGCTGCCCCGCACCGTTCGTGCGGGGCAGGGCAGCTGTTGTTCCCGGGCGGAGGCGTGGTGGGACCGTTGCCTGCCCAGTCACATGCACAGTTACATGCCCAGTGGCGCTGCCCAGTTGCCGTTCCGGCCGCCACTGCCGCCTTCCTGGTACTTACCGCAGCGTGTGCAGCGCCGGTAGCGGCCGCCGTCGTCCGTGGTTTGGATGTGCCAATCGTGGCGCAGGTTCATCTTGCACAGCAGGGTTTTGAGCATGATGTTCTTCGATCCAATAGCAGGGTCATCAGTCAGGCCTGATGTTTTGGTTGAGCCTGAAGAAGTTCGTGGGATCGTATGTGCGCTTGAGTGCCTTGAGCCGGTCGTATTTGGCGGCGCCATACGCGTGCCTGACGCGCTCCTGGCCCTCTTCCATGAGGAAGTTCACGTAGACGCTGGTGTGGTGGGGCGCCAGGGCTGACCAGTAGTCCCGCGCCCACTGGCGCTCGCCGTCAAAGCCGTCGGCGGTCTTGCTGTTGCCGTTGATGTTGAACGTGAACCCGGCCTGGCGGCCGTTGAACGCGGTAGCATCGTCGTCGATCCTGCCTACAGCTCCGCCCATCTGCCACAGGGCGACGCTGGTGACGGGCGAGCTGATGCGGCTGCCGTGCTCCACTACGACGTCGATGACGTCATCGCTGAGGGCCGCGACGTCACAGGACCTGACGTAGTAGTGCCAGCCGTGCGGGAACGATGGATCAAACGTCTTTTGATGCTCCAGAAACGGCTTGGGTCGGCAAAAATCGAGCACGGACGATCCGAATTCCTTCAGTGGCCGCAGGACCCGTTCGCCGTCCTCGACAGGTCCCGTGTAGCAGGCGGTGACCGCAATGACGAGCTTGCCCACCAGGTCTGGCGGCACGATCGGCAGTGCCGGGGCCCTCCGCTGCACGGCGATGGTCATAAGCTCGTCGGGGCAGTCCGCGATCCAGTCCCGGTAAAAGCGGAGCACTTCGGGGGCATCTTCCATCTGCCAGAAGACGGGACCGGCCATAACGTACGGGCCCACGGGGTTCAGCCGGAACTCGAAGTCGGTGACGATGCCGAAGTTCCCGCCGCCGCCCCGTACGCCCCAGAAGAGGTCGGTGTTCTGATGTTCGCTTGCCCGGACCAGCTCGCCGTCGGCGGTGACCACGTCCACGGACAGCAGCTGATCGATCGTGAGTCCGTATTTCCGCATGACCCAGCCGATGCCGCCGCCCAACGTCAGGCCCGCAACCCCGGTATGAGTGACGATTCCCGACGGAACGGCGAGGCCGAACTCCTGCGTCTCGCGATCGAGTTCGCCGAGCAGCACGCCGGCCTGGACACGGACCGTCCGTGCCTCGGGGTCCACCCGGATGCCTTTCATCGGGCCCAGATCGATGAGCAGGCCGTCGTCGCAGACGGACAGGCCGGGGAAGCTGTGACCGCCACCGCGCACGGCGGCCAGCAGGTCCTGCGACCGGGCCAGCCGGATGGCAGCGCGTACATCTGCGACGCCGGTGCAGCGGGCTATGAGGGCGGGACGGCGGTCAATCGACCCGTTCCACACCTTGCGGTGCTCGTCGTAGCCGGCATCATCCGGGCGGACGAGTTCGCCCCGAAAGGATGTCTGTAATTCGTCGACAGCAGCGCCGTCGATCTCCGTGCTTTGTGCCACTGGACTCACGGACCTCTCGCTCCTCCCAGCAGAGTCCCACACGTTCGGGGGAGCTGACAAGGGGAAACTGTGGGGTCTCGGAGGGTTCCATCAAGGGCGGGAGGAAGTGCTGGTTAGCGGCCCTTCTGACTGGCTAACCAACGCTTACATCGATGTGTTTTCAGCCGGCCCGGTGCTCTGCCGCACCACCAGTTCGGGGGTGAAGATGACGGCCCGGTGCTTCGGATTGTCGGATTCGAGTTCCTCCGCAAGCAGCTCGATGGCCGTGCGCCCCAGCGCCTCGGTGGGCTGCCGGATGGAGGAGAGTGGAACGACGGCGGAGACGGCAAAGTCGATGTCGTCGTAACCGATCAGAGCAATGTCCTCCGGGATCCGCAGCGTGTGCGTCATGGTCAGGGACTGCATCACGCCCAGGGCCAACAGATCGTTGGCGCAGAAAATGCCGTCCGGCAGGTCCGCGCGCCCCCGCTCCACCAGCAGGTTGCCAACGCTGCGGCCGGCCAGCACCGTCTGCTCGTCGGAATCGAGGACCTCCAGGGTGGCGTCGGGCTCCTCCTTCACTGCGCGTTCTGCGCCTTGAAGGCGGTCCGCCACCTGGCGGATGGAAGTGGGGCCGCCCACAAAGGCGAGCCGACGGCGGCCGGTGTCCAGCAGGTGCCGGGCAGCGAGGTAACCGCCGGCGTCGTCGTCCACTGAAACAGAGCTGTACTTGCTCTCATCGGCGAGCCGGTCCACCAGGACAGTGGGGACGCCGCGTTCGCGGAGCTGGTCGATGCGGGCGGTGACGTCGCCCACGGGCGAGATCAGGAGGCCTTGCACCCGCTGCTCCTGGAAAAGGTCGATGTAGTTCGATTCCCGGCTGGTGTTGTGGCCGCTGTCGCCCAACAGCACGGCGCTGCCCTGGAGCGCTGCGGCATCCTCCGCGGCACGGACCACCGACGTGAAGAAGGGGTTGCCGACGTCGAGCACGATCAGCCCGATGGTCCGGCTGTGGCCGGCGCGCAGCTGGCGGGCGGCGTCATTGCGGACGAAACCGAGTTCATCGATGGCCCGCAGCACCCGGTCCTTGGTCCGCTGCGAGACCCTGTCCGGATAGTTCAGGACGTTGGACACCGTGCCCACGGCCACCTGGGCATGGTTGGCAACATCCTTGACGCTGGCTGACCGCTTCATGTTTCTCCAAGCTCTCATACGTAGCGGGGTGCAAATTGCCTGATACCTGCTTGAGTTCAAGAGTACTTTGAATCGTAATAATGAATTGATTCAAGAAGGGGAAATCTCAGCGGAGTCGCGAATGAGGGCGTATTTTCGCTCGTCGGCCCAGCCCGGACTGAGCGATGAGTGCAGGCGGCGCCATGCGACTGTCTGGGCCGGAGATGCTCCAGGCCACCAAGGATGCCCCCCGGCTGGCACAACTGGACGCTGCTCCCTGGCCAGGACGGCCTGCTGGCGGGCGACGTGGAATGTGGCGATTTCGACGCAGTGTGCGGGCCCGGATGGCCGCCCGTGAAGGGGCCTCGACGCCGCAGACTTGAACTGCCACGGGGGCCCCCCGACGACGAGATTGACCGGACCGGACCGGACCGGAGCCGAACGCCATGCCGGCACTGATACCAGCTCCATGCGGGAGATTGACAGTACATATCCGAACGTGAACCGGTACCCCGGGGCACACCGGCCCAGCAGGAGCCGGGAGAATCACCCTTTGCCCGTGATCCCAAGGTTTTGCCGGGCCCCAACCAGCCGGATGAGCCGCCGGCACCCCTGGATCCGGACGGGGCGCCTCCGGGGATTGGAGGCCCAATAGCCAGAAGCAGCGCTTCCATTCCCCGAGGCGCCAATGGATGATCCAACACCGAGCCTCTTCCGGCCGGGCACTCTCTTCGGAGCCGGAAGCCTGATGCTAGGGGGGCTGATGGACCGGAACAATGCGTGAGCCCAAGTAAGAACAAAGAATCTCCGGGTTGGATCTCGCGAAATAGCGAGGTCCAATCCGGAGATATTTGCGTCGAAGTTGCCGGGCCGGGCTACGGCCGTCAGCCCTGTGTGGAGGCCCTGACCACCAGCTCGGGCGGAAACACCACTTGCTGGGGTTCAAAACCGACCTCTGGGCTCGCCTCCCGGATTAACAAGTCCAGGGCCGTGGACCCGATGAGTGCGCTTGGCTGGCGGATGGAGGACAGCGGTACCACGGCGGCCGCGGCAAACTCGATATCGTCGTAGCCGATCAAGGCAACTTCCTGGGGCACCCGCACGCCACCTGTCAGCATCAGACCCTGGAGGGCACCCACGGCTAGCAGATCGTTGGCGGCGAAGACCGCATCCGGACGCTCGGTGGGAGGCCGGCGCTGGATCATCTCACCTGCCCTCGTCCCTGAGAGCACAGTCAGGGATTCGGTCTCGATGACCTCCAGCGTGGCATTTGCCACCCCCAGGATGGCCTTGCACGCCCCGGACAGCCGGTCGGCCACCTGCCGGATGTTCACCGGCCCGCCCACGAACGCAATGCGCCGGCGGCCCAGGGACAGCAGGTGGCGCACCGCCATTTCACCGCCAGCCAGGTCATCCACGGCCACGGAGGAAAAGCTCCGGTTATCAGTCTGCCGATCCACGAGGACGGTGGGGATGCCCCGTCTGCGCAGCTGTTCCAACCGCGGGATGACGTTGCCGACCGGAGACAGCAGCACTCCCCGGACGCGCTGCTGTTCAAAGAGATCCAGATAGGCGGATTCCCGCGCCGCGTCCTCGTTGCTGTTGCCCACCAGCACGGTGAAATGCTCCGCGGCGGCCCGGTCTTCGGCACCTCTGGCCAGATCGGTGAAAAACGGATTCGCAGCATCCAGGACTACCAACCCGATGCTGTGGCTCATGCCGGCGCGCAGCTGCCGGGCGGCATCGTTGCGGACAAAGCCCAGCGCGTCGATGGCGGCCTGGACCCTCGCCAAGGCAGCTGTAGAGACCTTATCCGGGTGGTTAAGCACATTGGAAACCGTCCCCACGGACACGCCGGCCAGTGCCGCGACGTCCTTGACACTGGCTGAAACCATGTCCGAACTCCTCATCGTGGGTGGCGCAACAGTCTGCGCTTGCGGACAGTGCGACGCATAGGGCCCAGAATACCCGTGACATCGCTGATTTGAAACCTTTCAATGAAACGAATCAAAATCATGGACGCCTATCTCCCGCCTCTCTTGACGTGCATGGCTGGAGAAGCCTATGATTCAAATCACAGGAATTATGAAACGATTCATTATCATCGTCTTCCAGCCCCAAAGGTGCGGTCAATTTATGCAGCAGACAACCAGGTCACAACCCGGCTCCGGCCCCCCGGAGCGTGAGCGCAGGATGGCGCTCTCCTTGAAGCACGCAGCTAAGACGTTCGGCCCGGTGGTAGCCCTGGCCGACGGAACCATCGAAATCCTGGAAGGCGAGATTCATGCCCTGGTGGGCGAGAACGGCGCCGGTAAATCCACCCTGGTTAAGATCCTCGCCGGCCTGCACCACCCTGATTCGGGCGACTTCAGGGTCGACGGCGAGAGCGTCCAGTTCCGCAATGTCGCCGAGAGCAAAGCCGCCGGAATTTCCGTCATCTACCAGGAGCCCACGCTCTTTCCGGACCTGACCGTTGCGGAGAACATCTTTATCGGCCGCCAGCCCAAGGGCCGGTTCGGACTGATCAGCCGGGCCGCCATGGTCCGCGAGGCGGCCAAGCTTTTCGAGCGGCTCGGCGTCCCCATTGATCCGACGCGTATAGCCGAGGGCCTGTCCATCGCAGACCAGCAGATCATCGAGATCGCCAAGTCCATTTCGCTGGACGCCAAGGTGCTGGTGATGGATGAGCCGACGGCCGCGCTTAGCGGGGTGGAGGTGGACCGGTTGTTCGCCGTTGCCCGCAGTCTCCGGGATAAGGGAACCGGCATCCTGTTCATCTCACACCGCTTCGATGAGGTATTCGATCTCTGCGACCGGATCACCGTGATGCGGGACGGCCGGTACATCTCCACCCACCAGACTGTCGAAGTGACCGTTTCGCAGATTGTCCGCGAGATGGTTGGCCGGGACATCGGAGCGCTATTCCCCAAGACGCTTGCGGAAATAGGGGATGTGGTCCTGAAGGTGGACGGGCTCAGCCGGGCCGGGGTCTTCCGCGACATCAGCTTCGAGGTCCGCGCGGGGGAGATCGTCGCACTGGCCGGTCTGGTTGGCGCCGGCCGGACAGAGGTTGCCCGCGCCGTCTTCGGGATCGACCCCTACGACGCCGGCGATGTCAACTTCGAGGGCCGGAAACTCAAACCACGGGATCCTCAGGCTGCAATTACCGCCGGCATGGGCTTTGTCCCGGAGGACCGCCGCAAGCAGGGCCTGGTCATGAACCTTTCCGTGGCCCGCAACGTCACCCTCACGCTGCGCAACAAGTTCGCGACGGCGGGGCTCATCAACGGTGCCGCCGAACGCCGTGCAGCCCAGGACTGGAGCCGGCGGCTGCAGGTCAAGACCGGCTCGCAGGAGCACGCCGTCTCCACGCTCTCGGGCGGCAACCAGCAGAAGGTGGTGCTCGCCAAGTGGCTGGCCACCGACCCGCGGCTGCTGATCATTGATGAACCTACCCGCGGCATCGATGTCGGCACCAAGAGCGAGGTCCATCGGCTCATTTCAGACCTTGCGGGCCGGGGGATCGCCATTCTGATGATTTCCTCCGAATTGCCCGAAGTCCTCGGCATGGCAGACAGGGTACTGGTCATGCGCGAGGGCCGGATCACTGCCGAACTTGACCGCGCCGAGGCGAATCCCGAATCAGTTATGCACGCAGCAACTTCCGCAGGGGGGACCCCATGAGCTCCGCTCTGGACCACAAGAAAACCAAGACGACGACGACTCCCGCCGCTGGCAGGGGCGCCTTGGCCTCGGTGTTGCGGCTGCGCGAACTGCCCGTGCTGATCGCATTGGCACTCCTGGTACTCATCACCTACCTGAACAATCCGCTGTTTCTCTCGCCCCAGGGCGTAAAAGATCTGCTGCTGAACGCCACGATCATCATGATTCTGGCGGCTGGGCAGACACTGCTGATCATTACCCGGAACATCGACCTCTCCGTCGGGTCCATGCTTGGCTTAGTTGCCTTCGGCACGGGGTTCATCTTCTCGGCCATGCCTGATCTGCCGATCATCGCCGTCTTCGCGATCGGAATGGCATTCGGGGCGCTGCTGGGAGCCTTCAACGGGCTGCTGGTGACGGTAGCGAAAGTGCCCGCGCTGGTCATTACCCTCGGGACGCTCTACGTGTTCCGCGGCCTGAACAACGCCTGGGCAGGTGGCAAACAGTTCTTCGCCGGTGACCGGCCGGACGCCTTCGGCGCCCTCTCGGTGAACACCGTGCTGGGGTTCCCCATCATCACACTGCTGGCCATCGTCGTCGTCATCGCCGTGGCGGTGTACATGTCCGGCACCCGTCCGGGCCGGGACCTGTACGCCATCGGCTCGGACCCGGATGCGGCCACCGCGTTCGGCATTAAGGTATCCAAGCGCGTATTCCTGGCCTTCCTTGCCAACGGTGCACTGGCCGGTCTGGCCGGTGTGCTCTACGCCAGCCGATTCAACTCCGTCGGCGCAACCACCGGCGCCGGCATGGAACTGGACGTAGTCGCGGCAGCCGTCGTCGGAGGCGTGGCAATATTCGGCGGCAGCGGATCCGTGGCGGGAGCAGCCCTCGGCGCCGTTCTCCTGACAACCATCACCAGCTCCCTGACCGCACTGCGCGTGGACAAATTCTGGCAACAGGCCATAGTCGGCGTGCTGATCCTCACTGCCATCATCATCGACCGCGTGGCGAGCCTGCGCACAGCCAAGAAACTGCGGATAAGCGAGGCCCGGAATGTCTGAGACCACTTCGTCCACCAGCAGTGCATCAGCCCCTGTGACTGACAGCACCAAGCCCTTGGTCACGGAACCCAAAGGCAGGACCGGGGCGGCCAGGATCCTGGCGGGCCGCGACGCCCTGACCATCTACGCACTGGCCGCCTTCCTGATCTACGCAGCCATCGCCATCCCACGCTTCGCCTCTCCGGTTACTACCGGATTCCTGCTCCTGGATGTCATCCCGGTGCTGCTGATCGCGATGCCGATGACGCTCATCATCATCACGGGGGAAATCGATCTCTCCGTCGCCAGCACCGCCGGCCTGACCAGCGCCCTGATGGGCGTGCTCTGGGCTGGCGGCATGGATATCTGGCTAGTGCTGGTGATCAGCCTCCTGGCCGGGATCATCGCCGGAATGTTCAACGGATTTCTGATCGCCGTCCTTGGCTTGCCTTCACTGGCGGTCACGATCGGCACCCTGGCACTCTTCCGCGGCCTGGCCCTGGTGGTCATCGGAGATAACGCGGTGGCCAACTTCCCGAAGGCGCTGACCGCCTTCTTCACCTCCAAACTTGGCGGAACCGGCATCCCGACGGTGATGATCGGCGTCGTCCTGGTGATGATCTTCTTCGGGGTTCTGCTGCACTTAACGCCCTTCGGACGCGGCCTTTTCGCGATGGGATACAGCAAGGAAGCCGCAAGCTTTGTGGGCATCAAAGTGGCCCGCAGCAAATTCTGGCTCTATGTGGGATCCGGCGCAGTGTCAGCACTTGCCGGTATCTACTGGACGCTGCGCTACACCAGTGCCCGAAGCGACAACGCCTCGGGCCTGGAGCTGGCAGTCATTGCCGCCGTGCTGCTGGGCGGCGTATCGATCTTCGGCGGCAAAGGGTCCATCCCCGGCGTCATCGCCGGTGTCCTGCTGATCGGGACACTGAACTACGCCCTGCGGCTGGGACGGGTGTCCGACGTCGTCCTCATCACAGTGACCGGTCTGCTCCTGATCCTCTCCGTGGTGGCGCCGAGCATCGGCTCCGCCGTCAAAGAATGGCGGCACACCCGGCGCGTCCGCCGAAGCTTTAGCCAGAAATCGACCTGAACAACCGCTCACCAGCAACCGCGTCCGCACGGAACCGGATGCATTTACCGCACGAGGAAAAAGGAAGAACAATGATGTTGAACCGAAAGAACACAGGCCCGATCGGTCGTTTGGGGAGCCTGGTCGCGGTTACCGCCGTGGCTGCGCTGGCCCTGACCGCCTGCAATGGCGGCTCGGGATCTGCCGGCGGCGGCAGCCCCGCCGCGGGAGGGGACCAGAAAATCACCTTCATCCCCAAGCAGCTGAACAACCCGTACACGGACGTTGTCCTGGGCGGCGGCAAGGCAGGTGCCCAGGAGGCAGGCTTCGCCTCCTCTCAGGTCGTAGGCCCACTTGAGGCCTCGGCGTCCAGCCAGGTTTCCTTCATCAACGCCGAGACGCAGGCCGGCACGAATGTCATTGTGATCGCTGCCAATGACCCGGATGCCGTCTGCACCGCCCTGGGCGAAGCGCGTTCCGCCGGCGCCAAGATTGTCGCTTTCGACTCGGACGCCAACCCCGACTGCCGCGACCTGTTCATTAGCCAGGTGGTGGCAAAAGAAGTGGCTCTGATCCAGACGAAACTGATCGCCGAGCAGATCGGCGGCAGCGGCGAAATCGCCGTCCTGTCCGCCACCGCGAACGCCACCAACCAGAACGAATGGATCAAGTTTATGGAGGAGGAGCTGGCGTCCAACCCGGAGTACAAGGACATCAAGCTAGTGGCCAAGGTCTATGGCGATGACGACGACACCAAGTCCTTCCAGGAAGCGCAGGGTCTCATGCAGGCCCACCCGAACCTGAAGGGCATCATCTCTCCGACCACGGTCGGCATTGCCGCCACCGGCCGGTACCTCTCCACGTCCGCGTACAAGGGCAAGGTGGCGCTCACCGGGCTCGGCCTGCCCAATGAAATGCGCCCATTCGTGAAGGACGGGACCGTCAAGGAGTTCGCGCTCTGGGATCCGGCGCAGCTCGGCTACGTTGCAGCCTTCGCGGGAAAGGCCCTGGCGGACGGGAAGATCACCGGAGCAGTCGGGGACAAGTTCACTGCCGGTGAACTCGGCGAACGCACAATCGAAGAGGGCGGACTGGTCATCGTCGGCCCGCCGACGGTCTTCAACGCCGAAAACATCGACAAGTACCAGTTCTAGCGGATCGGCGTCCGGCCCGCGTTAGCGGTTTCCGGCACGCCGCTGCCGCTCCTATCCGCCGGGCAGGCGGTGCCGCACTACGGCCCGCCTGCCCGCCGGGGCTGACGCATTCCCTTGACTTTGCCTTGCCAAGAAAGACTCATCATGACGAACCAGAAACAATCCGCAGCCCGGCTGCAGCCGCATCGGAGGCGGCCCACCCGCATCGGATTGGTCTCCGGCGGGCTGGGCGCTTACTGGCCCCAGTTTCCGGAACTACTGCCCCAGCTGCAGGACTCCGTCCGCTACGTCACTGGCCGTTTCCAGGGACTCGACGCGGAAGTCATCGACACCGGCTTTATCTCCGACGCCCAGGAAGCCGGCGAGGCCGGTGAAAAGCTGCGCGTCGCTGACTGCGATCTGATCGTCATCTTCCTGACCACTTACCTGACCTCCTCCATGGTGCTGCCTATCGCCCAACGGGCCAAGACCCCCGTCCTCGTGATCGACCTGCAGCCCACCGAAGCGATGGACCACGCCAACTTCGACACCGGCAAGTGGCTCGCCTACTGCGGACAATGCCCGGTGCCCGAGGTCGCCAACGTCTTCCGCCGTGCCGGCATCGACTTCCGCTCCGTCTCCGGACACCTGAAGCAGGAATCCGCCTGGGAAAGGATCAACCAGTGGGTCCACGCAGCCGGCGTCCGCGCCCGGCTGCGGAACGCCCGGCACGGGCTCATGGGCCACCTGTATCCGGGCATGCTTGACGTCGCCACCGACCTGACCACCGTCTCCACGACCTTCGGTTCCCACGTGGAAGTGCTCGAATTCGATGACCTGCGCGAACGGGTCAACGCCGTCACCGAAGCGCAGGTGGCCGAACGCCTTGAGCTGGCGCGCGGACTTTTCGTGCTGGATGATTCGGTGAACGACGACGACTTCGCCTGGGGCGCCAAAGTATCTGTGGGTCTGGACCGCCTCGTAGAGGACTTTGACCTTGACTCGGTGGCCTATTACCATCGCGGGCTGGCCGGAGAACAGCATGAACGGCTGGGTGCCGGCATGATTCTGGGCTCCTCCATCCTCACTGCCCGCGGCATCCCCATGGCCGGCGAATTCGAATTGCGGACCTCCATCGCCATGCTCGCCGCGCAGGCCATCGGCGCCGGCGGTTCCTTCACCGAAATCCAGGCCCTGAACTTCTTCGACAACGTGGTGGAAATGGGTCACGACGGACCGGCGCATCTGGCCGTGTCCGCGCAGGACCCGCTGCTGCGCGGACTGGGTGTCTACCACGGCAAGCGCGGCTGGGGCGTCTCGGTCGAATTCGATGTGCGGCACGGACCCGTCACCACCTTCGGCCTCGGCCAGGACCCGGACGGCAGCTACGTCTTCATCACCTCCGAGGGCGAAGTAGTTCCCGGCCCGCTGCTGGCAATCGGCAACACCACCTCACGCGTGGACTTCGGCGGGGACCCCGGACTCTGGGTGGACCAATGGAGCCAGACCGGCATCGGCCACCACTGGGCGCTTTGCGTGGGTCACCGCGCGGCCGACATCAAGGCTGCAGCGTCCCTGCTGGGCATCGAACATCGGAACGTGGTGCTCTCATGAGCACCCGGCGCGTCTGCTTCCAGCTCCAGCTCAAACCCGGTCTCATCCAGGAATACACACAGCGCCACGCCGCCGTGTGGCCCGAAATGCTCGAAGCCCTGAAGTCCACCGGCTGGAACAACTATTCACTCTTCCTCCGCGCTGACGGGCTCCTGATCGGCTACTTCGAAACCGAGAACCTCTCTGAGGCCCAAACGCGGATGGCCGCCACGGAAGTCAACGCTCGCTGGCAGGCGGAAATGTCCGGTTTCTTCGAAGACCTCGATGGAGCCCCCGATGAGGGCTTCCTCCAACTCACAGAAGTATTCAACCTCGAGGACCAACTGGCCGCCGTGGCAGACCTCACCCACCCAGCATCCAAAGGAGACTGACGTGTCTATCCCCACCGACGTTTTGACCACGCTCGAACAACAGAGCATTGAACTGCCTTCCTGGGCCTTCGGCAACTCCGGTACCCGCTTCAAGGTGTTCGCCACACCCGGAACCCCGCGCACCATCGAAGAGAAACTCGCCGACGCCGCCCAGGTCAACGCCCTCACGGGCCTGGCCCCCGCAGTGGCCCTGCACATCCCTTGGGACAAAGTGGACGACTACGCTGCCCTGACGGACTACGCCGCCGGCCTGGGCGTGAAACTGGGAACGGTCAACAGCAACACTTTCCAGGACGACGACTACAAGTTCGGCAGCCTCACGCACAGCGACCCGGCCGTGCGCCAGAAGGCCGTGGACCACATGTATGAGTGCCTTGAGGTCATGAACCAGACCGGTTCGCAGGATCTGAAGGTCTGGCTCGCGGACGGTACCAACTACCCGGGGCAGGGCAATATGCGCTCCCGCCAGGATTGGCTGGGTGAATCCCTGCGCAAGGTCTACGACCGGCTCGGCGAGGAACAGCGGATGGTGCTGGAATACAAATTCTTCGAGCCAGCTTTCTACCACACCGATGTTCCGGACTGGGGTACCTCCTACGTGCACTGCCTGGCGCTGGGCGACAAGGCGATGGTCTGCCTGGACACCGGCCACCACGCGCCGGGCACGAACATAGAGTTCATCGTGGCGCAGCTCCTGCGCCTGGGCAAGCTCGGTTCGTTCGACTTCAACTCGCGCTTCTACGCCGATGACGACCTGATTGTCGGCGCAGCGGATCCGTTCCAGTTGTTCCGGATCATGGCCGAAGTGGTCCGCGGAGGTGGACTGGAGCCAGCCGCCGGTGTGGCGTTCATGCTGGACCAGTGCCACAACATCGAGGGGAAAATCCCGGGCCAGATCCGCTCCGTGCTTAACGTGCAGGAAATGACGGCACGGGCACTGCTGGTGGACACCGTCGCCCTGGAGGCAGCGCAGAACTCCGGCGACGTGCTGGCCGCGAACGCGGTGCTGATGGACGCGTTCTACACCGATGTCCGCCCCGACCTGGCCGAATGGCGTGAATCCCGCGGCCTGCCCGCGGACCCGATGGGCGCCTTCGCCGCCAGCGGATACCAGGAAAAAATCAATACCGAACGCCAAGGCGGACACCAGGCCGGATGGGGAGCGTAAGACCATGACGAATCCAACAATTGACCAACTGATTTCCCGTTCCAACCGCCTCGGCGCGGACAAGCGGAACACCAACTTCGCCGGCGGCAACACCTCGGCCAAGGGCACCGAGAAGGACCCGGTCACTGGCGAGGACGTCCAGCTGCTCTGGGTCAAGGGCTCCGGCGGGGACCTGGGCACACTAACGGCCGGGAACCTCGCCGTGCTGCGCCTGGACCGGCTGAACTCCCTGAAGAACGTGTACCCGGGTGTTGAGCGCGAAGACGAGATGGTGGCCGCGTTTGATTATTGCCTGCACGGCAAGGGCGGCGCCGCGCCGTCGATCGATACTGCGATACATGGCCTGGTGGATGCCGCGCACGTGGATCACCTGCACCCGGACTCCGGGATCGCCATTGCCACCGCCGTGGACGGCGAGGCCCTGACCGCCAAGATCTTCGGCAACAAGGTTCTCTGGGTGCCGTGGCGCCGTCCCGGTTTCCAGCTTGGCCTGGACATCGCCGCGATCAAGGACGCCAACCCGCAGGCCATCGGCACCATCCTTGGCGGCCACGGCATCACGGCCTGGGGCGCCACCAGCGAAGAGGCCGAGGCCAATTCGCTGTGGATCATCGAGCAGGCCGAAAATTACATCAAGGACAACGGCAAAGCCGAACCCTTCGGCGCCAAGCTGCCCGGCTACGGCGCGCTGCCGGAGGCTGAGCGGCGCGCCAAAGCCGCCGCGCTGGCCCCGGTGATCCGCGGGCTGGCGTCCACGGACAAACCGCAGCTGGGGCACTTCAGCGATGACGCCGTCGTGCTTGATTTCCTGGCAGCGGCCGAGCATCCGCGGCTGGGTGCGCTGGGCACGTCCTGCCCGGATCATTTCCTGCGCACCAAGGTCAAGCCGCTGATCCTGGACCTGCCTGCGGACGCCTCGATCGAGGATTCCATCGCCCGGCTGCGGGAACTCCATGCCGCGTACCGGGAGGACTACCAGGCCTACTACGACCGCCACGCGGACGAGGCCAGCCCCGCCCTGCGCGGTGCGGACCCGGCCATTGTGCTGGTCCCGGGTGTGGGCATGTTCTCGTACGGTGCGAACAAGCAGACCGCCCGCGTTGCCGGCGAGTTCTACCTCAACGCCATCAACGTGATGCGCGGCGCCGAGGCGATCTCCACCTACGCCCCGATCGAGGAGTCCGAGAAGTTCCGGATCGAATACTGGTCCCTCGAGGAAGCCAAGCTCGCGCGCCTCCCGAAGCCCAAGTCGCACGCCTCCCGCATCGCGCTGGTTACCGGCGCGGCGTCGGGCATCGGCAAGGCGATTGCCACGCGTTTGGCGTCCGACGGCGCGTGCGTCGTCATTGCCGACCTGAACCTGGAGAACGCCCAGGCCGTCGCCGCCGAACTCGGCGGCGCGGACGTCGCCATCGGCGTCCAGTCCGACGTCACCGACGAAGCCCACGTTTCGGCCGCGATCGATGCCGCGGTGCTGGCGTTCGGCGGCCTGGACCTGGTGGTCAACAACGCCGGCCTGTCCATCTCCAAACCGCTGCTGGAAACCACCGAAAAGGACTGGGACCTGCAGCACAACGTCATGGCCAAGGGCTCCTTCCTGGTCTCGAAGGCCGCAGCGAAGGTCATGATCGCCCAGGACATGGGCGGGGACATCATCTACATCTCCTCCAAGAACTCCGTGTTTGCCGGCCCGAACAACATCGCCTACTCCGCCACCAAGGCTGACCAGGCCCACCAGGTCCGGCTCCTCGCGGCAGAACTGGGCGAATACGGCATCCGCGTCAACGGCATCAACCCCGACGGCGTGGTCCGCGGCTCCGGGATCTTCGCCGGCGGCTGGGGCGCCAAGCGCGCCGCGGTCTACGGCGTGGACGAGCAGGAACTGGGCAAGTACTACGCCCAGCGCACCCTGCTCAAGCGCGAAGTCCTGCCCGAGCACGTGGCCAACGCAGCCGCGGTCCTCACCAGCAACGAACTGTCACACACCACCGGACTCCACATCCCCGTGGACGCCGGAGTGGCAGCCGCCTTCCTTCGATGAGCACAACCAACAACGGTATCGACGGCGGCGGTACTTCCGCCCGCAACGTGTTCGCCGCCGTCGACATCGGCGCGTCCTCCGGCCGGGTCATCCTGGGCCGGGTTACCGGCTCTGGCGTGGAGCTGGAAACGGTGCACCGTTTTCCCAATGGCGTGGTGGAGCTCGACGGCGGCCTCCGCTGGGATTTCGACGCACTGTTCGCCGAGGTGCTGGCGGGCCTGACTGCCGCCGCCACCGTGGCGGCGCTGCAGGACGAAACCATCACCAGCATCGGGATCGATACTTGGGCCGTGGATTACGGCCTGGTCAACAAGGCTGGCGAACTCACGGCCCAGCCGTACAGCTACCGTGATGACCGCAGCCGCGCCGCCGTCGCGCCCGTGCACCAGAAACTGGACCCTGCCCGGCTGTACGGCACCACGGGGCTGCAGTTCCTGCAGTTCAACACGCTGTACCAACTGGCCACGGAGCAGGATCTGGACGGTCTGCAGGCGCTGCTGATCCCGGATCTCATCGCCTTTTTGCTGACGGGACAGCGCCGCACGGAATCCACCAACGCCTCCACGACGGGCCTGTTCGACGCCGTCGCGGGGGAGTGGGCCACCGAATTCCTCACCGCCCTGGGGCTGCGGAAAGACCTGTTCCCGCCGCTGATCGAGCCCGGCGAAACGATTGGCACCCTGCTGCCGGAGGTCGCGTCCAGGGTGGGACTGCCGGCCGGCGCCAAGGTGGTGGCCGTCGGCTCGCACGACACCGCCTCCGCCGTCGCCGCCGTCCCCGCCCAGGAGGAGAACTTCGCGTACATCTCCTCCGGCACCTGGTCGCTGGTGGGGCTGGAACTGAACCATCCCGTCCTGACCGAGGCCAGCCGCGAAGCGAACTTCACCAACGAACGCGGCGTGGACGGCACCATCCGCTACCTGCGCAACATGGGCGGGCTCTGGCTGCTCAGCGAATGCCAGCGGACCTGGGCGGCCGAAGGCTACACTCCGGAACTCACTGATCTGCTCGACGCCGCAGCGGCGCTGCCCCCGGGCGGACCGCAGATCAACCCCGACGATTCCGCCTTCATCGCCCCGGACAACATGCCCCACCGCATCCGCGCAACGATCCGCCATTCCGGGGACCTCCTGCCCGATGAC
Organism: Arthrobacter sp. UYNi723; assembly: GCF_054057635.1. Lineage (NCBI taxonomy): Bacteria > Bacillati > Actinomycetota > Actinomycetes > Micrococcales > Micrococcaceae > Arthrobacter > Arthrobacter sp. UYNi723. Next base: position 82,393 of record NZ_JBSRZM010000008.1, read on the forward strand.
CCAGCGGCCATCACCCGCTGCATCATGGACAGCCTCGCCGCCTGCTACGCGCGGGCCATCGCGGACGCCGAACGCCTCGCCGACCGCACCGTGGACGTGGTCCATGTCGTGGGCGGCGGCTCCCAGAACAGGCTGCTCTGCCAGCTCACGGCCGACACCACCGGCCAGAAGGTGGTGGCAGGACCTGCGGAAGCGACCGCCGTCGGGAATGTCCTGGTCCAGGCCCGTGCCGCCGGGCATATCAGCGGAGGACTCACAGAACTGCGCCGCCTGGTGGTTTCATCGCACGAGCTGCAGACGTTCACGCCGCAGCTCTCCCGCCTGTAACCACCAACCACACAGCGCCCACGACCCAGCGCCCACCTCCAGCGCGAAAGGACACTTGCGGCCCCAACCGGAGGGCCCCAAGTGTCCCTTCGCGCTCAAAGAAGGTGCCGCCGGACAGCAGCATGCCCCTCTTAGACCTTCCCCTTGACCAGCTCCGCGGCTACGCCCCGCGGGTCACGCCGCCCGCCGATCTGCAGGACTTCTGGGACGCCACGCTCGACGAGGCCCGGACGTTCCCCGCTCAACGCCACGTTCGGGCCTGTTGAGAACCACTTATCGGTCATCGACACGTTTGACGTGACGTTCGCCGGCTATGGCGGCGCACCCATCAAGGGCTGGCTGCACCTCCCGGCGAACTGTAGCGCCGGGACCCGGCTGCCCGTGGTTGTTCATTACATCGGCTACTCGGGCGGCCGCGGCCTGGTCAACCAGGACACCAAGTGGGCGCAGGCCGGCCATGCGCAGTTCATCATGGACACCCGCGGCCAGGGCTACGGCGGGATCCTCGGCGAGACGGCGGATCCCCACCCGTCCGCGGGCGAGGTGGCCTACGCGGGGCTGCTGACCAGGGGCGCCGGCAGCCGCGAGGACTACTACTACTACTACTACTACTACTACTACTACTACCGCCGCGTGTACGTGGACGCGTTCCGTGCGGTGGACGATGTCTGCCCGCCGTCCACCGTGTTCGCCAGCTTCAATGCCTACGGCGCCGACTCCGCGGCACAAAAGGAGATCGAGGTCTACCGGTTCAACAACCACGAGGGCGGCCAGGAGCACCACTGGATCAGGCAGCTGCAGTACCTCCGCGAGCTCCTGGCCTGACACCCAAGTGACCAAGTAGGTAGCGCCATCTGTCGTTTTGGACGCTCAAAACGACAGATAGCGCTACTCAGTTGGGGGGACGAGGCGACTGACTTAAGCCCGGATTTCCATGTGTGACGGCCGAGATTTTGCGGCGGTCGCAGCCCGCGGTTATGGTTTGCCTATGACAATCCGTTGGTATGCGTATTTTTCGTTGGCTCTGGAGGAGCCCGCGTCTAACTGACACGCATCCATCTTCCTTCAGAGCCAACAGGGCAGAGATCATTCTCTGCCCTTCGCCATTTCTCCGGCGGGTTCTGATCTGGGCCCGCTTCCTATCTGGAACAGGACCCGAACATGAGCACCGCGACAGCCACTCCCTCGAAATCCACGTCCAATCTGCGCGTCGGCGAATTCACGCCGCTGCCCTCGCCCCAGGAGCTCATCGCCGAGCTGCCCCTGGACGCCCGGGTGACGGACGTCGTCGAGCGTGGCCGCGACGAAGTCCGGGCCATCATGGACGGCGTGGACGACAGGCTGCTGGTCATCGTGGGCCCCTGCTCCATCCACGATCCCAAGGCTGGACTGGAATACGCCCGCCGCCTGGTCAGCCAGGCAGAAAAGCACCGCGACGACCTCCTGATCGTGATGCGCACCTACTTCGAAAAGCCCCGCACGACGGTGGGCTGGAAGGGCCTGATCAACGATCCTCGCCTGGACGGCAGCCACGACATGGTCACCGGGCTCCGGACCGCCCGGGAATTCCTGCAGCAGGTCACCGCGCTGGGACTGCCCACGGCCACCGAATTCCTGGAACCCATCAGCCCCCAGTACATGGCGGACCTCATCTCGTGGGGAGCCATCGGGGCGCGCACCACCGAGAGCCAGATCCACCGCCAGCTTGCCTCCGGTCTCTCCATGCCCATCGGCTTCAAGAACGGGACCGACGGCGACCTCCAGGTCGCGCTCGACGCGTGCGGCGCCGCCGCTGCCGCCCAGGCATTCCTGGGGATCGACGGCGACGGCCGGGCCGCGCTGGTGGCCACCGCCGGGAACCCGGACACCCACATCATCCTCCGGGGTGGACGGAAGGGGCCCAATTACTCAGCGGCCGACGTCGAAAGCGCCTCCGCCAAGCTCGCCGGCAAGGGGCTCAACCCCCGGCTGATCGTGGACGCCAGCCACGCCAACAGCGGCAAGAGCCACCACCGGCAGGCGGAAGTGGCACTGGAAATCGGCGCACAGCTGGAGGACGGCGGCGAGGCGGCACAGGCCATCGCGGGTGTCATGCTGGAGAGCTTCCTGGTGGGCGGTGCCCAGAACCTGGATGTCACCGAGCATGCGGCGGGCCGGGCGGAACTGGTCTACGGGCAGAGTGTCACGGACGCGTGCATGGATTGGGACGTATCCGTTTCGGTCCTCGATCAGCTCGCGGCGTCCGCCAGGAAGCGCCGGACCGCTTAATGATTGCCCGGATGACTTTCACTACAGCCCCATGAACCTCTAGAGTATCTAACACATGGTTGGTGGATGGCTCAGCATCGGCACACCGCATATGAATCAAAGCTGGGGTACTGTCGTCATCCATCAGCAAAGGAATAGGGAAATGTCCGCAGAACAGAACTTCTCGAACGCGAAGTTCCTGACCGTGGCCGAAGTGGCCGAGGTCATGCGCGTCTCCAAAATGACCGTCTATCGGTTGGTCCACTCAGGCGAAATGCCCGCGGTGCGTTTCGGCCGGTCGTACCGGGTGCCGGAGAGCGCCGTCGAGCAGTACCTCAAGGGTGCTGTGGTGGACGGGCACTCCGAAACCGCCTGAGCATTACCCGCGGTCAGTGGGCATCGCCAAGAAGCGGTACCCTGTTAAGGAACGTTTTACGTCATTGTAAGAATCTGTCAGTTGTTTCAGTCTGTAGCTCTGTCCACGGACCATTTCCATCAGACAGGTACTGCATCTAGTTTGTGAGGAACTTTCGTGGGTTCAGTTATTAAGAAGCGTCGCAAGCGTATGGCCAAGAAGAAGCACCGCAAGTTGCTTCGTAAGACCCGTCACCAGCGCCGCAATAAGAAGTAGAGATACTTCGACAAGCGTGAAATGCCCGTTGCCTTCCCGGCAGCGGGCATTTTGTTTTCGTCGCGTGCCAGCGGCTGTGCCTCGCCGTCGCTTAGACACGTCCGAAAGGCGCTCCTACGGTCGCTGAGCGACCTTCGTCCCGCGTTCGGCCGCGATGCGCTCCTACGCGAGGCGCAGCAGCTGGCGGGCCGGGTCCTAGATGCGGGGGCCGCGCATCCGGGAGTATCCGCGCCAGAGACCGTACACGGCGCCGCCGGCCGTTGCTGCCTTGAGCCCCAGGGTGGCGGCGCGGCGGCCGGAACGGAAGTCGTAGACCGGCCAGTTGTTGTCCCGCGCGTGGCGGCGGAGCCTGGCATCGGGGTTGATGGCTACCGGGTGCCCCACCAGGGACAGCAGCGGGATGTCATTGTATGAGTCGCTGTAGGCCCAGCACCGCTTGAGGTCCAGGTCTTCGGCGTGGGCCAGGGCCTGCACTGCCACTGCCTTGGCGGAACCGTGCAGGATGTCGCCCACCAGCCGGCCGGTGTACATGCCGTCGGCAACCTCGCCCACGGTGCCCAAGGCTCCGGTCAGGCCGAGCCTGGTGGAAATTACCGCGGCAACCTCGATGGGGGTTGCGGTAACCAGCCAGACCCGCCGGCCCACGCGGAGGTGCTGCTGCGCCAGTGCCTTGGCGCCGGGCCAGATCCTCGACGCGATCATTTCGTCGTAGACCTCTTCGCCCAGGGCCTTGACGTCTTCCACAGTGATTCCCGCGGCGAGGGTGAGGGCGGAGTCGCGGACAGCATGGACGTCGTCCATGTTCTCGCCGCGCGCCACAAATTTGAACTGCTTCCACGCGAACCCCGCAGCCTGCGTCAGGGTGAAGGCGCCGCGTTGGTGCATCTTGCGGGCAACGTGGAAGAGGCTGGCGCCCTTCATGAGGGTGTTATCGACGTCGAAGAAGGCGGCCTCGCCGGTCTGCATCAACGCATCCGGCTGGGTCACCACAGCGACGTACTTCTCCTCGGGCATGTCCACGAGTCTAGTCAATACTCGGTGGCCAGGATTTCAGTGCCAGCGTGAGTGCCAGTGCCCGCCCGGATACCCGCGTCGCCGTACGCCCGGCCGTCGGCCGCTGTCCTCTGCCCTGTTTTCCGCCCAGAAGGGCGATACGGTTAATGCATGGCTAAACCCGAGGTAGTCCTCATCACCAAAGCAGACTGTCACCTGTGCGCAGGGGCGCGCGACGCCGTCGGACGCGTTACTGCCTCGCTGGGACTCGGGTGGACGGAACAGCAGGTGGACGAGCTGCCGGAACTGCGTGAGCGGTATGCGGAGGAAATCCCCGTGGTCCTGGTGGATGGAATCCAACGCGATTTCTGGAAGATCGACGAAGCCCGGCTGGAGCGCGTCCTCCAACGCGCCATGGCCCAATAGGAAAGCGGCCTCGCAGAAATGACACCGGCTTTGTTGGCACCAGCGGCGGGGCTCTAGAGTGGAGTCACGACGCGATGGGATGGAGGGGATAGTGACTTCACTGGATTCATCTCCGCAGGCTGTCCAAGGTGCAGAAACTGGCCACAGTACACAGCCTGTCCACGGGGCACAGCCTGTCCACGGTACAGAGGCCGCCAAGCAAATACCGCCCGCAGCAGTGGCCCGGTTGACCATCTACCTGCGCGCCCTTAACACGCTGCTGTCCGACGGCGTCGAACGGGTATCTTCGGAATCGCTGGCGGAAGCGTCAGGCGTGAGCTCGTCAACCCTGCGCAAGGACCTTTCCTATGTGGGTTCCTACGGCACGCGCGGAGTGGGCTACGAAGTGCAGTACCTGAGCCGTCACATCTCCGCGGCCTTGGGACTGACCCACGACTGGAAGGTCGCCATTGTTGGCGCGGGTAACCTCGGCAAAGCCCTGGCCCGTTACGGCGGCTTCGAGTCCCGCGGTTTTGATGTGGTGGCAATTTTCGACGCCGACCAGATGGTGGTGGGCAATGAGGTGGGCTGGCTGCGCGTCAGCGACGCTGCGGACATGGAGGCCGTGTTGCAGCGGACGGGCGCCAACATGGTGGTCCTGGCACTTCCGGCCCACGTGGCGCAGGCCGTGTGCGACCGCGTGGTGGCGGCGGGTGTCCACAGCATCCTGAGCTTCGCCCCCGTTATGCTGCAGGTCCCCGAGGGCGTCAACCTCCGCAAGGTGGATATGGCCACCGAACTGCAGATCCTCGCCTATCACGCACAACGGGCGCAGACCCCGGACCAGACCGCCTAGTTCGTCGGCGGCTGATGGGGCCCACGCCCGTTAGGGTGTGGATGCGACTCGTTGGTGCTACTGCCCGTAGGGGTTTCCAGGCGTGGTGCCCGGGGCGCCGTACGGGTTAGCGAACGGCTGCTGCTTGCGGAAGTAAGGTGCCGCGGCCGGCAGGTAGAGCAGCACGATCGCTGCGATCCCGGCCAGCGTCCCCACGGTTCCAAGGCTCGGTGGTCCGAAGAGGCCGAAAATGGACAGTGCCGCGAAAACCGTACCGAGGATGCGGGCCCAGTTCTTGCCCTTACGGACGAAGAACGCCACCAGCGCGTACAACCCAGCGCCGATGATGGCGAAGACCACGAGCGACCCGGCGAGGACACCCTTGAAATCGTCGAAGGCAAACTCCGTGCCGGAAGCGCCACCGCTGCGCATGGCGTCTTCGAAGGCGCGGCGCATCGCCGGGTCATCGAGCATGCCAATGCCCATCAGCAGGCTGATGACATACACAACACCCGCGCCAATCAGCAGCCAGAACGAGATATTGACCAGCTGGGGAACCCCGTTGGATCCCGTGGCCTGCGGCTGCTCGGACGGGTACTGCGCGTAAGGGGACTGCCCGTACGGCTGCTGGCCATAGGGCGGAGGCGTGGGCTGGCCGAACTGCGGCGGGTTGTTCTGGCCATACTGCTGGGCGTTCTGCCCGTACCGGGGTGCCGGGGGAGTCTGCTGGCCATACTGCGGGGCGTTTTGCCCGTACTGTGGTGCCGGCGGTGTGGGCTGCCCGAACTGCGGGCTGTTCTCGCCGTAGCGGGGCGCTGGCGGCTGGTTGCCGGGCTCGGGCTCGTTCGGGACGGGAGGCGGGACAGGCGTGCTCATGAGCGGTCCTTTGCAGGTCGGATGTCAGTTCGGCTGCTGGGTGCAGTCCAACTGGCCTGCCCCCAGTACGGCTTACTTCCCACCGTACCCCCGGCGGGTGCCGCGGGGGATCATTCCGGAGAGGTATTCCCACAGAACTCAGCGGGGTCGCGCAAGACTGTGTTTCTACTGGATCCGGTCTACGCGCGGCCCTTGACGGCGTTGAACCAGGCCTGCGAGTTCGGCAGCCACATGAGCACCGTTGCCGCGGCGCTGATGAGGAAGCCCAGCCAGTTGTTGCCGATGCCTTGGCCCATGCCGCCGCCGCCCACGCTGCCGCCAAGCACGGCGAGCACCAGCGAAACGCCGGCCACGATGGTGAGCGCAAGGCGCGCCCATTCCTTGCCCTCCTTCATCTTCAGGACCAGGACAATCTGGGCCGCCGCCAGGGCCAGTGCCACCAGCACCAAAACGAGGACCACCGCAGCCAAGCCGGGTGCCACGACGAACAACGCCAGCGAGCCCAGCACCCCGAACAGGCCGCCAAGGACTCCCAGCATGCCGCCGATGAGCCAGATCCAGTACGACACCTTGAGCTCGGTGGGCAGCCCGGTCACGCTGAACATGCCGGAGAACCCGGCATTGGGCATAACGTCGTTGAAGTTGCGGGGGCCGTCGGTTGGCATCTGAAAGCGGAAGCCGCCCGGCTGGCCGGGCTGGTTGTATGGCTGACCGGGCTGCGGGTAGGCCTGGCCCGGCTGCGGGTAGGCCGGTGGCGGCTGGTAGCCGGCCGGAGGAACGTTGCTGGCAGGAGGAACGTTGGCGGCAGGCGGCTGGGCGCCGGGCGGCTGGGCGCCGGGCTGCTGGGGCTGCTGTGGCTGCGGTACTTCACTGTTGCTCATGGGTCTCACTGTAGACCGCGTGTCAGCCTGTATCTAGGGGTTAAAACAAAGCACCCCGGCCGCCAGATTCCGGGGAAATATGGCGGCCGGGGTGCTTCAGGAAGAAAACTATGCTGCGGGTGCGATGAACGCGAGCTCCAGGTTGATGGCAACTTTGTCGCTGACCAACACGCCGCCGGCTTCCAGCACAGCGTTCCAGGTCAGGCCGAAGTCCTTGCGGCTGATGGTGGTTTCAGCGGAGACGCCGGCGCGGGTCATGCCGAACGGGTCCACGGCCACGCCGTTGAACTCGGTCTCAAGGGCAACGGGCCGGGTGACGCCCTTGATGGTGAGGTCCCCCGTCAGCTCGTAGCTGTTGCCCTTGGCCACGAGCCCGTTGGAGACGAAGGAGATTTCCGGGAAGGCCTCGACGTCGAAGAAGTCTTCGCCGCGGACGTGGCCGTCGCGGTTGACATCGCCGGAGTCGAAGCTGGCGGTCTGGATGGTGGCGCTGATCTTGGAATCGGCCACGTTGTCGGCGAGGTCCAGGGTTGCCACGGCATCCTTGAACTGGCCGCGGACCTTGCTGATGCCCGCGTGCCGGACGGTGAAGGCGATCTCGCTGTGCGAGTTGTCGAGGGTCCAGGTGCCGGTGGTGACGTCTGCGGGAAGAGTCATGGTGTTTCTCCTTGTGTTTGTCGGGTGGTACTTCCGGATAGCTTGACGCTTCATCTGTTGAATCCTCAACTATCCGCTGCATCCAGTATAAACATGCGTTTGCATGTTTTGTTCCGGGTTCCGGAACATTTTTCCAAAAATTTGAGTTCTACTGAATGTAGAAGATTTCGGATCGCACGCCATCTTTGAGAAACTGGTAAACATGCCCCAATCCACTGTCCATCTGCTCCGCCACGGCGAGGTCCACAATCCTGACCGCGTTTTGTACGGCAGGCTGCCCGAATTCCACCTCTCCGAGCTGGGCCGGGAAATGGCGCAGATGCTTGCCGACCACTTCGCCGAACGTGCCGCGCGAGGGGCAAGGATCGTCTATCTCGCGGCGTCGCCGCTGGTCAGGGCGCAGGAGACAGCGGCCCCCACGGCAGAGGCGCTTGGCCTGGAACTCCACACGGACAGCCGCATCATTGAAGCGGAAAACTACTTCCAGGGCATGAAGGTCACCAAGGCCGAGCTCCGGAAGCCCAAGCATTGGCCCCACCTGGTCAACCCGTTCCGGCCGTCCTGGGGCGAACCGTACAAGGCCCAGGCCGCGCGCGTCATGTCAGCTGTTGAGGACGCCCGGCTCCGGGCCATCGAACTGGCCGCCGGCGACTACGGAACCGACGGCCCGGAAGCCATCATGGTCAGCCACCAGCTCCCCATCTGGGCCACCCGCCTCAGAGCCGAAGGCAGGCCGCTGTGGCATGACCCGCGCAAACGCGAGTGCACGCTGACCTCCATCACCTCCCTGGTGTTCGACGACGACGGCTCGCTCCTGCGCGTTGAGTACAGTGAGCCCGCTGCCGTACTTCTTCCCGGTGCCGCCAGCACCCCTGGAGCCTGACATGACGAACAACCGCGCAACATCCCGCGCTATTTCAGGCACCGCATCCCGCCGTGCCATACTCGCTGCCGGCGGCGCCGCCCTGACCGCCCTGACCCTGGGGCTGTCCGCCTGTGCGCAGGAAGACGCCCTCGCCAAGCAGGCCAAAGCCGGCGACAACAAGAACTACGTGGCCGGGGACGGCTCGGTGACCGAGTTCACCGCGGCGGACCGCAAGGCCGCCGTCGCCATTAACGGCACGCTGTTCAACGGCACCCAGATAGCCCCCGCGGACTTCCAGGGCAAGGTGACAGTCCTGAACTTCTGGTTCGCCGCCTGCGCACCCTGCCGCGTTGAAGCACCCATCCTGGAAGAGCTGCACCAGGACTTCAAGGACCAGGGCGTGCAGTTCTTCGGCGTCAACCTCCGCGATGAAAAAGGCACCGCAGAGGCCTTCGACAAGACCTTCAGCCTGACCTACCCCAGCTTCGACGACAAGAACGGCGGCGTGCTCCTGGCCGTCTCCGGGCTGGTCCCGCCGGGGGCAGTCCCCACCACGCTGGTCCTGGACAAGCAGGGCCGCGTGGCCTCGCGCGTGCTGGGCGAAATCCAGAAGGGCACCCTCAAAGCCCTCATCACCGCCGCCGTGGCAGAGTAGCGGCGGCCCCGGACCGTGAACAGCCCCTTCGCCGAAACCATCCTGAACGGCTCGCTCCTGCTTGCCATCCCGGTGGCGCTGCTCGCCGGCCTGGTGTCCTTCCTGTCGCCGTGCGTGCTGCCCCTGGTGCCCGGCTACCTGGGCTACGTCACGGGCCTGAGCGGCGTGGACCTGGAGAAACAGAAGCGCGGCCGGATGCTGGCGGGCATCGGGCTTTTTGTGCTGGGGTTCTCGGTGATTTTCGTGCTTCTGGGCGGCGCGTTCGGCCAGCTCGGCACCCTGATCACCGGCTCGCAGAATGCCTGGATCACCCAGCTGCTGGGGCTCCTGGTCATCCTCATGGGCGTAGTGTTTATGGGCGGTTTCGGCTGGCTGCAGCGTGATGCGAAGATCCATGCCAAGCCGCCGGCCGGCCTGTGGGGCGCGCCGTTGCTGGGCCTCACGTTCGGCCTGGGCTGGGCCCCGTGCATCGGGCCCACCTACTCCGCCGTCCAGCTCCTGAGCCTGTCCGGCGGTTCCTCCGCAGCCAAGGGTGCCTTTCTGGCATTTGTCTACAGCCTGGGCCTGGGCATCCCGTTCCTGCTGATCGCCCTGGCGGTGCGACGCGGCATGGGCGTGATGTCCTTCTTCCGCACGCACCGCCTGGCCATCCAGCGGATCGGCGGCGGGATCCTGGTGGTGCTGGGCCTGCTGATGGCCAGCGGCGTCTGGGGCACCTGGGTCACCGAGTTGCAGTACTGGTTCCAAACCGATGTGAAGTTGCCGATCTGATGAGCGAGCGCGTGAAAGCAAACAAAAAGTCCCCGGCCCCCGTTGCCGCCGCCAGAACTGAGGCGGCGCTGCCAGTCCTGGGGCCGGTGGAGATGCTGCGTTGGGCCTGGACCCAGCTGACCAGCATGCGCACGGCGCTTTTCCTGCTGCTGCTCCTGGCGGTCGCCGCGGTGCCCGGTTCGCTGTTCCCGCAGCGCCCGGCCAACCCGTCCATCGTGACGCAGTACATCAAGGACAACCCGGAGTACGGGAAGCTGCTGGACACCCTGCAGCTCTACGACGTCTATTCCTCAGCCTGGTTCTCTGCGATCTACATCCTGCTGTTCATCTCGCTGATCGGGTGTGTGGTCCCGCGCGCCATCGCCCACTACAGGGCCATGCGCTCCCAGCCGCCGCGGACCCCCAAACGTCTCTCCCGCCTCCCGGAGTACGGCACCCTGGTGGTTCCCGCCGACGCCGGCCTCCCGGCGTCGGACGCCATCCGCAGCGCCGCCGGGGTGCTGAAGAAGCGCGGCTACCGCGTTGAAGTGAGGAACGACGACGGCGCGCGGCCGTCTTTGGGCGCCGAGCGCGGCTTTGCCAAGGAAGTGGGGAACCTGGTGTTCCACACGTCGCTGATCGGCGTGCTGGTTTCGGTGGCCGTGGGCGGCCTGTTCGGCTACAGCGGCCAGCGCATCCTGGTGGAGGGCGACACTTTCGTGAACACCCTGGTGGGCTACGACCAGTTCACCCCCGGCACCAACTTCCAGTCCAGCCAGCTGCAGCCGTACTCCATCCAGCTGGACAAATTCGACGTCTTGTTTGACCGCGAATCACCAGGAAAAATCGGCCAGCCCATCGACTTCAACGCCGAAGTCACCACGCGGGAAACCCCGGACTCGCCCGCCAAGCAGGAAGTCCTGAAGGTCAACGATCCCGTGACCCTGGGCGGCACCAGCATCTACCTCACCGGCAACGGCTACGCGCCCGTGGTGACCGTCCGTGACGGCGCCGGCAACGTGGCCATGCAGGGTCCCGTGGTGGCCAAGCTCCAGGGTGACAACTACTACTCGTCCCTGGTGATCAAGGTCCCCGACGCACGGCCCGAACAGCTGGGCTTTGTGGGGTTCTTCCTGCCCACGGCGTTTATCACCGAGGAGGGCGTGTCCTTCAGCGGCGATCCGGACCTCTTCAACCCGCAACTGACCCTGAACTCGTACTTCGGGGACCTTGGCCTGGACGCCGGCTCGCCGCAGAACGTCTTTGAACTGGACGTCAGTGACCTCACGCCGCTGAACGCCCGCAACCTGGACGCCGGCGGCATTACCCTGGCTCCGGGCAGCACCTACACCCTGCCGGACGGCAAAGGCAGCATCAGCTTTGACAGCGTGAAGCGCTACGTGGGCGTGGACATCCACCACAACCCGGGCCAGCTCTACGCCCTCATTTTCGCGCTGCTGGCCGTGGGCGGCCTGATCGTCTCGCTCTACGTGAACCGGCGCCGCGTCTGGGTGCGGACCGGGACCCACGAGGACGGTCGCACCATGGTGGAGTATGGCCTGCTTGCCCGCGGTGAGGACCACCGGCTCGCCGCGGAAGCGGTTGCCGTCAGGAAGCTGCTGTCCGAAGAGTGGCAGCTTGCGGATTCCGATTCCGGCGAATCTGCTGACGATTCCGACTCCAGCGTCACCCAGCAAACTCCCAGCCGCCAGGACGATAATGGCGAAGACTCGCTCACCACCCCAGCAGGCCCCACCGGGCCGAAAAAGGACCACTAATGCCGTTCGCCATCAACGAAACCATGGGCCAGTACAGCGAGCTGTTTATGCTGCTCGCCGCCGGCACGTACACCGTGGCCTTCATCGCCTTCGCCTGGGACCTCGCCAAGAGCAGCAGGGCGCTGGGCGCCATTGACCTGAAGGCGGCCGAGGCTGCCGGGACCAAGGTGCCCGCGATGGCCGGCGCCGGTGCGTCTGCTGGTTCTGCTGCTGGTTCAGCCGCGGCAGCCGACAGAGTGGCAGCGGACAGGGTGGACTCGCACCTGGCCGGACCGGTGGGACGGGCCGAGCGGCCGTCGTCATCCGTGGCCAAGCGGGGCGGCGACGCTTCCGGGGCAGGGCAGACCGCCGACGCCGATATGCGCTATGCGGCGGAACGGCGCGTTCCGGGGCGCGTCGCAGTTGCCCTCACCGTCCTCGGCGTGCTGATCCATGCCGCCGGCGTCATCACGCGTGCCGTGGGTGCAGGCCGGGTGCCGTGGGGCAACATGTACGAGTTCCTGACCACCGGCGCCTTTGTGGCCGTGGCCGTGTTCCTGCTGGTACTGATCCGCCGCGACCTGCGGTTCCTGGGCACGTTTGTGGTGGGCCTGGCCATCATCATGCTGGTGGCTGCGTCGGTGGCGTACTGGACCCCCGTGGGCCACCTGGTCCCGGCGCTGCAGAGCTACTGGCTGATCATCCACGTCTCCATCGCGGTGCTCTCCTCCGCGCTCTTCACCCTTACGTTCGCCATGTCCGCCCTGCAACTGGTGCAGTCCCACCGGCAAAAGACGGTGGCAGTCGGCGGTGCCGACAAGCTTGGTTTTATGCGCCTGGTTCCCTCGGCACTGAGCCTGGAAAACCTGTCCTACCGCATCAACGCCATCGCCTTCATCGGCTGGACCTTCACCCTCATGTTCGGTGCCATCTGGGCTGAAAAAGCCTGGGGCCGGTTCTGGGGCTGGGACACCAAGGAAGTCTGGACCTTCGTGATCTGGGTGGTCTACGCAGGCTACCTGCACGCCCGCGCCACGCGTGGTTGGACCGGCACCCGCGCCGCGTGGCTGTCGATCGTTGGCTACCTCTGCGTGGTCTTCAATTTCACCATCGTGAACCAGTTTTTTAATGGCCTGCATTCCTACTCGGGCCTCTGAACTGGGGTTTCTCCGGATGTCCGCACAAGCGGCCACATAATACGCCAATCGATGTATGAATAAGGGTGTTGCCCCGCAGACGGTGATGCTACCTTGGTGGGAGTTGTCAGTGATGAAGCTCGCAGACAACTAGCTGCGTTTTGCCCGAGGTGCCCATGAGCTATGTTCTCGCCGTAGACGTCGGGACCAGTTTCACTGCCGCCGCCATAGTCCGAATCGATCAGGACGCTTCACGTGTACCGGAGAGCCTGCCGCTGGGGCTCCGCGGAACGGCTGTTCCTTCTGTGGTCTACTACCCCGAGGAAGGCCCCATCCTGGTGGGGGAGGCGGCCGAACGCCGCGGCCTTGACTCTCCGGAGCGGGTGGTGCGGGAGTTCAAAAGGCGGGTCGGAGACGACGTCCCCATTGCCGTCGGCACGCTTTCCCTCCCAGCTGAGGACGTCTTCGCCACGATGGCGCGCTGGGTCGCAGACCGGGCTGAAGAGCGCGAGGGCGCGCCGCCGTCGGACATTATCCTTTCCCACCCTGCCTCCTGGGGCGCGCACCGAACGCAGCTCATCCTCGCTGCCCTCGCGGACAAAGGCCTCGCCAAGGTCACCCTGATCAGCGAGCCGGAAGCGGCGGCGCTGCACTACGCCGCCCAGGTGCGCGTGGAGGATGGCAGCACCATCGCCGTCTACGACCTCGGTGGCGGGACCTTCGACACCGCCGTCCTGAAGAAAACGGACGCCGGCCACTTTGAACTGCTGGGCCGTCCCGAAGGGATCGAGGGGCTCGGCGGCGCCGACTTCGACGCAGCTGTCCTGCGGTACGTTGCCGATCACGCCGGGCAGGGCCTGGCCAATCTTGACCCGTCGGCGCCCGGCGCCCTGGCGGCGCTGTCGCGCCTGCGGCGGGAGTGTGTTGAAGCCAAGGAGGCACTGTCCGCGGACAGCGAGGCCAGCATTTCGGTGCTGCTGCCGGGGTTCCAGCAGCAGGTGCGGCTGGTCCGTTCCGAGTTCGAGGCAATGATCAGCGAGCCCATCCGGGAGACAGTGGATGCCCTGGAGCGTTCGCTGCAGGACCTGGGGCTCACCCCGGCTGACCTGTCCGCGGTGCTTCTCATCGGCGGCTCCTCGCGCATTCCCCTGGTGGCGCAGCTGATTTCGGAGCAGCTGGACCGGCCCATCGCCGTGGATGCCGATCCCAAGTCATCCATCTGCCTCGGCGCCGCGGTTGCCGCCCTCCGCACGCAGCCGGAGGGGGCCGCGCAGCCCGCTGCCCTGACCGCACAGCTGGCTAACGCCGTCGTACTCACGCAGGCTGACGGGCATCATGGAGCTGCCAGCCGACGAGCCAGCTGGTCCCGGCACGCCGACGCCGGTGCTGCAGCACTCGCCGCCGGTGCCCATGCCGCCGGGCGCAAGGGCGGAGCGCATGCCCCCCGTCCGTCCGTGCGGCTCACCGCCGTGGCAGCGGTGGCGGCGCTCTTCACCGGGCTGACGGCGACTGCAGCCCAGAGCCCGGACGGACTCGGCAGCCTCTCGGCGATGTTCGCCGCGCCGGCAGATGCAGCGAAGGACACCCCAAGCGCTGCTCCTCCTGACGGAACCGGCGGGCCTGGCTCCGGTGGCCCCGCGGCAGGAGCAGGCGCGGCAGGAGCAGGAGCAGGCGCGGCGCAGGTCCCCGTGCAGGGGATTGAAGCCAGCGCCCAGTTGCAGGACAGCAGCACGCCGGCCAGTTCCTCGGGACTGGACATTGCTGCCTCGTCCACCAGCAGGCCACCTACCGAAGCAGGCCAACCAGCCGCCGGCGGGGCCGCTGCCGGGACGGGCACTTCTGGTGAGCCTGCACAGGGTTCCGGAGGCTCCACCCAGGGTCCGGTGACCAACCTGACGACGGACCCGGTTCCGGGCCCGGTCCCATTGCCCGTCGATCCTATAAAGGATCCGACCACTGACCCGGGCCCTGATCCGACCACAGACCCGGCTCCCGATCCGACCACCGACCCTGCACAGGATCCCACCACTGATCCGACCACTGACCCGGTTTCGGATCCGACCACCGACCCTGCACAGGATCCCACCACTGATCCGACCACTGACCCGGTTTCGGATCCGACCACCGACCCTGCGCCGGATCCGACCACTGACCCGGCTCCCGATCCGACCACCGGCCCGGCTCCCGAGCCGTCGTCGGCACCTGCGCCGGAGCCCGATACGACGACGGACCCTGCGCCAGTTCCCGACCCGTTCGCGGAACCGTCCCCCACCACGGATCCCGTGCCAACCACCGAACCGGCGGTCTGAGGCATGGCCGCCGATCAAACTCAGCCCGAACGGGAACTGCGCGAGGCAGGGACGTCGGCTCCCGCCGGAGCCGCTGACATGTCACAGCAGTTGCGGGGCGAGAATGCGGCAGTCCGTGAACTCCTGCTGGCGCTGTCTGTGGGGTTCACCTTGCCCGGTCCGCTGCCCGGTGAGCTGGCGCACAAGCTGGAAAGCCCTGACAGTCCGGGCATGGACGCCGTGGTAAACCGCGCCGAGGCCTCGGGCCTGCTGCTTGCCGACGGGACCGTCGTCGGACCCGCGCAACATGCGCTCCTGAACGGCACGCCCACAGCCCGTGTGCATGCATTGCAGCGGGAACTCGTCGGTTTTGTTTCGGCCGAGGGCCGGCCCTTCGGCGACCTTGCCCGCGAGCTGGCGAGGGGCGGACTGGCGGACCCGAGGGTCGCCGCCGAACTCGAAGCCGCAGCGGACAAAGCACTGCAGCACAACCCCGGTCTGGCCGCCCAGCTGTACAGCGAAGCGCTGCTGGCAGGGGTGGACGAACTGCGCATCGCTGCCCGCCGCGCCCAGGCCGCAGCCGCCACGGGCGACCTCGACGCCGCCGGCCGGATTATTGACGGGCTCTTGGTGAGCTCTGATCCGCCGGATGTCAGACTTGGCGTGGATGTTGCTGCTTCCGTCTGGGCACAGCGCGGGCTGCTGGTCCGCAGTGCCGACCTCTATGCCTGGCTTGGTCCGGCGAACATGGGCCGGTCCGCCCCGCTTGCCGCGGTGGCCATGATCGGCAGCGGCGACCGGGCGGGCGCGGAAGAGGTCTTTCCCGCCGGGTCGGCACCGGTGTCGCCCACCCTACTGGCGGTGGCGCTTTCGCAAACGGGCAAGGGCGTGATGGAGTCGATGGAGCGGGATCCACACAAGGGCCTTCCCCTGCTGATCCATGCTTCGGACATGCTCAACGCGTCCGGTTCGGCGCTGCCCCTTCCGGACACCCCTGGAGCGTTGGCCGCGTTACTGGCCCTCCACAGCGGTGAATCCCACGTAGCGGACACCATCATCCGCTCCGCCGTCGCCGCGAGGCAGGGCGGTGACGCCGCCAAGCCACGGCTCCACCTCTTGCAGGCGTGGTCGGCCATGCAGCAGGACGATGCTGGCGAAGCACGGCTGGCCATCAACGAAGCCTCCAAAGCCAACCACTGGCCGCTGGTTCCCAGGGACGAGTTCCTGTGCGCGGCCCTGGAAGTGGGCCTTGCGCGGCGTAGCGGCGACGTCCATGACCTGGTGATGGCCTGGGAGCGCGCCCGCGAAGCGATGCTGCACTCCGCCGTCGACCTTTACAGCCTGCTGCCGTGGGGCGAACTGATGATTGCTGCCGCCCGGTTGCGGGAGACACGGCGCGTCGCGGATTATCTGGATGAAGCGTGGGCTCTGCTGACCAAGCTGGGGGAGCCACCCCTGTGGGCCGTTCCGCTTCACTGGGCGGCGGTCCAGGCTGCCCTGCTGAACAAGAGCCCGGCCGACCTTGCCCCGCACGCGGCAGCGCTGGTGCGGGCCGCGGACTACAGTCACATGGCCGCTGTGCTCGCCGCCGCGGGCAAGGCCTGGGTCAGCGTCCTGGCCGGCCGGTTCCAGGCGACGGATGTGGAGAACGCTGCCCGGGGACTGAAAATGGTGGGCATGCCGTGGGAAGGGGCCCGGCTGGCAGGACATGCGGCCGCGCAGGTAGACGAGCGCAGGGACATGATGCGGCTCCTTGCCTGCGCCAGGGACCTCCACCCGCAGGGCAGAACCACAGGGCCACCCGACGGGCTGTCACCGGAAGTACGCCGCAGCGCCGCCGAGAACAACCATGGCGCGCATCCTGACGCCTCGGGGCTCAGCGAACGCGAAAAGGAAGTGGCGCGGTTGGTCCTGGAAGGGAAGACCTACCGGGAAATCGGCGAAGCCATCTACATTTCCCCCCGGACCGCTGAACATCACATTGCCAGGATGCGGCGGAGGCTTGGGGCCGAAAACCGCTCCGATCTGCTGGTGCGCCTGAGGCTGGCGCTAAGGGCAGATCATCCGGGCCCGGACTGAGCCCTGCTGCCCCTAGCCACGAAACAGGCAAACCCCTAATGCGGGGCATCCGGGTACGGGGCCACACCCGATGCCCGGCCCCTACGAAGGACCTTAGGTTTGATTTAAGCCCGGCACCGAGGCCCGGCGATCCACAACTCCGAGAAGATTTGAGGACCATCCAATGCCTACACTCGCAAACCAGCTCGTCCAGTTCCTGATGGGCCTGTTCAACAACCCCGCCGCTGCCCAGGAGTTCCTGAACGATCCGGAGCGTTCACTCGAGGGTGCCGGCCTGCGCGAAGTCTGCTCCGCCGATGTTGACGCCGCTATGCCGGTTGTCCTGGACTACGCACCCATCACTGTCAATGCTTCTTCCTTCGACCGGGAGTACAACACCGGCGGGAACACCTCGTGGACCGGCGGCAACGGCGGCGCCGGCCACACCCCTCCACCGGCGGGGCACGACCACCATGACGATCACGCCCACGCCGTCCAGCAGCTGCACCACGTGGTGAACAACTACTCCTACACCTCAACGGTGGATGACCGGGACACGATCACGGACCAGTCGGTCAACCAGAACATCTGGGCCGACGGCGACGTGAGCCAGTGGTTCGACAACGAGGCTGTCATCGCATCCGGCGATCAGGCCCTGGCTGCCGGCGACGACAACAACGTCCGGGACTCCTACAACACCACCGACTCCTACAACACGGACAACACCACGGACAATTCCACGGACAACTCGATCACCGCCGGCGGCGACGTCAACATCGGCAACAGCGATCTGGATGTGGCCGATTCGTTCAACACCGACGTTGACCTTGATGTCGCTGATTCGTTCAACGACAACTCGGACAACTCCGATAACTCCGATAATTCGGACAACTCGGATAACTCGGTGGACAACTCGGTGAAGATTGAGGATTCCTTCCAGGACAACTCCGATAACTCCACCGAGGACAACTCCATCGTAGTAAACGACAACTCGGACAACTCCATCGAAGACAACTCCACCACCGATGTTGCGATTGAGGATTCCTTCCAGGACAACTCGGATAACACCACCAACACCGAGGTTGCGGTTGAGGACTCCTTCAACGACAACTCGCAGGCGGAGACCACCGAGGTGAAGGTGGTTGATTCCTTCAACCCGGTTGAGGTTGTGGTTGAGGATTCTTTCCAGGACAACTCCACCGAGGACAACTCGACGAACACTGACGTGGCTGTGGACACCGACGTCGCGGTCGAAGATTCGGAGATCAGCCTATAAACATCAAGTTCCGTGTACCGGGAGCGCCCGGCAGGAGGCCATCGACCTCCTGCCGGGCTCTTCGCGGATTATCCCCCGCCCCACCCGCACTCCTGCTGCAAAGGACAGATCATGGCTGAATCGCAACGACCGGGAGGTCCTGGACGTGCGCCGGTGCCGATGAACGCCGTCCAGCTGGCATTGCTGGTGGAGCAGGGCATCGAGCTGGTGGGGACAGGGGACCGCGCGGACCTGCGGAAACGCCTGGACCAGACCCTGCGCCGGCTGAAGGATCCGAGTATCCGCGTGATCGTGGTGGGGGAATTCAAGCAAGGAAAAAGCAAACTTATCAACGCCCTGGTGAACGCCCCGGTGTGCCCTGTCGACGACGACATCGCCACCTCGGTGTCCACCGTGGTCCGCCACGGGGAACCCGCGTCCGCCGCCATCCTGCTGCCCAAAGCCGGCACAGAGCCCGGCGACGAAGCCGCACTGGAGCGGCAGCCCATCAACATAGCGGACCTGGCGGCTTACGTTTCCGAGCGGGGCAACCCCGGAAACGTCAAGAAGCTAGTAGCGGCCGAAGTTTTCCTGCCCCGCAAGGTCCTGGCCGGCGGGCTGACGGTCATCGATTCCCCGGGTGTGGGGGGACTGGGCTCCTCGCACACATTGACCACCCTCACAGCCTTGCCCACAGCGGACGCCATGCTGCTGGTTTCAGATGCCTCGCAGGAATACACCGAGCCCGAAATGCGGTTCCTGCGCCAGGCCATGCGGATCACCCCGAGCGTTGCGGGCATCCTGTCCAAAACGGACCTGTATCCGGACTGGCGGCGTGTGGAGGCCATGGACCGTGCCCAGCTCGCGCAGGTGGCGCCGGACATCCCGCTGTTCGCGGTTTCCTCGGATCTCCGGCTGGAGGCTGCACGCCTGCAGGACAGCGAACTCAACGCCGAGTCGGGTTTCCCCGTGCTGATCGGCCACCTCCGGAATGAAATTGTGGGCAAGGCGGAGCGGCTGCAACGGCGCTCCGTCAGCCAGGACCTGCTCTCCGTGACTGAGAACCTGCGCCTGTCCCTGCGGTCCGAGCTGGGAGCGCTTGAGGATCCTGACGGGACGCCGCGGATGATTGCAGGGCTGGAGGAGGCGAAGTCACAGGCCGATGAGCTGCGCAAACGTTCCGCCCGGTGGCAGATTACGCTCAACGACGGCATCGGCGACCTGATCGCGGACATGGAGTACGACCTCCGGGACCGCCTGCGGCGCATCCAGCGCGAAGCCGAGGCCGCTATTGACCAGGGCGATCCCGGCCCCACCTGGACCCAGTTTTCCGCGTGGCTCGAGGAGTGCGCCGCCGCCGCGATCTCGGACACGTTTGTGTGGGCCAGCGAACGCGCGCAGTGGCTGGCCGCACAGGTGGCGGAGCATTTTTCAGAGGACGAAGTGGCCCTGCCGGTGCTTCACGTCTCGGACACCGACGACGCGTTGGACCCGGTGGACAACATGCCAAGGCTCGACGACGGGCACATCAACCCCCTGCAGAAGGTCCTGATCGGCATGCGCGGATCCTACGGCGGCGTGCTGATGTTCGGGCTCCTGACCGGGATTTTCGGCATGGCCCTGATCAATCCCCTGTCAGTGGGCGCGGGCCTGCTGCTGGGCCGCAAGGCGTACCGCGAGGACAAGGAAGCAAGGCTGAAGCGCCGGCAGGCCGAAGCCAAGGCGCTGGTCCGCCGGCAGCTGGACGATGTCACCTTCCAGGTGGGCAAGCAGCTCAAGGACCGGCTCCGGCTGGTGCAGCGCTCCACCCGGGACCACTTCACGGAAATCGCGGACGAACACCATCGCTCCCTGGCGGATTCGGTGGCGGCGGCCCAGAAGGCAGCCACCACCTACACGCTGGAAAAGGACATCCGCATCCGCGAGATCAAGGCCGAGCTCAAGAAGGTGGACGCCCTGCACCATGCCGCCGGCCTGGTGGCCGCCGAAGTGGCCCAATCCCCGGGGCCGCAGGCCGCGCAGTCTCCGGCCGGGCGCGCAACGGCGATGGGGAACCCGGCGTCGGGAAACCCGACGACGGGCAGTCAGTCGGTGGGCACGGCGCCGGTGGGTTCGGCGGGCAGATGAAGGAGTCCATCAGCGCGGGAGTGGCGGACCTGATCCAGGACGCCCTGCTCGTGTATGCGGACGACCCCGCTGCGGCTGCGGCATTGGAGACTTATGCCCGGCGGCTGTCCGAGCCCCTCAGGCTCGCTGTGGCAGGCATGGTCAAGGCGGGAAAATCCACGCTGCTGAACGCCATCATCGGGGAGGAGATCGCCCCGACCGACACCGGGGAATGCACAAGGATTGTGACCTGGTACCGCTACGGGCACACGCCGCGGATCACGGCCTACCCCATTGCCGGTGAACCGCATATCCTGCCGCTGAAGCGCGTGGACGGCCGCCTGGTGTTTGTCCTGGGAAACGCCCGCGCCGAGGACATGGAACGGCTGGTGGTGGAGTGGCCCTCGCCGGCCCTGCGCGAGCTCACCCTGATAGACACTCCGGGAATCGCCTCGTTGTCCGAAAACGTCTCTGCCCGGTCCACCGATTTCCTCATCCCCGTGGACGCGCCCTCCGAGGCTGATGCCATCATTTACCTCATGCGCCACATGCACGCCTCGGACCTGCGGTTCCTCGAATCCTTCAGGGATACCGAGGCGGGTAGGTCGGGAACCGTGAACGCCCTTGCCGTGCTGTCCCGTGCCGACGAGATCGGTGCGGGCCGTATTGATTCGCTGCTCTCCGCGGGTGACATCGCTGACCGGTACCGCCGGGACCACAGCCTGCGGAAGCTGGCGTTGGGGGTGGTCCCGGTGGCCGGGCTGCTGGCACAAAGCGCACGCAGCATGCGCCAGTCGGACTTCGAGTCCATGCAGGTCCTGG
Organism: Arthrobacter sp. UYNi723; assembly: GCF_054057635.1. Lineage (NCBI taxonomy): Bacteria > Bacillati > Actinomycetota > Actinomycetes > Micrococcales > Micrococcaceae > Arthrobacter > Arthrobacter sp. UYNi723. The sequence goes on from NZ_JBSRZM010000008.1 coordinate 103,937, forward strand.
CCGGCATGGAGCGGTCGGCCCGGGAGCGGATGCTGCTCTCGGCGGACAGGTTCATCAGGGCCACTGTCCCGCAAAGCCTGGGCGCCGAAGCCCGCGCCTCCCTCCTTGAGCGGTTCGGGCTGTTTGGGATACGGCTGGGCGTGGTGCTGATTCGGAGTGGCTTCACGGAACCCACGCCACTGGCGCATGAACTGGCCCGGCGCAGCGGGCTGGACCCGTTGCTGCACCTTGTGGCCCGGCAGTTTCAGGCCCGCGGGGATGCCCTCAAAGCCCGCAATGCCTTGGTGGGAGTGGAAAGCTTGCTGCGCACCGCGCCCAGGGAGGGGGCCGGCCGCCTGGCCGCAGCCTTGGAACGCCTTCAGGCCAACGCCCATGAGTTCCGTGAGCTCCGCCTGCTCGCCACGATCCGTACCACGGGGGTATCCCTCAGTGATGAATTGGCGGTGGAGGCTGAAAGGCTGGTCGGCGGCTGGGGTGCGGCGCCCGCCTTGAGGATGGGGCTGGCTCCGGATGCCGGACCGGACATAGTCCTGGCCGAAGCCCGCCGCTTCCTAAACCGGTGGCGGACGGTATCGGAAAACCCGCTGACGGAGCGCTCAGCCGTGGAGGCCTGCCGCGTGGTGATGCGCAGCTGTGAGGGCGTTGTGGCTGAATGTTCGGCCCTGCAGCTCCACCCGCAGTCCGCCTGAGGTCAGCCCTTATTGCCGCGTCCGCGCCGGCCTGACCTGCGCCGACTGGATCCGCGCTGCCTTGAGCCACCCGCCCGCCGACGGCACAAAAACCGCCACAAGGCCGAGGAACGCAAGGAGTAACTGGGCTCCCCAGAGCAGGACAACATAGCTGCCGGCGTCGCCCTCGGGGACGAGGAAAGCCGCGGCCACCACCATGACCACCACCTGCCCGGCCAGCAGGGGGATCATCAGCCAGCGGGACCAGCCGCGGCGCGCTGAGAAAATAGCCAGCGCCGCCGCTTCGAGCAGGATCACCAGCAGCAGGGCGCCCAGGCTACCCCAGAAAACAATGGCCGTGGATGTGGTCACAGCATCAGGTCCGCCGCCGGGGGACATCTGGTCCACCACAGTGCGGAGCCGCTCCAGGTGTGAGTCGAGGGTGAGGAAGGAGCCGATGAGTACGGCGAGGCCGGCAACGAAGCTGAGCAGCCAGAGTGTCCGCGCCAGACGGACGCTCCGCGGTGTCGGCGGAATGACCACGATGGGCGCCGGCGCGGCGTAGGACAGCCCGGGCCGCGGCGGCGGCGGAGGGGGCGTAGCAGCCCCGGCGGGTGCAACTGGCTGTTGGGATTCTCCGTCGGGGTGCTGGGCCATGTATCTCCTACTTTACGTCGCCGGTATCGTGCGTGTCCGCGTCTCCCGTGCTCGCATCGCCAGCTTCCTCGTGGCCGATCCCACCCTTGCCCCGCGTACCGGCGTTGTCCTGTCCGGTGCCAGCGGGACCGCCGTCGGCCTTGGCCTTCGCCTCAAGGTCATCCTTGAGCTTCTTGAGGCGGGCAGCTTCGGTCTGGTTGCGTCGGCGCATTTCCAGGTTGCGGAGGAAATCGGGATCATCATCCGGCGCGGTGGGGTGGCTGCGTGGTTGGCGGACCGGGGCTGAGTCACGGGGACGGCCGATTAGCAGCCACAGGATGGCGCCGAGCACCGGAAGGACAATCATCACCACGATCCAGGCCGGCTTGGAGATCCCGCGGGTGAGGCGGCCGTCAGTGCGGATCACGTCCACCAGGCCATACACAAAGATGACGAGAACGGCGACGGCGAGAACCACACGGAAGAGCATGCCATTAAGTCTATCGTCCGCAGGCCGGGGGCGTTCAGGGAAGGCGGCTAAACTTGTACCGTGGCTTTTCTGAAATACTCCCTGATCCGGCTGGCGCTGTTTGCGCCGCTCTTTGTGCTCTTTATGTTCCTGAAGCTGGGGGCGGTGCTGTCAGTCATCTGCGCAGCGCTGATCGCGTCTGCGGTCAGCTACCTTTTCTTCCAGAAACAGCGCGACGCCGCCGCTGCCGCCATTCACGGACGGCTCTCCGGCAAGGCCAAGCCGTTGCGAAGTGAAAGCGAGGTGGCCGACGCCGAAGCCGAGGATAGCCTCCTGGACGCCAACCCGGATGTCACCATCCGGAACAGCGGCCCGAAGGCACCCGAAACGAAGGCACCCGAAACCGGAACACCGGCCCCGAAGACGCCCGACGTTTAGCCCCGCCCCGATTCGGCCTAGAATCCGTGGCTGAGCACCAGTCCCAGTGAGAACAGCAGGCTGTAGCCGAGGTTGATCAGGCCGGTCTGCTGCAGCACGGGAATGAGGCTTTTGCGCTTGCGGCCGTTGATCATCAGCCAGGCGGGCATCAGGCAGGCCGGGATCAGCAGCAGCACGATCAGCATCCACGGCCGCCCGGGAGCCAGGATGACCACCAGCAGGATGGCCACGGCCAGCATCAGCACGTAGCTTTCGCGGGCGTGCTTGTCGCCCAGGCGCACGGCCAGGGTCTTTTTTCCGGCCTGGATGTCGGTGGGGATGTCGCGGACGTTGTTGGCCATCAGCAGGGCGCAGGCAATGAGACCGGTGCCGATCGCGCCGATAACGGCCGACAGGTTGACCTGGCCGGCCTGGGTGTAGGTGGTGCCGAGCGTTGCCACCAAGCCGAAGAAGACAAACACAAAGACGTCGCCCAGGCCCATGTAGCCGTAGGGGTTCTTGCCGCCGGTGTAGCCCCATGCGGCCATGACGCAGCCGACTCCCACCAGGATCAGCCACCAGCTCTGGGTGATCACCACCAGCGCCAGGCCGAACAGCATGGCCACGGCGAAGGCGCCGAACGCTGCATATTTGACGTGTTCCGGCCGGGCAGCGCCGGAGCCCACCAGCCGCAGCGGTCCAACCCGGTCCTCGTCGGTGCCGCGGACACCGTCGGAATAGTCGTTGGCGTAGTTCACGCCGATCTGCAGCAGCAGCGCCACCAGGGCGGCCAGCACGGCATTAACGGGGCGGAACGAATCCAGCTCGTAGGCCGCGGCGGTGCCGATCAGTACCGGGGCGATGGCGGCCGGCAAAGTGCGGAGGCGGGCGCCTTGGATCCATTGTGCGGCTGTGGCCACGGTCAGTACCTCGTGTTGGGTCGGGAGAACGGCGAAACGGTGGTGGCGGCCGCGAACGGGCGCCGGTGCAGCTCTACTCTACTTTCCCTGATGCAGCGCGTTGAGCCGGTCGATCATCGCCAGACGGTCCGGCTTGCCGTTGGTAAGCATCAGCAGTTCCGGGGCAGCCAGCACGGTTTTCGGCGCCAGGAGGCCCAGCCGCCGGTGCCATTCCTCCTTAAGTACGACGGCGTGATCCCCGGTGGGGGTGCCCGCGGCGCCTGCGTCGAGCGCAACAAACGCGGCCACGGCCTGGCCCCATTCCGTTGACGGGACACCCGCCACAAAAGCCGCCGCGACGCCGTCGGACTTTTCCAGCTCTTCCTGCACATGCGCGGCGGAGACCTTGACGCCGCCGGTGATGATGACGTCGTCGGCGCGGCCCAGCACGGTGAGCCGGCCGTCCGCGTCCAGCGTGCCGAGGTCATTGGTGCGGTACCAGCGGACGCCGTCCTCCTCGAAAAACGTGTCCGTCGCTTCGGGCGCATCCACGTACCCTGCGGCCACGGTGTCGCCGCCCAGCAGGATACGGCCGTCGTCGGCCACCCGGACCTGGACGCCTTCCAGCGGCACGCCGTCGTACACGCAGCCGCCGCAGGTTTCGGCGGACCCGTAGGTGGTGATCACCCTGACGCCGGCCTCGCGGGCGGCGTCCAGCAGCCCGGCCGACGCCGGTGCGCCGCCCAGCAGGATGCCGTTGAACCGCCGCAGGACGGCCAGGGTCTCCGGCGACGGCGCCTCCAGGAGGCGTTGGAGCTGTGTGGGGACCAGCGAGGTGAAGCGGAACTTGTCGGTCAGCTCCAGGGCACCGGCCGTGAACGCCTCGGGGGTGAAACCGCCGGACATGTCCATCACCCACGGGCGGGTGCCGGCGAACAGTGACCGCACCAGGACCTGCACGCCTGCCACGTACTGCACGGGGAGGGCCAGGAGCCACTGGCCCTCGCCCTTGAGCGCAAGGGCGGTGGCCATGGATGAGGCCGCCAGCGCCTCGACGGTCAGGATGGTGGCCTTCGGCGCGCCCGTGGAGCCGGATGTGCGGACCACCGCCACGGCGTCATCGCAGCCGGGCGTCTCGGTGTGTCCCACCACCAGTTCGCCGTTGGGGCCCACGGAAAGTTCGACGGCGGGTCCCTCGCCGTGGAGGGCGGCGGCCAGGGCTTTGAGCACCGGGTCGATGTCCGTGGGACCGATGGTCTGGGTTCCGAGATTCATGTGCCGTCCTGCCTTTGAAGTCAGCCGGGGCCTGGGGCCGGCCGGCTTGAAGTGGTGCCTAGACGTGGTGCCTAGAAGTAGTGCGGGAAGCGGGACCAGTCCGGGTCCCGTTTCTCCAGGAAGGCTTCCTTTCCTTCCACCGCCTCGTCCGTCATGTAGGCCAGGCGGGTGGCTTCGCCGGCGAAGACCTGCTGGCCGGCCAGGCCGTCGTCGGCAAGGTTGAAGGCGAATTTCAGCATGCGGATGGCCTGCGGTGACTGCCGGGCGATGTCCGCGGCGTATTCCAGGGCCACCTCTTCGAGGCGCTCGTGGTCCACGGCCTCGTTCACGGCGCCCATGCGGACCATGTCGTCCGCGGAGTACTCGCGGGCCAGGAAGAAGATCTCGCGGGCGGACTTCTGGCCGATCTGGCGGGCCAGCAGCGCCGAGCCGTACCCGGCGTCGAAACTTCCCACGGTGGCGTCCGTCTGCTTGAACTTGCCGTACTGGCGGGAGGCGATGGTGAGGTCCGAGACCACGTGCAGGGAGTGCCCGCCGCCGGCAGCCCAGCCGTTCACGACGGCGATGACCACCTTGGGCATGGTCCGCATGAGCCGCTGGACCTCGAGGATGTGGAGGCGCCCAGCGCGGGCGGGGTCGATGGTTTCCTGGGTCTCGCCGTCGGCATAGCGGTAGCCGTCGCGGCCGCGGATGCGCTGGTCCCCGCCGGAACAGAATGAATGGCCGCCGTCCTTGGGGGAAGGGCCGTTGCCGGTGAGCAGGACCGTAGCGACGTCCGGGGTCATGCGGGCGTGGTCCATGGCGCGGTAGAGCTCGTCCACCGTGCCGGGGCGGAAGGCGTTGCGGACTTCCGGGCGGTTGAAGGCGATGCGGACGGTGGGCAGGTCCCTGGTTTCCGTTCCGGTTGTTGAGCCCGTCCCGGTGGTCGAGCTTGTCGAGACCCGCTCAACCTGCCGGTGGTACGTCATGTCCTGGAAGTCATCGAAACCGGACACGGTGCGCCAGCGGGTGGGGTCAAAGACGTCGGACACCTTGGCGGGAATTTGGTTGCTCACCGGACAAGTCTAGTAATCGGGTCAGCTGATGCAGAACCCGTTGCCCTCGGGAACGGCAGCTGTCAGGGCTGGACCTGCTGCAACTGCTCGAATAGCTCGGGCGGGATGGCGTAGATGAAGATGACCGCCAGCAGGTTCTTCGCCGCGTGCACAAAGTAGGAGAACATCAGGTTCTTCCCGGTCCACACGTAGACAAACACCAGCGTGCCGCCCATGGCCAGATAGGGGAGCAAAGCACTGAGCGTGATGGCTTCCTGGCCTGCGATATGGATGCCGGCAAAGAGGACTACAGAGAGGGCACAGCACAGCCAGATGTTGAGCCGGCGGCTGAGCTTGCCGATGAGCAGGTGCCGGAAGATGTACTCCTCCACAAACGGGCCCACCACCACCAGGACCGGCACCATCAGCCAGGCAGGAACCTGTTGCATCAGCGCCTGCAGTCCGGCTTGGTTTGCCGACGTCTCCACTCCGCCGCCGGCTGACACCACCACGGCCGTGAGGATCATCATGGCCACCACCGCCGCGGGCACCATCAGCAGCGTGAACCACGGACGCGTGGCCAGCACGCGCAGGTCCCGGGCCATCACACGGCGGGCGGCGGCCAGCGCCAGGATCCCGATCGAGCCATAGAAGATGAGGTTCACGGCGTACGACGCCGCGGCCGGGCTGGGGGCAAGCTGGCTGATGAACGGGACCAGCAGTTCCCCGGCCACGGCGAAGAGCCCGGCCGCGGCCACATAGAGGCTGACGGCGGTGAAATCAAGGGCGGAAAACCGGTAAAGCTCGGGCTGCGGCGCGGGTGGTTTCCGGTGTGTGGTGGCCATGTCTTCAGCCTAGCTCCCCCCCCAACTAGGTAGCGCTAACTGTCGTTTTGAGGCCCCAAAGCGACAGTTAGCGCTACCTAGTTGGGAGTGGGCGGGTGGGCGTCACATTGCGGGGCAAGATCGGCGTCCGGTAGAATGTTCGGCATGCCTAACTTTTTGTTTCGGCGCGCCAAAGTAGCCGTCCGAACCCTCGCCCTTGGATCGGCGGCGTTCCGCGCTGCCGGCGCCGCCGCCGTCGTCCTCCTGTCCCTCTCCCTGACCGCGTGCGGGGGTGCCGCGTCAGGCAACAGCGACAGTGACAAGCCCGTGGTCCTGACCACCTTCACGGTCCTGGCCGACGTCGCCCGGAACGTTGCGGGGGACAAGCTCACCGTGGAGTCCATCACCAAGGCGGGCGCCGAGATCCACGGCTACGAACCCACCCCCGGCGACATCCGCAAGGCAGCCAAGGCGGACCTCATCCTGGACAACGGCCTGAACCTCGAAGCCTGGTTCGGGCAGTTTGTGGAGGGCCTGGACGTGCCGCACGCCGTGGTCAGTGACGGTGTGGAGGTCATGTCCATCAGCGAGGACTCCTACCAGGGCAAACCGAACCCGCATGCGTGGATGTCGCCCGTGAACGTGCAGATCTATGTGGACAACATGGTGACGGCGTTCAGCAAGCTTGACCCGGAGAACGCCGCGGTATTCCAAGCCAACGGTGACGCGTATAAGGCCGAACTGCAGGGTGTGCAGGACGAGATGAAAGCAAGCCTGGCCGGCCTCCCGGAGAACCAGCGCGCCCTGGTGACCTGCGAAGGAGCCTTCTCCTACCTGGCCCGCGATGCCGGGCTCAAGGAGGTCTACATCTGGGCGGTCAACGCCGAACAGCAGGCCACGCCGCAGCAGATCACGCGCGCCATCGAGTACGTCAAGGCCAACCAGGTTCCTGCCGTGTTCTGTGAATCCACGGTGTCCGATGCGCCCATGCAGCAGGTGGTGGGCGCCACCGGAGCGAAGTTCGGCGGCACACTTTACGTGGATTCGCTGTCCGAAGCCGACGGTCCCGTACCCACTTACCTGGACCTGATCAGGCACGACGCCGATGTCATCACCAAGGCCCTGGCCGGCACCTCAGCCGGCACGTCCACCGGCGCCTCAGCAGGGGCGAAGTAATGAGCTCCCCGGCCATCCTGGTTGAAAACGTCACCGTTCACTACGGCGAGGTCCTGGCGCTCGATTCCGCGTCGCTCACCGTGGACGCCGCCCGGATCTGCGGCCTGATCGGCATGAACGGGTCCGGGAAGTCCACCCTGTTCAAGGTGATCATGGGAATGATCAAGCCCGACGCCGGCCGCGTACTGATCGGCGGACAGTCACCCACCAGGGCGCGCAAGGAGGGCGGGATCGGCTACGTGCCGCAGAGCGAGGACGTTGACTGGCAGTTCCCGCTGTCCGTCCGCGATGTGGTGATGATGGGACGCTACGGGCACCAGGGCTTCACCCGGCGCCCCTCCAAGGCCGACCACGCCGCCGTCGACCAGGCCCTGGACCGCGTAGAACTGGGCGAGTTTGCCGAGCGGCAGATCGGGCAGTTGTCCGGCGGGCAGAAGAAGCGTGCTTTTGTGGCCCGCGGCATCGCCCAGGGCGCCACCATGATGCTCCTGGACGAACCGTTCGCCGGCGTGGACAAGCGCTCCGAGGCCACCATCACGCGGCTGCTGCGTGAGCTCGCCTCCGACGGCTGCACCATTCTGATCTCCACCCACGACCTCCACGCGCTCCCCGGACTCTGCGACGAAGCCGTGCTCCTCATGCGCCGGGTCCTGATGCACGGCGCCCCGGAACTGGTGCTGCAGCCGGAGAACCTCGCCATGGCGTTCGGCCTGGATGTGCTGAACCGCGACCTCCCGGAACCTGACCATCCCGCCGTCGCCAGCGCGGCCACTCACGCCGGCACCGAGAGCAGGGGCTGACCCATGGAACTCCTCGACATCCTGCTCGAACCACTCAGCTACGACTTTATGGTCCGCGCCATCATCACCACCGCGCTCGCCGCCGTCGTCTGTGCCGTGCTCAGCTGCTGGCTGGTGCTGATCGGCTGGTCCCTGATGGGCGACGCCGTCTCCCACGCCGTGCTGCCCGGCGTTGTGCTGGCCTACATTGTGGGCGCCCCGTTTGCGCTCGGCGCCCTGGTGTTCGCGCTGATCGCGGTGACCCTGATCGGCGTCGTCCGCAACACCAGCCGGGTGAAGGAGGATGCCGCGATCGGCATTGTGTTCACCTCGCTGTTTGCCCTGGGCCTGGTGCTGATCTCCGTCACGCCCAGCCAGACGGACCTGAACCACATCATCTTCGGCAACCTCCTGGGCGTCAGCATCCCGGACCTGATCCAGGTGCTGGTGCTCGGCGTCGTCGCCTTCGTCATCCTGATCTTGAAGCGCCGCGACCTGACCCTCTACGCGTTCGACCCCACCCACGCCCACGCGATCGGGCTCTCCCCGAAACGGCTAGGGGCGCTGCTTATGGGCCTGCTGGCGCTGACGTCGGTGGTGGCTCTGCAGACCGTGGGCGTGGTGCTGGTGGTGGCCATGCTCATCATCCCCGGTGCCACGGCCTACCTGCTCACGGACCGCTTCAACCGGATGCTGGTCATCGCCCCGGTGATTTCAGCCGTGTGCTCCATCGCCGGCATCTACTTCAGCTACTACCTGGACACGGCTTCGGGCGCCATGGTGGTGCTCACGCAGGGTGTGGTGTTCGCCGCCGTCTACCTGTTCAGCCCCCGGCAGGGACTGATCGGCACCCGGCTGGCGAAGGCCCGCCGCAGGAAGGCCGCCGCACTTCTGGTTGGCTAGGCCCGGGAATCCACGGCAACGCGGGGTCACTTACTGCCCAATACGAGGGGAAACATGGGCGTTAAGTGACCCCGCGTTGTTCCTTTGCTGAGGTCTTGCCTGTGTGGGGCCCGACCTGGTGTGGTTTACCGGGTGGGAACGGGGGAGCGCCGCACGGTGATGTCGCCGTAGGCGCTGCGGGCGCGGATCTCCACTTTGGCGTCCGTCTCGCTTGGCCCGGTGGTGGCATCGAGTCCGTTGTGGACGCGACCGTACTTGGTGCTGAGGTCCAGCCATGCGGCGCTGCCTTCGCGGACGCCGATGGCCAACGAACCTGCGGCGGTCTGGAGGGTGAGGGTTCCGCGGGCCACCTCGCCGACCGTGATGTCGCCGTTGGAGGCCTTGATGGTGGTGGTGTTGCCGGCGCGTTCCAGGGAGACGTCGCCGTTGGCGGCACTGACCTTGAGTTCACCGGCGGCATCCACGATGTACGTGCTGCCGTTGCCGTTCTTGACGCTGGCGGTCCCGTCGATTTCCCGGATCCGAATCTTGCCCGAGCCGGTCTTGATTTCGGCCCGCCCGGCGACACGTTCCATGGTCACGTCGCCCATGCCCGTGTGGACCCGGAGTTCCGTGCAGTGGTCGAGGTGGACGTGGCCCATGTCCGTCTTCAGTTCGGCGGAGCTGAATTCGCCCTCGCAACGGAGGTCGCCCATTCCGGACTTCAACTCCAGGCTGCAGCCGATGGGCACTTCAACGGCGATGTCCACGGCGCCGCCGTCGCTGAACCAGGTGTGGCGGCGCTGGGGTCGCAGCCTTACCTGCAGGCGTCCATCCGTGTAGTCCACGGTGGTCTGCTCCGCCGCCTTGATGTCCAGGGCCCGGGTTGCCTCGCGGGGCCGGATGTTGACTACGGTGTTGGTGCGGTTGCCGGCAACAATCAGAATGTCGGCACGGACGGACACGTCCACCACGACGGCGATTGGTTGGGGCGTCTCGAAGGTTGTCATCAGCGTGCCCATCCTGTGAAGTTCTGCTCGCCGGGATCGCGGCGAATGGTCCGTTGGGTGGATTGGTTCCCGTTGAGGCCGTCCGCGACGGCCCGGATCAGCCAGGAGTTTACGGACAGGCCTTCAAGGCCGGCGGCCTCTTCAACCTGCTGCTTGAGGTGATCGGGAAGGCGGAGCGTCGTGCGAGAGGTGCTGGCGCCGTCGAACTCTTCCGGGGCCTGCCGGGCCGGCTGGCTGGAGCGTTCCGTCACCGCTTCGAAGTCGCTGGCGGCGGGCGGGCTGGTGACCACAAACTCCGGATCGCGGCCCCGGAGCCGTACCTCCACCGACGCCGGGGCCAGCTCGAGGGTGATCTCGCTGGCGGCGTCGGAGAGGGCTTCGAGGAGGACGAGCCGGACGGTGGAGTCAAGCGCGGCAGTGAGGCGTTCGCTGAGTTCCCGGGCCTCAGGGCCACCGGCTTCGGCGGCAACGCCCAGCTGATGCTGGACGGCGGATACGTATTGGTTGAGTTGCATGACACCATTCTGACGTCATTTTGGTGTCACATCAATAATTTCTGGCGAATAATGGTGTCACCGGTGGTGCCCCGGCTTGACGCTGCGGCTTCCGGCGGGGAAGCTGGATCGATGAAGTCCTGAGCAGCAGACCGGCAATGCCGGACTGTTCCCCCGAATCCAGGGCCGCCGTCGAGCACCAGTTCCGGCGGCCACACTGCGGAATCTTGCGAGGACTTGTCTTGACTGAACACCTGAACCTTTCCGGCGTCTCCCACGGCTACGGCGACCGGCAATTGCTCGACGGAATCGGCCTGGTCATCACGGCCGGCGAGCATGTTGCCATCGTCGGCGAAAACGGGGCCGGCAAATCCACGCTGCTCCGGATCCTGGCCGGGCTGGAAGCGCCCGACGAAGGAACTGCGGTCAGCCACGGCCGCGTGGGCTACCTTGCCCAGACGCACGGCCTGCCCGAATCCTTCACCGTGGGCGCCGCCGTCGACGCTTCCCTGGCCTCGCTACGCGCCCTCGAAGCCGAACTTGACCGGCTGGAGGCCGGCCTCGCCGATGCTGAGGACGACGAGCCGGAAACTTACGGCCGGCTGCAGACCGAGTACCAGCTGCGCGAGGGCTACGCCGCGGAATCCCGTGTGGAGGCGGCGCTCGACCGGCTGGGCCTGGGTGGCCTGGACCGGAAGCGGACGCTGGGATCGCTCTCCGGCGGCGAGCAGGAGCGCGTGGCGCTGGCCTGTGTCCTGGCCGATCCGGCGGACATCCTGCTCCTGGATGAACCCACCAACCACCTCGATGCCCGCGGAACCGCCTGGCTGGAGGACCGGCTGGCCGCCCATCGCGGGACAGTGGTGGTGGTGTCCCACGACCGCGTGCTGCTCCGCAAGGTGGCCAGTACCGTGATTGAGGTTGATGCCGAGCGCCGTACCGTGACCCGCTACGGCAACGGCTACGACGGCTACCTCCGCGAGAAGGCCGCCGAACGCCAGCGCTGGGTCCAGCAGTACCACGAGTGGATCGACGCGATGGAGGCGGAGCAGCGGCAGGCGGACACCGTGACCGACAAGATGGGCTATGCCCGCAAGCGCGACAACGACAAAATGGGCTTCGACTTCAAGGCCGGCACTTGGCAGAAAGCGGCCACCAGCAAGGTCCGCAACGCGCAGGAACGGCTCCGGCGGCTGGAAGCGAGCCCCATTGACCGACCGCCGGTGCCGCTGCGGCTTGCGGCGGAGCTCGCCGTGGAACCGGAGGTTCCTTCGGGTGCCTCCGTGGCGACCACCGCATCCGGGGACGACTCCCTCTTGACCGCGTCGGCGGTCCTCGTTGCCCGCGGCGTCGCGGTTCCCGGCCGCCTGGGCGTTACTGATTTCGCGGCCCGCACGGGTGAGAAGATCCTCATCACCGGCCCGAACGGCGCCGGAAAATCCACGCTGCTCTCCGTGCTGGCGGGAACCCTGGAGCCCGTCGAAGGGTTGGTTCAGCGGCCTGCGCGGATCGGCTACCTACAGCAGGAACTCGAACTGCCGCAACGGCCCACGCTCCGCCTGCTGCCGGCCTTCGCGGCGGGCCTCGGCGGCAACATTGATGAGCACGCCGAGGCACTCCTGCGCCTGGGGCTGTTCCGCACCAGCGAGTTCCACGTCCCTGTAGGCAGCCTGTCCGCGGGCCAGCAGCGCAGGCTTGCCCTGGCCCGGCTGCTGCTGGGCGGCTACGGCACACTGATTGTGGACGAACCCACCAACCACCTGGCGCCGGTCCTGGTGGAGCAGCTCGAAGAGGCGCTCGCCGGCTTCACCGGGACCCTGGTCATGGTCAGCCACGACCGCGCCCTCCGGGACTGGTTCGCCAAGAGCGCGAAGAAGACCGACAACTCGCGGACGGACGACGCCGGGCGCTGGATCCGGTACTCGATGGACAAGGGCGTGCTGGCGCCGGCCTGAGTCGGTCGCGGGGGCCCCGGCGGTCTGCACGCCGGTCCGACCGCCCACTAGGCCCGGAAAACGGTGAGATTTGCGCAATGGAAAAGTTACGCACCGACCGGCAGGCGGAAACATCGGCGGCGGAAGATAGGCCTTATGCCAGTCTCCCGCCGGCCGAAAGGATCTGTCCGTGATCACCAAGAACCTTTTCCTGCAGGGCATCTTCCCGTTTGAGGGCGCGGGGCTGGAAAAACCCGTCCCCATCCACAGCGAGCTCTCGCACTACGTTCCGGACGGCGTCATCAACCAAACGCTCTACTTCCGGGGCGGCAATTCCAGCAGTGAACTCATCACCGTGGTGCTGATGCGGAACGGCGTGCCCATGCGCTATTTCCCCATCGGCGCCAAGAGCGATGTCCATGTGCCGCTGCGGGTGGTGGAGGACATCGACGGCGGCTCGGTGGTGGAGCTCTACCTCGCCGCACCGGATGGTGTTGGGGGATCCGTGGTGGTGGACCTGGGCATGGTGGAACACTGATGACCAGCATGCTGGACCGGCCGCAGGGCAGGCACGCAGGCGCCGCGCCACGCCGTCGGCTGCTGGTGGTGGGCAACGGGATGGCGGGCGCCCGGGCCGTGGAGGAGATCCTGGCCCGCGGCGGCGCCGAGCAGTTCACCATCACCATGTTCGGCGACGAGCCGTACGGCAACTACAACCGGATCATGCTCAGCCACGTCCTCTCCGGCGAGGAAAGTGACGCCGACATCTTCCTGAACGCCCTGCCCTGGTACCGCGAGAACAGCATCACGCTGCACGCCGGGGTCCGTGTTGACCGAATCGACAAGTTCACGAAGCACGTCTTTTCCAATGACGGCCGCGTGACACCGTACGACACCCTCATCATCGCCACCGGGAGCCGCTCCCACATGCCGCCGATGGACGGGCTGTACACACCTGGCGGGTCCGTGAAGCACGGTGTGTTCGGGTTCCGCACCATCGATGACACCCGACGGATGGTCCAGCATGCCCGGCAGGAGCATCACCGGCGGGCGGTGGTGATCGGCGGCGGTCTGCTGGGCCTCGAGGCGGCCTACGGCCTGAAAAGCCACGGGATCGACGTGGAGGTGGTGCACTCCAGCGGGCACCTCATGAATGCGCAGATGGGGCCCGACGGCGGCGCGGTGCTGCGCAGGAGCGTGGAGGCCCTGGGTATCCGGGTGCACACGTCCAGCCGTACCACTGCTGTCCTCGGGAGGGACATGGTCAGCGGCGTCAGCCTCCGGGACCGGGAGGACATCGCCTGCGACATGGTGGTGGTGGCCGCGGGCATCCGGCCGAACGTGGACGTGGCTGTGCTGAGCGGGCTGCCGGTGGAGCGGGCCATTGTGGTGGATGACCGGCTGCGGGTCCAGGATGAAGACGATGTCTATGCGGTGGGGGAGTGCGTCCAGCACCGCGGCGAGGTCTATGGCCTGGTGGCGCCGCTGTGGGAACAGGCCGTGGTGCTCGCCAACCACGTGACCGGCGTCGACACATCGTCGGCCTACCTGGGCTCGCGGACCGCCACCAAGCTGAAGGTTGCCGGCGTCGACGTCGCATCCATGGGACTGCACGGTCCCGAACTCGACACCGACGAGCACATCGTCTTCTCGGAGCCCAGCCGCGGCATTTTCAAGTCCATCGTGGTCCGCGACAACAAGATGGTGGGTGCCACGCTCGTGGGCGACAGCCGGAAGGTGGCCTACCTGACGCAGGCCTACGATCGCGGGCTGCCGTTGCCGGAGGAGCGGATCGCCATGATGTTCGACATCGGCGGGCCGGGTGAGGCGGTGGGCGTGGCCGAGCTCGACGACGGCGCCCAGGTCTGCAACTGCAACGGCGTCAGCAAGAAGGCCCTGGTGGACGCAGTGAAGGGCGGCTGCACCACGGTGTCCGGCGCCATGGACGCCACCCGCGCCGGCAAAGGCTGCGGTTCCTGCAAACTCCTGGTGAAGCAGGTGGTGGAGTGGGCGGCGGACGGCGCGGTGGAGGAGGACCCGGCCGCCAGCTACTACGTGCCCGGGATCCCGCTGGACAAGCCGGCCCTGATGGCCGCCATCCGGAAACAGGGCCTGCGCTCCGTGTCCCAGGTGTTCACGGCCCTGGCTCCGGGGAGCGCCGAGGATGCGAAGTCCAAGATGGGCCTGGCCTCGCTGCTGAAGATGATGCTCGCGGACCAGTACATCGACGAACGCGATGCCCGCTTCATCAATGACCGCGTACACGCCAACATCCAGCGCGACGGCACCTTCTCCGTCGTTCCGCAGATGAAGGGCGGCGTGACGTCCGTGCAGCAGCTGCGCCGGATCGCCGACGTCGCCGAAAAGCACAACGTTCCCCTGATCAAGCTGACCGGCGGGCAGCGGATCGACCTGCTGGGGATCCCCAAGGAGGACCTGCCGCAGGTGTGGGCGGACCTGGACATGCCGTCCGGCTACGCCTACGGCAAGAGCTTCCGCACGGTGAAGACCTGCGTGGGCAAGGACTTCTGCCGGTACGGCACCGGCGATTCCACGAAGCTGGGCATCGAGATCGAGTCCCGGTTCCAGGGCATCGAGTCGCCGGCCAAGCTGAAGCTGGCTGTGTCCGGTTGCCCACGGAACTGCGCGGAATCGCTGGTCAAGGACGTGGGTGTGGTGGCTGTGGAGGGCGGACGGTGGGAGCTTTACGTCGGGGGAGCGGCGGGCGCCCACATCCGCAAGGGCGACCTGCTGGCCACCGTGGATGACCCCGAGGAGGTCATGCTGCTGGCCGGCCGGTTCATGCAGTACTACCGCGAGCAGGCCAACTGGCTGGAACGGACGTACTCCTTTGTGCCGCGCGTGGGCATCGAGCATCTCCGCGCGGTCATCGTGGAGGATTCCGAAGGTGTCGCCGCGCAACTGGACGCCGCCATGCAGGCATCCGTGGACAGCTACGTGGATCCGTGGAGTGAACGCGACGATCCACTCACGCCGGGCCAGTTCCGCACCTCCCTGCCGCTCACGGTCCTGCCCCAGGTGCCGGTCCGATGAACGCCGATCCGATCAGCACCGAGCCCGTCAGCACCACCAGCCACATCCTGGGCCCGGTGGACCAGATCCCGTTCGGCGAGGGGAGGGCCTTCGGGGTGGACGGCGAGCAGGTGGCGGTCTTCCGGCTGCGGGACGGAACCCTGCGCGCCCTGTCCGCGGTCTGCCCCCACCGCGGCGGCCCCATTGCGGACGGCACCATCGACCGGGAGGTGGTGATGTGCCCGCTGCACCAGCACGCGTTCAGCCTGGAAACCGGCTGCTCCAGCACCGGCGCCGAACCTTTGCGCACGTACAGCGTTCAGGAGGATGCCGAACAGAACATTGTTCTGAAGTATCCCCATATTCGTGGCAATAGTTTGGCTTAACCGGGCCCGGGTGTAGCCCGCGTCACTTGCTGCGGTTTGAGTCTTGTAGGATAGACAGGCCGCGCGAACTTCGACGTACTGTGACTTTCCATACAGAAAATTCCTTGAAACATCAAGAAACAGAATTTTCGGGATGGAGAAGTCCCTGCCAAGGGTGCCGGCCAATCCCCTACCCCCCAAGGAATTGTTGTGCCTCAAAGTACCCCCACAGAACTCGTGAGCCCGACGGCGCAATCCGCCGTCGTCGACTCCACCCTCAGCGCCGAGGGCTACAAAAAATCCCTGAGCGGACGCCAGGTCACCATGATTGCCATGGGCGGCGCCATCGGCGTCGGCCTCTTTATGGGTGCAGGCGGACGCCTGGCCTCCACTGGCCCTGCGCTCATTTTCTCTTACGCCATTGCCGGCGTTATCGCCTATCTGCTGATGCGGGCCCTGGGCGAGCTGATCATGTACCGCCAGACGTCGGGTTCCTTCGTCAGCTACGCCGGTGAGATGTTCGGCAAGAAGGGCGCGTACCTGTCCGGCTGGATGTACTTCATCAACTGGGCCATGACCGGCATCGCTGAACTCATCGCGATCGGACTGTACTTCCAGTTCTTCTTCCCCAACGTGCCTGTCGAACTCAGCGCCATCGCCGCGCTGCTGCTGCTCGTGGGCGTCAACCTCATGAGCGTCAAGGCGTTCGGCGAATTCGAATTCTGGGCTTCCTGCCTCAAGGTCGGCGCCATCGTGATCTTCCTGGCCGTGGGCACCTTCATGGTGGTCACCAACGCGCAGGTGGGCGACGGCAACGCCTCGGTGAACAACCTCTTCGCAGCCGAAGGCGGAATGTTCCCCAAGGGTGCGCTGGTGATGATCCTCGTCCTGAACGCCGTGATTTTCGCCTACAACGGCATTGAACTCGTCGGCATCACGGCCGGTGAAATGCAGGACCCCGCCAAGGAGGTTCCGAAAGCGATCCGCGCCGTCGTCTTCCGCATCGTGGTGTTCTACGTCGGTTCCGTGACGCTCCTGGCGATGCTGCTGCCCTCTGACCAGTACGTGGCCGGCACCTCGCCGTTCGTCACCGTGTTCGGCCAGATGGGCCTCGGCTGGATGGGCGATGTTATGAACATGATCGTCATCACCGCCGCGCTGTCCTCCTGCAACTCGGGCCTGTACTCGATCGGCCGGATCTTCCGGACCATGGCCAACAATGGACATGCTCCGGAGTGGCTGACCAGGATGTCCAAGAGCCACGTGCCGTACGCCGCCATCCTGGCCATCGGCGCCGTCTACTTCGTTGGCATCCTGCTGAACATCTGGCTGGGCGGCTCACACGCCTTCGACCTCGCGCTCAACTCCGCATCGATCGGCGTGATCTTCACCTGGGGCGCCATCTTCGCCAGCCAGATCGCGCTGCGCCACAAGAAGGGCAAGGTCTCCTCCCTGCCCGCGCCCGGCGGAACCTGGAGCAGCTGGGCCGGACTCATTGCGCTGCTGGCCATCACCGTACTCATCGGCTTCGACACAATGACCAGCAAGACCGGCGAGGTATTCCACCTCGGCCTCTGGACCCTGGCCACCATCCCGTTCTTCGCCCTGGTCCTGTGGCTGGGCTGGCAGAAGGTCAAGCACAACGAGCCCAAGAGCGAGCTCTTCTGCTAGGTCTTTTCGCCTCAGCAGCCGGATGCTCAGCAGCCGGACGCTAAGAAGTCCGACGACGGCGGGTCACCCTTTCGGGGGCGGCCCGCCGTCGTCGTCGGTTGAGCATGTCGAAACCCGTGTGCGTTCCTGCCCAGTTGCTTTGCCCGGCGCGCCCAAGAGTCCGGCGCGTCGCGCTTGGCCGACGGGAACCCGGGGGACAAACTGGGCTGGAGCGCTCAGGTCCGGTTGGCGTCCACGCTCTTGAGGTGCCGGGCGAAGTGGTCTTCGATCCGCTGCCAGGCTTCGGGGGAGGACTCCGGGTCGGGGCCGATGCCCATGACCCGCAACAGCGGCCGGAAAACCGCCGGGCCCAGGTCGATTTCGTTGAGGAACGCGTGGCCCGCAGTGGGAAATTCCTTGACGCTGTTTTCGATGCCGAGGTTCTCCAAGGCGGTCTCAAGCTTGCCGGCCGCGCCCTTGAGAGTGAAGTCGCGGCCGCCGAAGTTGGCCACGATGGGGCAGGCTCCGCGGAGGCTTTGCTCGAGATTGCCGGGCAGGCGGCCGTAGTTGACCGAGGCCGCGTCGAAGCCGTCGCGGGCCACCAGCAGCGCGAATCCTCCGCCCATGCAGAACCCGATCACCCCGGTCTTGCCGGTGGACTGCGGCGAAGTGGCCAGCCAGGAGCGGGCGGTGGCGAGGTCGGTGAACGCGCGGCCGCTTCCCCTGAGCATGCTCCGCATGGTGCTGACCAGGCAGCGGCGCGGGCCGCCGTCGCTGAACAGGTCCACCGCCAGCGTCAGGTACCCGGCGCGGGCCATCCGGTCTGCGTGGCCGCGAACGAGGTCGTTCAGGCCGAAGGCTTCGTGGATCATCAGGACCGCGGGAAACGGACCTTGCCCGGAAGGCGTGGCGAGATATCCGCCGAGCGAAGGCGAACCGCCGGCAGCGGCACTCTGGGCACTCAGGTCCACATAAGTCATGGGCCAAGGGTAGCCGCCACGGTCAAGCCCTCCATCGACGGCTCCGTACGGGCCCTTTTGGGGCGTCAAAAGGGCGCCCGGGCCCACGCCGGCAGGGTTCCCTGGCCGAGCTTGCGAGGCGAGGGGGTCGGTGGGGAGCAACGGATGGCGGTCGGCGGACACAAGAACGGCGGCGGATCCCCCATGGGAATCCGCCGCCGTTCGAATACGGAAGGACTAGTCCTTGAAGGTGTCCTTGACGTTTTCGCCGACCTTCTTGGCGTCAGCCTTGACCTGGTCCGCCTGGCCTTCGGCCTTAAGTTTGTCGTTATCCGTGGCGTTGCCGGCCGCTTCCTTGGCCTTGCCGCCCAGGTGCTCTGCTTCGTTACTGATCTTGTCTCCGAGGCCCATGAGTCTGGCCGCCTTTCGTGTCCCGTTGATCTAACAATGCTTTTTCAGCCTAACACAAAGCATGCTTACTATTTCAAGAGGTTTTCGGATATTAGCTGCCTGTCGAATGTCAGCGCCCCCGGCTAGGCTCGATGCATGGAACACAGCACAAGCCTGACCCAGCACCTCCATGCCACGCCCGAAAAGGTCTGGGCGGTCATCTCGGACATCCCGGGTTCCGCCGCCACCCTGTCCGGCATCGACGCCGTGCAGATGCTCAGCGACGGGCCTTATGGCGAGGGGACGCGCTGGAAGGAAACGCGGACCATGATGGGCCGCTCGGAAACTGTGGAGATGTGGGTGGCGCAGGCTGATCCTCCCCGCAGCACCACGGTCAAGGCACTCCAGGGCGGCGCCGACTACACCTCGCGCTTCAGCCTCGCCGAGCGCGACGGTGGGACGGACCTGACGCTGACCTTCGGCGCCGACGTCGTCAAACCCACTCTGCTCAGCAAGGTCAGCATGGCCCTCTTCGGCAAGCTGGGCATGAGCATGACGCGCAAGGCGCTCACCAAGGACCTGGCGGAAATCGCGGCCAAAGCGGAATCCCTCTAGTGGCGGCAAAGGTCCACAAGGTAACGGCTCCCCGGCTCTCGCCGGTCAGCCTGGAGGACCTGACTGAAGATCCGGCCCCGGACTTCCAGCGTGGTGAAAGGTACGACGGCGTCCGGTACAGCCGGGCGGCCGCCGACGGTCTGGAGCTGAGCGGCACGGATTTTGCCGAGTGTGAGTTCCAGGGCGTCTCCTTCAACGACGCCCAGCTCCGCGGGGCCACCTTCCGGGACTGCATCCTGTCCGAGCTGTACGCGCCGGTGTTCCGGGCCGCCCGCTCCACGTGGCGGGACGTGCAGCTGAACAATCCCCGGCTGGGCTCGGCAGAGCTGTATGAGACGGGCTGGCAGTCGGTCCGGATCGACGGCGGCAAGCTGGACTTCCTGAATCTGCGCGGGTCCAAGCTGACGGACGTTGTCATCAGCGACTGCATCATCAGCGAACTGGACCTCGGTTCCGCCTCCGGGACGCGGGTGGCGCTCAAGAACTGCACCATCGGCACCCTGGATCTCACAGGCTCGCGGCTAAAGGACTTTGACGTTCGCGGCACGGACTTCCGGACCATCAGCGGCCTCGGCAGCCTGGCCGGCGTGGTGATCGACGACTATCAGCTGAGCCTGCTGGCGCCGCTCCTGGCCGGGCACCTCGGCGTCCTTGTCCTGTGAGTGTAGTCTTTATAGAACGAACGGTCGGTAAATAGGGCGGTCACTGGACGGCCCCGAAGATTCCGGCTCCCTGGCGTAAAGGATTTGTTCTTATGGTCGAGGCTTTTCTTGTTGGCGGCGTCCGCACTCCCGTGGGCAGGTATGGCGGTGCGTTATCGGCGGTCCGCCCGGATGATCTGGCTGCACTGGTGGTTCGCGAGGCCGTGACCCGTGCCGGGCTGGATCCAGACAGTATCGAGGAAGTCATCCTGGGCAACGCAAACGGCGCTGGCGAGGAGAACCGCAACGTGGCCCGGATGGCAGTCCTGCTGGCCGGGCTTCCCCTCCACATCCCCGGCATCACGGTCAACCGGCTGTGCGCGTCGGGGCTGAGCGCCATCATCCAGGCCAGCCACATGATCAAGTCCGGCGCCGCGGACGTGGTGATTGCCGGCGGCGTGGAGTCCATGAGCCGGGCACCGTGGGCCCAGGAAAAACCCGCCACGGCGTTCGCCAAACCGGGACAGATCTTCGATACGTCCATCGGCTGGCGCTTCGTCAACCCCCTCTTCCAGAAGGGCGGGCTCGCCCGCGACGGCAAGATGACCTACTCCATGCCGGAAACCGCGGAAGAAGTGGCCCGCATGGACGGCATCACCCGCGAGGACGCCGATGCCTTCGCGGTCCGCTCCCACGAGCGTTCCCTCGCCGCTATTGCCGCAGGGCGCTTCAGGGACGAGATCGTCCCGGTGACGGTCCAATCCCGCAAGGCCGAAACCGTGGTGGACACCGATGAAGGACCGCGTGCCGGCACCACCCTGGAAGTCCTCGCCGGGCTGCGCCCCGTGGTTCGGGGCGGTTCCGTGGTCACGGCCGGGAACTCGTCCACGCTGAACGACGGCGCTTCGGCCATCATCGTGGCGTCCGAGGCCGCCATCGCACGGCTGGGCCTGACGCCGCGGGCCCGGATCGTCGACGGCGCCTCCGCCGGCTGCGAACCCGAAGTCATGGGCATCGGCCCGGTCCCGGCGACGCAGAAAGTGCTCGCACGGAGCGGGCTCAGCGCGGGTGACCTGGGCGCCGTCGAGCTTAACGAAGCGTTCGCCACGCAGTCGCTCGCGAGCATGCGCCGGCTCGGGCTGGACCCGGACACGGTGAATAACGACGGCGGCGCCATCAGCCTGGGGCATCCGCTCGGTTCCAGCGGATCACGGATTGCCATCACCCTGCTGGGCCGGATGGAACGCGAGGACGCCAAAATCGGCCTGGCTACGATGTGCGTCGGCGTGGGCCAGGGCACCGCGATGCTGCTGGAGCGTGTCTGATGCCCGCCCCGGAAAGCGCGAACGGGCACTTGAGCCCCTCTCCAGACAGCGCGAACGGACACTTGAGCACCCGCGACTTCCGCACGCTCCTGGTCGAGGAGCGGGAGGACCGCGTGGTGGTCCTCCTCAACCGCCCGGAAGTCCGGAATGCCATCGACCAGCAGATGGTGGACGAACTGCACGTGGTCTGCGCTGCGCTGGAGCAGAATCCCAAAGTCCTGATCATTGCAGGGGTCGACGGCGTCTTTGCCTCGGGTGCGGACATCGCCCAGCTGCGCGAGCGGCGCCGCGATGATGCCTTGCAGGGCATTAACTCCACTATTTTCGTGCGGATCGCTAAGCTGCCCATGCCGGTCATTGCCGCGCTGGACGGCTACTGCCTGGGCGGCGGCGCCGAGCTCGCCTACGCCGCCGACTTCCGGATCGGAACGCCCAGCGTGCGGATCGGCAACCCCGAAACGGGGCTGGGGATCCTCGCTGCGGCCGGGGCCAGCTGGCGCCTCAAGGAGCTAGTGGGGGAGCCGGTGGCCAAGCAGATCCTGCTCGCGGGCCTGGTCCTCCGGGCCGAGGAGGCCCTGGCTGCCAGCCTCATCACCGAAATCCACGAGGCACCGGACCTGATGGATGCCGCGCACAACCTGGCGGACCGGATCGGCCGCCAGGATCCGCTGGCCGTGCGGATCACCAAGTCCGTTTTCCACGCCCCGGCCGAAGCCCACCCTTTGATTGACCAGCTGGCACAGGGGATCCTTTTTGAATCCCAGGCCAAGTTTGACCGAATGCAGGCTTTTCTCGACAAGAAATCAGAGAAGAAGAAACCATGACGAACCCGAACCTTCCCTCCACTGTCGGCGTCCTCGGGGGCGGCCGCATGGGCGCGGGGATCGCCCACGCCTTCCTGATCAACGGTGCCGACGTCCTGGTGGTGGAGCGCGACGAAGCGTCCGCCGAAGCCGCCCGGGAACGGGTGGAATCCGCCGCCGCGAAGAGCATCGAACGTGGAGCCACCGACGTCAACCTTGATGAGATGGTGTCGCGGCTCGCTGTCACGGTGGATTATGACGACTTCAAGGACCGCCAGCTGGTGGTCGAGGCCGTCCCCGAAGAGTGGGGCCTGAAGGTCACCTCGCTCCGCGGCATCGAGGCGCGCCTGGCCGATGACGCCTACCTGGCCTCCAACACGTCGTCCCTGTCCGTCAACGGACTGGCCCGCGAACTCAAGCGGCCGCAGAACTTCGTCGGCCTGCACTTCTTCAACCCCGTCCCCGCCTCCACCCTTATCGAAGTGGTGCTCGGCGAGCAGACGTCCCCGGACCTGGCTGAGGCGGCGAAACGGTGGGTCGAGGCACTCGGCAAGACCGCCGTCGTCGTCAATGACGCACCGGGCTTTGCCTCGTCACGGCTGGGTGTGGCCATCGCGCTGGAGGCGATGCGCATGGTGGAGGAGGGGGTGGCGTCCGCGGCGGACATCGATGCCGCCATGGTCCTGGGCTATAAGCACCCCACGGGCCCGCTGAGAACAACGGACATTGTGGGCCTGGACGTGCGGCTGGGCATCGCCGAGTACCTGCATTCAACGCTGGGGGAGCGGTTCGCGCCGCCGCAGATCCTCAGGGATAAGGTGGCCCGCGGAGAGCTTGGACGGAAGACCGGCAAAGGATTCTTCGACTGGGCTGAGTAGGATTTCCGGGTGACCCTCTTTGAACCCATCACCCTGACCGGCCGGCACGTGATTCTCGAGCCGCTGCAGCGGGATCACCATGATGGCCTGGTGGCGGCCGCGCAGGATGGCGAGCTGTGGAAGCTCTGGTACACGTCTGTCCCGGCGCCGGACGGGATGGCGGCGGAGATCGACCGCAGGCTGGCGATGCAGGATCAGGGGTCCATGCTGCCGTTCACCACGCGGCTGATCGATCCTGCCACCGGCGGCCCGGGCCGGATCATCGGCATGACCACGTACTGCAATATCGACGCCGGCACGCCCCGTGTGGAGGTCGGTTACACGTGGAACGCCGCGTCGGTCCACGGCACCGGCACCAACCCCGAATCCAAACTGCTGCTGTTGCGGCACGCGTTCGAAACCCTGGGCTGCGTGGCCGTGGAGTTTTCTACGCACTGGCTGAACCTCCAATCCAGGGAAGCGATCGCCAGGCTGGGTGCGAAGCAGGACGGCGTGCTGCGCAGCCACCGGCGGACCAGCGACGGCGTCCTGCGTGACACCGTGGTGTTCTCTATCCTGGAGCACGAGTGGCCCATGGTCCGGAACGGGCTGGAGCACAGACTTGCCAAGCACGCGTGACGGCCGGATCTCCGAGTTGTTGTCCAGATAAACCCCTCAAACAGCCCCAAAAGCGGCGTTATCTGGACAAAAACTCGGGAGGGGCTAGCTCGGAGCGAAGGCGCGTTGGCTGACCAGTGAGGCATGGTAGCCCCGGCGGTAGCCCTCCCCGGTGGGATGGAAATTGGCGGGGTCCAGGATGTTGGCGGCGTTGAAGTTGATCCATGGCGTCACGGAACCCACGCCGTGGCCCGCAAAGGCGCTCGTGACGTCCACGAATTGGGATCCTGTTCCGGCGGCGACACCTGCGATGACACCGTTGAGCCCGTCGACCATGGGGTTGACCACCAGGGCGAACGGGTGGTCAGGGGCGAAGAGGCGCGGATAGCCCGTCAGGACGATCTTGGCGTTGGGTGCCTGGGACCGAACCACGCCGACCATGGTCAGCAGGGACGTCGCCAGCGTACCGTCCGTCAGTTTTGCCTGCGCGGCACCGAGGGCGCCTCCGCACTGTGCTGACGATGGGGCGGGGAGGCAGGCCAGGAGGATATCCGTGGTGCCAACGTCGTTTGCGCCAACCGTAATGGTGATGACCTCGGCGCCGGCGACGCTGGCCGGCAGGTTGGCAGCGACTGTTCCGGCCGTATACCCGGAGCAGCCTGCATTCGCGTTCAGATGTACGTCCCGCAGGTAGTCCGCAAGGACCGGATACCCTATGCGGCTCACAAAGCACGCCCGGTCCGTGTAGGGTACCGCGCCTTGCCCGGCGGCGTAGGAGTCACCCAGCGCCACATAGTCGGTTTGGGGCGGCGCCGCCGCTTCGGCCGGAATGGCCGTGAAGCCCAAGGCCATTGCCATGGTGGCGAGGCCTGCTGCAAAAGCCGAGCGTCGTCGTCGTACTGTTGAAGTTGCCATCGAATTCCCCTTTTGACTATCAATTGGACAAGTGAGACAGGCAAGTAACAGCCACCGTACGCCCCACGCACAAGCCCGTCACGGACCCGGAGTACTCGATTTTCTGTGCGGCTACCTGCCCCACTACGCGCCCATCGCGTGCGGGTAGTGGCGGCTGTGTGGTTAGCTGTCCGGGTGGAGACGACAGGGGGAGCCGTGAGCTGGGACGGAGCCGTGAATGCCTGGCACGTTGACGGCCGCGTTTACCGGATGGGGCGCCGCGAATGGCTCACCGAGGCAGGTTGGCGGCAGGCGTACGACGACGGCGTCCGCACGGTGATTGATCTCCGTGACTCCCGTGAAGCGCATCGCCGGGACACCGACCCTGCGGTGACCGAAGCGGCCTGGTCCGGCGTCACGATCGTCGCCGCACCCACTGAAGAACCCGATGATCCGCGGTTCACTGCCGTCGGCGGACCGTACCTCAATGATCCCGCCCATTATCTGCACAACGTCCGGCTCTACCCGGAGAAGTTCGTGGCGGTGTTCCGCGCCGTCGCGGCAGCCGAGGCCGGTGCCGTCGTCATTCACTGCGCCGCGGGCCGGGACCGGAGCGGCATGGTGGCGGCCATGCTGCAGGACCTCGCCGGCGACCCGGACCAGCTCATTGCAGACGGCTATGCCAAAGCCGCCCGAGGCATCAACGAACGCTTCCGGACGCACGGCCCGCCCCATGCTGGCGAACGCTACATCGACGACGCCGAACTGACACCCCTGCTGGAGCGGCGCGGCCGGGCCGTGGTGGAGTTTGTCCGGGAGTTGGACACGCGCACCTTCCTGCTGTACAACGGCCTGTCCGAGGCCGAACTGGGCGCCGGCCTGAGCCTGCTCGGCAGCCGGGTGGCGCCATGAATTCCATGAAGTATGTGGCGGCGTCGCTCGCGGTGTCGGGAGTGGTGATGCTTGTGGCCGGGCCGTCCTGGGCCGTCCTCGCTTCAGATTTCGGGACTATGGAGGAGAACTTCGGGCTCGGCGACGGGACCGTCGACGGCGAGTGGCTCACGGGCCAGATCGTCCTCATGGTGGGCGGGGCAGTTTTGTGCCTGGCCGCGGTGGTCGCCGCGAATATGGCACGGCGGAGCGATACAGATGAATAGAACGAAAGCGACGGCAAACAGTTTGAAACGTGTATTTGCAGCAGCAGCGGCTGCCGGAGTGGCACTTTCCGTGGGGCTCGGGGCCGTGCCGGCCTGGGCGGTTGAGCAGCCGGCCGTTGAGCCGTTGCCGGCCGGTTCGCCTGCCGTTGCTTCGCCGGCCGTCGTGTCGGCGGACGCTGCGGAACGCCCGACGGCGGGAGGTTCCGGAGGCGGTGACGCGCAGCCTAGCGACGCCCACCCCGGCGACGCCCGCCTTCGGGAAGCTGCCCTCCGCGATCTTGGCCTGACCCCCGAAGAGTTCGCGGCTGCGGGCCAGCTGGGCAAGCAGGCCGCGGACGTTGTGGCGGCCCTGCAGGATATCTCCGGCTACCTCGGAACACGGATCCACGACGGCCGCATTTTGGTTGCCGGCACCGGGGCCGAGCTGGAAGCGGAGGTGGCACGGCTCAGCGCGACCATCCCGTCCGTCGACCTTGAAACGGCACCCGACGCGCCGCCGTCGGATGCTCCCACTGAGGACACTGACGCGCCGGCCGCGACGGGCACCCAGGCGACCGGCACTCCGGCGACCGGCACCGAACTGGCCCGGAGCACCCAGGAGCTGTACCAGGCGTACCTCCGCGACGTGGGCGCGGCTGGGTTGCAGGCCGTGGCGTACACCGGCAGCAGGTTCGTAGTTCGTACCGGCGGAATCAACGGGTCCGAGGCCACAGTGCCTGATTCGCCCGACGACGCCGGAAAATCGAGCCTCACCAGCGCAAACTCGGACGGCAAGATCTCGCCCGCCGAGTTTGTGGCCCGCTACGCCAACGTGCAGCTCGACGCCGGGGCGCCGCTCGCGCCGCAGGCCGACCTTTCCGGCGGCCAGGGCTACTTCACCGACATCGGAGAAATCTGCTCCGCTGGCTTTTCAGTTTTTGACCCTGCAGGCCTGCCGGGCGTCCTCACCGCCGGACATTGCACGGATGACGGGGCCGCGGCAACGGCCACCGTGGAATTTCCGCAATGGAACCGTGGCGACGTGTTGGGGACCTTCGGGTTCAGCCAGTTCGGCGGACCCGGAAACACCACGGTCCTGCGCCCTGGCAACGATGATGACCCCGGCAACGTCGGCACGGACATCGCCGTTATTGGTCAACTTCGCGCCGACCTCGATCCACTGCCCGCCGCCAGCACATGGAACGATCCCTCGCAGGCCGGCAGGGACGTCAAGATCATCGGAACGGCCGCCCCGGTAATCGGCATGCCGGTCTGTCGCTCCGGCCGAACCTCAGCGTGGTCCTGCGGAACCATCGACGAAGTGGGGATCTACGTGGCAGGCGGGCTCAACTATCCGACGGATCCGACAGACCTGCGGGCCTTCAACGGTTTCCTGTCCTTCGATGTCCAGTCCAGCGGCGGCGATTCCGGCGGGCCCTGGGTCAGCGGCAACTACGCCGTAGGCACTCACTCTGCAGGAGAAGAGGCACCCAAACCAAACGAAGCGCCGCCGGTAAACTTCGCCGTGGCCGCCACGCTGCAGGACTCATGGGCCGTACTTCCCGGCTACCAGCTGGAACTCTTCCTCAACAAGCCGACGGTGACGTCGCCCGCGCCGGGGGCAACGTTCGACGCCGGCCAGACAGTCACCGGCATGGTGGCCGCGGCTCCGGCGTCGGCTGTCGCGGCGGGTTCGAAGGTCAGGATCACCGTGAGTGGGCAGGGGCCTCTTGAGGTTCCCGTGGATGCTGGCGGTGCGTGGTCCTTTACTGCCCCCGCGGTGGCCGGCCCGCTGCGTTTCACGGCCGAAACGGTCAACGGATTCAGCACATCCGGAGCCGTGGCCTTCGACTTCACCCCGGTCAGCCAGCCCTCCCAGCCAGCCCCGCAATCTCAGCCCCCGGCTGCGGTGCCAGCCGCGAACGGTGCGCTGCCCCCAAAACGTGACAGCGCCGCCGTCGTACGTCCGCTGGGTGACAGCCGGGCCGCTAACCTGGCCAACACCGGCGCCTCCGGGCTGATTCTGTTCGCCGGCCTGGCGGCTGGTGCGCTCGCCGTCGGCGGTGTGTTCCTGGTGTTGGCGAAGCGGCGGCGGAAGCGGCAGCGCCCCACCCCAACTGAGTAGCGCTATCTGTCGTTTTGACCGCTCAAAACGACACTTCGTGCGACCTACATGGGGTGGAACGGCTACTTCTTCGGCTTCATCAGCAGGTTGGTGATGCGCAGGGTGCAGAGGCGCTGGCCGGCGTCGTTGGTGATGAGGACCTCGTGCGTGGTCAGGGTGCCGCCGAGGTAGATCGGCGTGGCGGTGATGGTGATCTTGCCCTCGCGCGCGGAGCGGTGGTGCGTCGCGGAGACGTCCACCCCCACGGCAGTTTTCCCCAACGTGCTGGCGTGGATGACCGCCGCCCAGGAGCCCACAGCCTCGCCCACCGCCAGGGACGCGCCGCCGTGCAGCAACCCGAACGACTGCCTGTTGCCCTCCACAGGCATCGTTGCCACCACCCGATCGACCGATTCCTCCAGGATTTTCACGCCCATCTTCACGTCGAGCTCGCCGAGGACGATCTTCCACGGTGTGGCACCCGGCGTGGCGCCCGGGGTGGTGTCCGGCGCAGCGGCGTCGGGGGATAGGGCGGTCATGGGTCTCCTTTGGCGAGGCTGAACTTCCAGTGTGCGGTACGGCACAGTCATGTACTGTAGACATATTACCGAACGGACGGTCAGTAAAGCCCTGGCCGCGTTTTGTCCCCGCCTTGGAAGGACCCGTCAACGATGACCACCACTGCAGAAACCACAGTCGACACCGTCCAGACCGTTCCCAGTTTCATCCAGGATTCCTGGTGGACTCCCGACGCCGGTTCGGCAGCGTCCGCTGTCCCCGTGCGCGATGCGAGCACCGGAGAAGTCCTGGCGAAGGTGAGCACCGACGGCCTGGACCTTGCCGCCGTCGTGGATTACGGCCGCACCACGGGACAGGCGGAACTGGGCAAGCTGACCTTCCACCAGCGCGCGCTCAAGCTCAAGGAGCTGGCCCAGTACCTGAACGCCCGGCGCGAGCATTTCTATACGTTTTCGGCGCAGACCGGTGCCACGAAGATCGACTCGATGATCGACATCGACGGCGGCATCGGCGTCCTCTTCACGTTCGGCTCCAAGGGCCGGCGCGAGCTGCCCAATTCGCAGGTAGTGGTGGACGGTCCCATGGAGGTGCTGTCCAAGGACGGGTCGTTCGTGGCCGAACACATCTACACGCGCATCCCCGGCGTCGCCGTGCAGATCAACGCGTTCAACTTCCCGGTCTGGGGCATGCTGGAGAAACTCGCGCCAGCATTCATCGCCGGGGTCCCCACCATCGTCAAGCCGGCCACCCCCACCGGGTATGTGGCCGCGGCCGTGGTGAAGGCGATCATCGAATCCAACATCCTGCCGAAGGGCTCGCTGCAGCTGATTTCCGGCTCTGTCCGCGGCCTTCTGGACGTGCTGGACTACCGTGACCTGGTGGCCTTCACCGGCTCCGCGTCCACCGCGCTGTCCCTGAAATCGCATCCCAACGTGGTGCAGGGCGGCGTCCGGTTCACGTCCGAAACGGACTCCCTCAACGCCGCCATCCTGGGGCCCGACGCGGTGGAGGGCACCCCGGAATTCGACGCTTTCATCAAGTCAGTGGTCACCGAAATGACGGTCAAGGCGGGCCAGAAGTGCACGTCCATCCGCCGCGCCATCGTCCCGCAGGAGCTGGTGCCGGCGGTGATCGCCGCGATCGGAAAGCGCGTGGATGAGCGGGTGGTGCTGGGGGATCCCCGCGCCGACGGCGTCACGATGGGCGCTTTGGCGTCGCTCGAGCAGCTCACCGACGTCCGCGCCGCGGTGCAGTCAATGCTCGACGCCGGCGGTGAGCTCGCGTACGGGACGCTGGATTCGCCGTCGGTCACCTCTGCCGGCGGCGCCACGGGCGTAGTGGATGCCGGCGCCTTTATGTCGCCGGTGGTGCTGACATGGGCTGACGCGGAGACTGACGCGATCCACTCGCTGGAGGCGTTCGGCCCGGTGGCCTCCGTGATCGGATACAAGGACCTGCCTGACGCCGTCCGCCTCGCCGCCCGGGGCGGCGGCTCCCTCGTGGCCTCGGTGTGCACTAACGATCCTGCCGTAGCCCGCGAACTCGTCACCGGGATCGCCGCCCACCACGGCCGTGTCCTGATGCTCAACCGCGAGGACGCCCGCAGCTCCACCGGCCACGGTTCGCCGGTGCCGCACCTGGTCCACGGCGGGCCGGGCCGCGCCGGCGGCGGCGAGGAGCTGGGCGGCATCCGCTCGGTCATGCACCACATGCAGCGCACCGCCATCCAGGGCTCGCCCAACATGCTCACCGCCGTCACCGGCCTCTGGCACGCCGGGGCGGACCGGAACTTTACCGTGGAGACCGAGGGAACGCACCCGTTCCGGAAGTCGCTTGCTTCGTTGCGGATCGGTGACGCCGTCCGGTCCGACCTGCGTCAAGTGTCCCTGGCGGACATCTCGGCGTTCGCCAACTCCACCGGCGACACCTTCTATGCCCACACCAACCAGGAAGCGGCCGAAGCCAACCCGTTCTTCCCGGGCATCGTGGCACACGGGTACCTGCTGCTGAGCTGGGCCGCCGGGCTGTTTGTGGAACCGGCGCCGGGCCCGGTCCTGGCCAACTACGGCCTGGAGAACCTCCGCTTCATCACACCTGTGGCTGCCGGGGATTCCATCCGGGTCACCCTGACGGCCAAGAAGATCACGCCGCGCGAAACCGACGAGTACGGCGAGGTGGCCTGGGACGCGCTCCTGACCAACCAGAACGACGACATCGTGGCCACCTACGACGTCCTCACCCTCGTCGAAAAGTAGCCCCACCCCGGACGCTCTCTCACTTAATGTACGGTTTCCGGCGACGCTCTCGCACTGGTGCGAGAGCGTTGGGGTTTTTCCCGCATTATGTGAGAGGGCGTTTGGATCTTTCCGGGTTGCTGCGGCGTAAAATTTCCACCGTAGGAGGTGGCGAAATGAACCTAGCCCTGAACACAGCCACAACCATCCTGCCTGTCGATGACGCAGCGCGTGCCCGCAGTTTCTACACCGAAAAACTGGGCCTCCCGCACCGCGGAATCACAGACAATGGAAGCGAATTACTCGGTAGCGACGGCGGCCCGATGCTGCAGTTGTTGCCGGTCTCGGACGGGAAGCACTCCGAGCACACCGCCCTCAGTTTCGAGGTGCGAAACATTGAGCGGATCGTGCAGGACATGGAGGCCAGGGGCGTCCGTTTCCAGGATTACGACCTGCCCAACCTGAAGACCGAGAACCACATCTGCACCACGGACTCCGAGAAATGCGCCTGGTTCATGGACACGGAGCACAACATCCTCTGCGTTCACGAGACGTTGGGCATGCAGGCCGAATACCAGCTCTGACGCATAGGCGGGTCGCAGCATTCCCCTAGTGCTGCGCGTGGAGCCCGTCGAACGCGATGGTGATGACGTCGTCGGCCAGTTTTTCCGGTGTGAGGGAGCCGCCCGGTTTGTACCATTCCACGATTGAGTTGATGGTGCCGAACAGCAGGCGCGTGACGGTGCGCGGATCGATGTCCTGGCGCAGCGAGCCTTCGTCGCGGGCTGCGGAAATGAGGGCGGCCACCTCGTGATCAAACGCGCGACGGCGTTCCAGGGCGTCGCGTTCAATGTCAGTGTTGCCCCGCAGCCGCAGGAGCAGCGTGACAAACGGCAGGCGCTCCACCAGCACGGCAACAGTCTGCCGCAGGACAAATTCCAGCCGTGCGTCCGCCGCGCCGCTTTGCGCCCCGGGCTGTTCGAGGATTGATTCCAGGCCACCGAGCGCATGGTCAAGGGCGAGCTTCAGGAGGTCGCCCTTGGATGGCACGTGGTGGTAGATGGCCGATTTCGAGATGCCCAGGTTCTCGGCCAGGATCCCCATGGAAGTGGCGTCATAGCCGTGCCGGTTGAAGACGTCGACGGCGATGAGCAGCACCGACTGCTGGTCGTAACCGGGACGGCCGCGCTTGCTGGGGACTGCTGTAGTGGGCATACCGGCTATTTTCCCACGAACGTTCGGTAATCCCTGCAGCGCCGCAGCCCAACACGTTCGCCCACGACGCTACTGGGCCCTACGCCTTGGGCCGCAGGTCGTAGATCCGCCGCAGCTTGCCGTTTGACCGCTCCAGTGAACCCGGCTCCACCACGTCAACGGCGCACGAAGAACCCACGTGGATCTTGATCTGCTCCTGCAAGGTGCGTGCCGCCGTCGTACTCTGCTCAACTGTCACCGCGTCCCGGCGCTCGATCTTGACCGTCAGCTGGTCCATCCGCTGGCCTTCGGGACGGGTGAGTTCGAGCTGGAAGTGCGGGCTGAGCTCGGGGATGCGCAGCGCGATTTCCTCGATCTGGGACGGGAACAGGTTCACGCCGCGCAGGATGATCATGTCGTCGCTACGGCCGGTGATGCGGCCCATCCGGCGGTGCGCGGGGCGGGCGGTGCCGGGCAGCAGACGGGTGAGGTCCTTGGTGCGGTAGCGGATGATCGGCAGGGCTTCCTTGGTGAGCGACGTAAAGACCAGTTCGCCATGTTCGCCGTCGCGCAGCACGTTTTCCTTGCCCACTGAGGGATTGAACGCGTCGATGATTTCGGGGCGGAAGTGGTCCTCCCAGATGTGGCTGCCGTCCTGGGTTTCCACGGCTTCGCCGGCGACGCCCGGGCCCATCACCTCGGACAGGCCGTAGATGTCGCAGGCCTTGATGTTCATGGTGACTTCGAGTTCGTGCCGCATCTCCTGCGTCCACGGTTCGGCGCCCAGGACCGCGTACTTGAGGGAGGTCGACGTCGGGTCGATGCCCATGTGCGCCATGGCATCGGCGATGGTGAGCAGGTACGTGGGCGTGGCCAGGATGGCGTCCGGCTGGAAGTCCTGGATGAGCTGGATCTGGCGTTCGGTCTGCCCGCCGGACATCGGGATGACGGTGCAGCCCAGCGCTTCGGCGCCGGCGTGCGCGCCCAAACCGCCCGTAAACAGGCCGTAACCGTAGGCGTTGTGGACCTTCATTCCGGGCCGGACGCCTGACGCGCGGAGGCAGCGCGCCACCAGTTTGGCCCAGTCGGCCAGGTCCTGCTTGGTGTACCCGACGACGGTGGGCCGGCCCGTGGTGCCCGAACTTGCGTGCACGCGGGCTACTTCGCTCTGCGGCACGGCGAACATGCCGAACGGGTACTCGGCGCGCAGGTCTTCCTTGGTGGTGAAGGGGAAGTTGCCGAGGTCGCTGAGTTCGCGGAGGTCGGCGGGGTGGATGCCGGCGTCGTCGAACTTGCGCTTGTAGAGCGGCACGCGGTCGTAGGCGTAGGCCACGGTGTGCTGCAGGCGGGTGAGCTGAAGGGCCTCGAGTTCGTCGCGGGAGATGGTTTCTTCGCGGTCCAGAATGGGATCTGTGCCCGGGGCGGTGGACTGAGGCAGGGGCGTTTCGGGGGCGTGGAGGGTCATGGTGTCCTACTTCTTGGGGATGGTGCGGCTGCGTCCGCGGAACTCGGCGATGAGTTCCCCCGGGTTGCCGGAACTGGGTAGCGAATCGGGCTGCGCACCGGGCTGCGCGTCGGCGTCGGCCGCGAAAATCTGGATGTCGTAGAGCCCGCTGCGCCCTGAGCTGGACCGGCGGTCCGCGACGGCGGTGATCACCTGGCCGCGGTAGGCCGGCTTCAGGAAGTTGATGTCGACGCCGGCGGCAACGGTGATGCTGTCGGCCTCTTCGGGGGTGGGATTGACCGGATTGCAGGCCAGGGCGAACGCGGAATCGGCGAAGGCGAAGATCATTCCGCCGTGGGCCATACCGAACCCGTTGAGCATTTCCTGCCGGAGCGTCATGCGGATGGTGGCGTGCCCGTCGCTGACGGCGAGGACTTCGATGCCCATCCATTCGGAGGCGTAGTCGTTTTCCAGGATGGGGTGGGTGGCCCCGGAGAGTGCTGCTTCAGCCATGCGTCATTGCCTCCAGCTTTATTTACCGAATGTTCATTAGGTAATCCCAGATGCGGGTCCGGTGTCAAGGCCATACCGGTCTGTGGGTACCCCTGATTCGGTGGGACCCCCGGCACGGAAGTGCAAGGATGGAGGGACCGGCACCACGCACAGCAAAGGGCGGACCATGGCCAAAGGCATCTACGTCAGCGCGACCACTCCGGGATCGGGCAAATCGCTCGTGGCCCTGGGCCTCGCGGACACGCTCCACCGGCACGCGGACCGGATCGGCTTCTTCAAACCGGTGGTCCACGGCCCGGACGCCGCCAACGACCCCATGGTGGCGCTGATGAAATCACGCTTCGCGCTCGACGACGACCGTTGCCGTGGCGGCCTGACGTCCACCGAAGTGCGTGCCCTCCTGGCAGACGGAAAACGCGCTGACATCGATGCCCGCTGCGTGGAGATCTTCGCCGAGATTGCCAAGCATTGTGACGTGGTGATCGTGGAGGGGACGGACCTCACCGGCCAGGACGCCGCCGTCGAGTTTGACCTCAACGCCCGGCTGGCCAACAACCTGGCCGCGCCGGTGGTTGCCGTGGTGGGCGCAAAGGGGCTCAGCGTCTTGGAGGCCGCGGCCGCCGTCGAGGTTGCCCGCAAGGAGCTGGTGGCGGAAAAGTGCACGTTGCTGGCCATCATGGTGAACCGCGCTGACCCGGACCTGGTGGAGGAAATCGCGGCCGCCATCAAACCGGGTGCATCCAACCGGCCCGTGTACGTCCTGCCGGAGCTGGAGGAGATCGCCCGGCCCACCACCGGCGAGGTTGCTGCGGCGCTCGGGGTGCGCCAGATCGCCGGCCTCGCGGATATGGAACGCGACGTGCGGGACATTAAGGTGGCGGCCATGAATGTGGGCAACTTCCTGAATGTGCTGGACGAGGGTGCCCTGGTGATCGTTCCGGGCGACCGCGCGGACGTGATGGTGGCCTGCCTGGCGTCGTCGTTCTCGCCGGAGTTCCCGGTGCCGTCCGCGCTGATCCTGACCGGTGGGCTGGCCCCGGACGCCAACATCTACCCGCTCCTGGCGCAGGCGCCGTTCCCGGTGTTTGCCGCCAGCCAGGACACCTACAGTACCGCCAAGCGGGTCTCCGAGGTCCGCAGCGAGATCTGGTCCGGGCACCGCCGCAAGGTGGCCTCCGCGCTGGGCCTGTGGTCCAAGCGGGTGGATGAGGCCGAGCTCGTGGAGCGCCTGCACCTGCCGCGCCTGGAACGGATGACCCCGCTGCGGTTCCTGCACGACCTCATCGAGCGGGCCAGGGGGCAGCGCCGGCACGTGGTGCTGCCGGAGGGAACGGACGTCCGGATCCTGCAGGCCGCCGAAATCCTGCACCGCCGCGATGTCTGCGATCTCACCCTGCTGGGACCGGATTCGCAGGTCCGCGAGCTGGCAGCGGCCAACGGCATCGACCTCGCCGGGATCAACATCGTGGACCCGGCCACCTCGGAACTGCGGCAGGGGTTCGCGGAGAAGTACGCCGAGCTGCGCGCGCACAAGGGCGTGGACCTGCCCAAGGCCCTGGAAATCATGCAGGACGGCAGCTACTTCGGCACCATGATGGTCCAGCTGGGAGTGGTGGACGGCATGGTGTCCGGCGCCGCCCACACCACCGCGCACACCATCCGCCCGGCGCTGGAGTTCGTCAAAACGCGCGACGGCGTGAAGATCGTGTCCTCCGTGTTCCTGATGCTCATGCCGGACCGGGTGCTGGTCTATGGCGACTGCGCCGTGAACCCCGATCCCAACGTGGAGCAGCTCGCGGACATCGCCCTCGCCTCCGCCGAAACCGCCGTGCAGTTCGGGGTGGAGCCGCGCGTCGCCATGCTGTCCTACTCCACCGGCGGCTCGGGCTCCGGCGAGGCCGTGGACGAAGTCCGGCAGGCCACCGAACTGGTGCGTGAACGCCGCCCGGATCTCGCCGTCGAAGGCCCCATCCAGTACGACGCCGCCGTGGACGCCTCCATCGCGGAGTCCAAAATGCCCGGCTCGTCGGTGGCAGGACAGGCGACCGTGTTCATCTTCCCGGACCTGAACACCGGCAACAACACGTACAAGGCGGTGCAGCAGAGCTCGGGGGCGGTCGCCGTCGGGCCCGTCCTGCAGGGCCTGCGCAAGCCGGTCAACGACCTCTCGCGCGGCTGCACCGTGGAGGACATCGTGAACACGGTGGCCATCACGGCCATCCAGGCGCAGGTGCCGTCCCCGGCAGGGGCCTAATACCGGTGGTTGAGCTTGTCGAAACCCCTCGACCCGGTTTCGACAGGCTCAATCACCGGTGCCGGAGCCGCGCTGGTTAGCTGTTTTCCGGCTTGGCCACGCTGTCCGGGTCTTCTTCCTTGGCCGGCTCGTCGGAGAGTCCTTCGGGCGTGAGGTCCAGGTTTTGCGGATCCTTGGGTTGCTCAGCAGCCTCGCCCACTTCGTCGACCTTGGGGCTTCCGGTGTCGTCCAGGGCCGGGTTGGCGCCCTCGACGACGGTGGGGTCCTTGGTGCCCGAGGCGGGTTCTTCCGTCTCGGGTTCGGTGTTGTCGGGCTGAGTGGTGTCGTTCGGCATGGAAGTCCCTCTCTGGGTAGTGCAACGTGTCCGCCGACTCTAAGCGCCTGCCGCGGCTGACGCAACGGCAGGCGCGGGGTGAGCCGGTCCGCAGCCTCAGCCCTGACGGGCCTTCATCCGCGGATTCTTTTTGTTGATCACAAAGGTGCGGCCCGGCGTCGGACGATCTGGGCGCCGGGAACCTTCTTCAGGGCGCGGAGGGAATTTCTGACTTTCATGGGCTTGCTCCTTATTTTAGTGGCGGTTGATGGGCCGTTCAGAACGGGGCGGGGTCGAGCTGGAACGGGTCGGTCAGACCGGCGAACCCGGCCTCCATTTCCGCGTCGGTGAGTTCGCAGGCGGAGAGCAGCTGCGCAATTTCCGCCGGGTCCATGCCCTCTCCGGTCGCGGCCAGCACGCTTCCGCGGTCCCCGTGTTCCGGATGCCAGTCCAGGTGGGCGTCCACATGGTTGAGGGGATCGGGCGCCGCACCGGCGTCCTGGTCTGCCAGCCACGGTCCGGTATTTTCGAGCCAGACACGCGGGCCGATGCCCTGGATGGCGATCCGGCACTGCGGTGCGGCGGCGATCCACAGGCGTCCCCGCAACCAGCAGCACCCTTCCGCGAGGGACGCCAGGGCGTGCCGGAACCGCTCAGGGTGCAGAGGCCGTTGGGCCCGGTGGGTGACGGTAGTGAACGGTGACGTTGAGGACGACGCCGGGATCCGCACCGAACCGGGGACCGTCCGGCTCAGGGCGTCATGGTAGTTGTGGCGGCCTGGGCGGATGAGGCGGGCGTTTTCCGCCACGTCAGCGTGAGGGGCCAGTTCCCTGACCAGTTGCACGCCGCGAACCCGCAGGGCGGGGTCGGCCGGAAACAGGTCCACCTCCGCCAGCAGGACGGTGTCATTGAACGACAGCTCGCCGATAAGGAATTCACCAGCCGTGCGCTGGTCCTCCGGGACCGGCGTGAACCCGGACTCAAACAGGGTGTGGTGGTCCCAAATGTGGTCCTCCAGCGTGTCAGGGGCGCAGGCAAGGACAGCGGAATCAATCGTCACCGGGCGGGAAAGGCCACGCCGCAGGGCGCCGATCGCGGCCTCCGCGGACACGGCCGGAGGGAGCCCGATGATGGCCTGGGTCTCCCCGCGTTCCAGCAGCCGCTCGATGGTGGGCACGAGGTCCAGCCGCACGGTGCAGCTCAGGCAGCCGTGTTCCAGCTGCGTCTCGGCGCGCTCCACAAGTCCGGACTGGCTGCAATGCCGTTTACTTTGTGGTTTTTGGTGTTCGTTTGAGGGGCCAGTTGGACATTTTGCGTTTGATGGCGCGGGGGGACGGTGCGTTGTCGGCGTGGGGGCAGGAGTTCGTGGAGGATTTCCCGGCAGAAGATGGTGAAGGCTTCAGTCAGCCTGTGAGGGGGAAAAAGCCGGGCGCGCGGCGAGGGATCGCCGCGCGGCCCGGAGGGTGCGTGTAAACGAGAACTGGAGGGGGTCTTCGTCGAATTCCGCGGCGACGGCGCCGATGAGGGACCGGATCGCGTAGTGCGCGCACAGGTAGCCGTAGATTTCCTGGAGCACCCCGTCGGGTGTTTTGGAGCGCAGGACGATGTCGGGGCCGCGCTGGTGGGTTTTCAGTTCGTCGAAGCTGGACTCAATTTCCCAGCGGCGGGCATATAGGCCGGCCAGGTCCTCGGAGGAAGCAGCGGCCGGGTCCAGGATCGTGGTGATCAGCAGGAACGTGCTGATCTCCTCCCCGGTGGTGACCTCGTACTCGATCACCCGGACCGGGATCCCGTTGCTGTCCTGGCGCCGGTCTTTGGTGGACGGATACACGGCCGACAGGTAGGACCCGTCCTCGAACTCCTCAAGAACGGGCAGCACGCTGTTGGCTTTCATCCGCCACAACAACGCCGCCCCCGTCGCGGCACTGTCCTTCCAAGCGGTGTAGGAGAAGAATCGGCGGTCGGCCATGGCCAGCATGTCCTTGGCCAGGTCTGCGAGGAGGGCCGGATACATGTCGTGTTCGGAGGTGTGGCAGCCCGAGACCACTGCGGAGGTGACCGCATGGGTGCCGCACTCCACCAGGCCCAGCACCCGTGCTTGCGGGAACGCGCTCTTGAACTCCGTTTTCGTCCCCGGCCGCCCATACGCGCGCTCGTTCGCGGGGGTGTCGGCCAGATCCAGGGTGGTCCCGTCCACGGACATCAGCCGCCACCCCTTGTAGAACCCGGGACCGCCCGGGACTGCGAACGGTTTCGCGACCTCGGCGAACAACGCCACCATCACCGCGGACCCCAACCGGTTCCTCGCCTTGTAGATCGCTGCTTTCGTCGGCATCGTCCACTCACGGAAACGGCCCGCCAGCCACTCCATCCCGGCCAGCAACGACCGCATGACCTCCTCATACGAACCATTGGAAAACAACGCCAAAGCCATCACGTAATAGACCATCAACCGCGACGGCAACAACCGATTCCGCTGCTCCAACGCCCCAGTACGCCCGATCACCGCGTCGACCACATCAGCCGGGAAGACCCGCGTCAAAACACCAAGAGAAACGTGGTCACTCAACCGCTCCGGACCCTCCGGGGTCACCCATCCACTACGCGCCATGCCGAAACATTAACACACCCGTGCTAAGTAAACTGCATTGGGACTGGCTGGAGATCCTGCGGATGACCACGCCGTTCTCCAACAGGTCGTGCAGGACCACCACGGCGCCGGGATTGGCCGCGGCCGCGTCTTGGCAGGCTTGCTGGCGGCACAGGGCGTCCAGGGAGCTGATCACAGTGATATGCATGCCGATCACTCTAATGAGAATCATTAGCATTTGCAACCGAAGTATCCAAGCGGCAACTTATAGAGTGGATCCCAGGGAGCGCTGCGCCAGGCTCGGGCACACCCCTCGTCAGCTGTGCCCGGCGGCACCAAGGCTTCAGGAGGCCCCATGCTTGTGCTCGTTATCAATTCCGGTTCGTCCTCGCTCAAGTACCAGGTCCGTGACGTGGCCGCCGGCATTGTGCTGACCGAGGGGCTGATCGAGAAGATCGGCATGGGCAACGGCGGTGATGGCGACGGCGAAATCGAGGGCCCCCGGGACCATGCGGAGGCGCTGGAACTGGTGGATGCCGCGATCCATGCCGAGCTCGGAGACCTCGAGCTGGCGGCGGTGGGCCACCGCGTGGTGCACGGTGGCGAGCGGTTCGCCGAGCCGGTGCTGATCGACAACGAGATCACCCGCGCCATCGAGCGGC
This sequence comes from Arthrobacter sp. UYNi723, assembly GCF_054057635.1. Taxonomy (NCBI): domain Bacteria; kingdom Bacillati; phylum Actinomycetota; class Actinomycetes; order Micrococcales; family Micrococcaceae; genus Arthrobacter; species Arthrobacter sp. UYNi723. Next base: position 143,547 of record NZ_JBSRZM010000008.1, read on the forward strand.
TCAATCCGCTGGCGCCGCTGCACAACCCCGCCAGCGTCCTGGGCATCCGCGCCATCAGCAGGAAGTGGCCGGACCTGCCGCAGGTGGCCGTGTTCGACACCGCTTTCCACCGCACCCTGCCCGAGCATGCCTGGCGCTACGCGGTCCCGGACGAGCTCTACACGAACCACGGCATCCGCCGCTATGGCTTCCACGGCACCTCGCACGAGTACGTCACGCACCGCGCCGCCGCGCTGCTGGATCTGCCCCTGGACGAGTTCGACGGCGTGATCGCCCACCTGGGGAACGGCGCCTCCGTGACGGCCATCCGTCGCGGTCATTCGGTGGACACGTCCATGGGCTTCACCCCGCTGGAGGGCCTGGTGATGGGCACCCGCTCGGGCGACCTCGATCCCTCCATCCTGGTATTCCTGGGCCGGAACGGGTGGACGCCGGAGGACATCGACACCATGCTCAACCGCGAATCGGGGCTGAAGGGGCTCGCCGGGAACAACGACATGCGCTCGGTGGTGGAGGCGTCAGAGGCCGGCGATGCCAAGGCTTCGATGGCGCTCGCGGTCACGTCCTACCGGCTGGCAAAGTACATCGGCGGGTACCACGTGGCCGTCGGCGGCGCCAAGGCCCTCGTGTTTACGGCGGGGATCGGCGAAAACTCGCACCAGTTCCGCGCCCTCGTGACTGACAGGCTGCACGCACTGGGCATAGAGCTCGACGCCGGCCTGAATAGTCTGGGGTCCAAGGAACCGCGGGTGATTTCCTCGGCAGCGTCCGTCATTCCCGTTTTGGTGGTGCCCACCGACGAGGAGCGCGCCATCGCAGAGGCAACTGCCGCCGTCGTTGGTGGTTGAGCTTGTCGAAACCCGGTGATCGAGCTTGTCCACCCCCGGTGGTTGAGCCTGTCGAAACCCGGATCTCGACAAGCTCGATCACCGGGCTGCGGGGTAGCCTCAGTCCATGCCTGAGATCACTTTGCCCATCCGCACCGAGCGTTTGATCCTGCGCCGGTTCGAAGCTGCGGACCTGGACGCCTTCCATGCCTACCATTCGCTGCCCGAAACGGCCCGCTTCCTGCCGGGGGAGGCCAAGAGCTACACCAAGTGCATGGAGTCCGTGGGCAAGTACGCCAACTTCGTCTTCGAGAAGGAGGGCGACTGGATCTGCCTGGCCATCGAGGCCGTGGACGGCCCGGGACTCCTCGGCGAGGTGGTGCTGAAGTGGCTGTCGGGCAGCGGGCAGGGCGAAGTCGGGTGGAGCCTGGCGCCGGCTGCGCGGGGCAAGGGCTACGGGGCCGAGGCCGCGGATGCGGTGCTGAAGCTGGGGTTCGGGGAGCTGGGGATGCACCGGATCGAGGCAAAGCTCGACGCCCTGAACACCGCCTCCGCCGCCTTGTGCGAACGGCTGGGCATGCGGTTGGAGGCCCGGCTGGTGGACAAGTGGCATTACAAAGGCCAGTGGGCCACCGAGCTGGGCTACGCGATCCTCGAGGACGAATGGCGCGCGCGCTCCCGGTGATCGAGCCCGTCGAGATCCGATCGATTGCTCCGTAACGGCCCTTTTGACCCCTGAAAACGGCGGTTACGGAGCAACCGGTGGGTTATCTCAGGCCATTGACTGCCTGCTGGGCCAAGGCCAAACTGGCGTTGTGCCTAGCTGCCGGCCATGCCGCGCTGGCAACAGGCGTGTCCAAGGAGAATCCGATGCCCACCGTGGAAGAAAACGTCTACATTGCCCGCCCGCCACAGGAAGTCTTCAATTTCCTGTCAAAGGGCGAAAACATTCCAGTCTGGGACTCCTCGGCGGTCCATGCCGAAACGGTCGGGACCGAGCCTGTTGCAGTCGGCACCCGGGTCAAGGGCGCCAGCAAGGTGGTGGGCAGGAAATTCGACTGGACAACGGAGGTCATCGAATTCCAGCCTCCAACCCGCTTTGTATCCCGCTCGGTGGAAGGAAAGCTGGAATTCACTGTAACCAATGTCCTGGAACCTGAAGGTGACGGGACCCGCCTGAACTTCCGGATCGATGCGGCATCCGGCCTGGGCGGGGTGTTCGGCAAACTGGCCGACCGGTTCGTGGAACAAGCCCAGGCCCGGACCGTCCGTGCCAACCTCGAGACACTGGCCGAACTGCTGGCCGAGCACCCCGAATACGGCAGGGATGACGGCTGAGTCGCGCGATCCGGGTTTCGACAGGCTCAACCACCGGATTTGGCCCGGTGATCGAGCTTGTCGAGATCCAGGGTTCCAATGGGTTATTTGAGCCCGGCCCCGGGGAGCAATTCAACCGCGCCGAGGGAGTCGGCGAGGAACGCGTAGTCCCACGCCCGCTCGCGCCACTGGACATAGCGCCCGGACGCGCCGCCGTGGCCGCCGTCCATTTCGATCTTCATTACCACAGGCTCCGTGCCGGTGGTCTTGTTCCGCAGCTCCTGGACCCACTTGGCCGGCTCCACGTATAGCACCCGGGTGTCGTTGAACGAGGTCACCGCGGCCACCTTGGGGTACGCGACTGAATGCACATTCTCGTACGGCGAGTACGACTTCATGTAGGCGTACACGTCCGGGTCCGTGATGGGGTTCCCCCATTCCTCCCACTCTAGGGCGGACAGCGGAAGCTCCGGGTCCAGGATGGTGGTGAGGGCATCCACAAACGGCACCTGCGCCACCACTGCGGCGTACTTTTCCGGTGCGAGGTTGGCCACGGCACCCATCAGCAGGCCGCCCGCCGAGCCGCCCAGCGCCGCAATCCGGGACGGATCCACCCAGCCGGATTTGGCCAGCCAGTCGGTGGCGTCCACAAAGTCGGTGAAGGTGTTCTTCTTGGCGAGCTTCTTGCCGTCCTCGTACCAGTGCCGGCCCAGCTCGCCGCCGCCGCGGATGTGCGCGATCACAAACACCACGCCGCGGTCCAACAGCGATAGCCGCGCGATGCCGAAACCGGGGTCCATGCTCAGCTCGTAGGAGCCGTACCCGTAGACCAGGCCCGCCGCCGTCGAATCCTGTTTGAGGCTCTTGTGCCGCAGCACAGACAGGGGGATCCGCGTGCCGTCCGCGGCGTCGGCCCATTCGCGGGTGGCCACGTAGTCGCTACCGTCGTAGCCGCCCAGCACCGGGCTTTCCTTGCGGAGCAGCAGTTCGCCGGCGGGCTGCGCCGGGGTGGGCAGCACAAAATCGTAGACGCGCGACGGCGTGAAGTAGGACGTGTAGCCCAGCCGGATGACCGGGGCCTCGTAGTCCGAACCGCCGACGCCGGCCGTGTACAGCTCCTCGTCGAACGCCGGTTCCACCGGGGCTTCCTGTGCGCGCGTACCGAGGCCAGCCAGTCCCATCACCTGGACGCGTTCGATGGTGTCCTTGCGGACGGACACAATCAGGTGCGTGGAGGTGACGCCGGCACCGTTGACGCGGACGTCGTCGGAATGCTCGACGACGGTGCTCCAGTTCTGCTCGGCCAGCGGCTTGGTGAGCTCGGCGGGGTCGATCACGGAGACCATGGAGTTGATGGCACCGCGGTTGTGGGTGAGCAGAATGCGTTCTGACTTTTCGCCGTCAGGACCGGTGAGCAGGAACGGCTCGGCCTCGTAGAGGACGCGCTCGTCCCGCGAAATCACTGTGGTCAGGGCCGCCGTCGGGTCATCGAAACGCAGCAGGCGGGTCTCGCTGTACTCGGAGCAGCCGATGCCCAGCACGAGGTGGCGCCTGTCAGAGGAGAGCTCAAAGCCCAGCCACATGGCGACGTCGTCCTCCTGGTAAATCACCTCATCGTCGGTGACCGGCGTGCCCAGGACGTGGGACTTGACCTGGTAAGGGCGCCACGAATCGTCCACCACGGTGTAGAAAATGCGGGTGCCGTCGGGGGAGAAGCTGACGCCGTAGAAGATGTTCTCGATGACGTCCGGTAGGAGTTCACCCGTGCGGAGGTCCTTGACGTGGAGGGTGAAGCGTTCGTCGCCGGCGTTGTCCACGGCATAGGCGTAAAGGTGCCCGTCCACCGTGACGGCCGAGCCGCCCACCGAGAAGAACGGCTTGCCTTCGGCCTCGATGTTGCCGTCCAGCAGCACTTCCTCGCCGGGGATTTCGACGCCGGCCTCCACTGCGGGGGGAGTCCAGTCGGCCACGGGGTTGCCGGTGTCCTGGGCGCGGACGCGGCACTGGATGCCGTACTCCTTGCCCTCAACCGAGCGGCTGAAGTACCACCACCCGTCCTTGCGGTTCGGGACAGACAGGTCTGTCTCCTGGGTGCGGCCCTTGATTTCCTGGAAGATGGCCGCGCGCAACGGCTCCTGGTGGGCGGTGACCGCCTCCTGGTAGGCGTTCTCGGCCTTCAGGTGCTCAACCACCTCGGCAGATTCCTTCTCGCGCAGCCACTCGTAGTTGTCCACGAAAGTGTCGCCATGGTGCGTCCGCTGGTGCGGGACCTTCTTGGCCACGGGGGGCGCGGGGGAAGCGGGGGCGGACGAACTGGCGGAATCCTGCAGCGGAGTCTGGGTCATGCCTTCAATATATAGAGCCGGGCCGACAAAAAGGCCGCCGTTCGCTACCGGGGTAGCCCCGCCAAACGCTCTCTCACTTTGGGTGCCCAACAGCCAAACCCTCTCGCAGTTCCCGCCAGCGATGCGGCCGCCGGTGAGAGAGCGTCGCTGGAAAACCCGCATCAAGTGAGAGAGCGTTCGGACCGGCCGCTAAGTTACCGGCCGGAACCCCTTGAACCGTTCTCCGCCGGGTGCTAGAACGGCATTACCGGGAGGATCCGGACGCGTTCTTTTTCATCTGCCTCTTAGGGCGGTTAGCCGTTTCGGCACGCCACAGCGCCAGTCAGCGCATCGGCAGTCTGCGGGCGACCCTTCCGATACGGTGGTCCCCGGCCTCGCCGGGGACCACTTTTTTGTGCCCCTGGCCGTGCTTTTGCGGGGTTGCCACAGAACGCGGAGCGGGACCTTGACAGGGCGTCATTATCGAGGGCTAATTGTAAGCACTCTTAGTAATTTTTGGGGGCGATGATGCGAAACCTAATTCCGAAAGGCATCCTCCGGAAGGTGCTCCTGCCGCCCACGTACGGCCTGCACCTGACACGGGGCGCTGAGTTCACGGTGCTCTCCGTCGAAGTCTGGAGCACGTGCCTGGTGGCCAACATCCACGTGGAATCCGCTGCCGGGAGGGCCATCCCGGAAATTGCCATCGAGGACCATTGGGGCACGCTCTACACATTGCGGGATTCGGCCAGTGTGGGCTCGCGGAACCTGCAGGTATTCACCCCGTCCGTGCCGCCCGGCACCAGAAGCCTGACCATCAGGTCCACGGACGACGCGAACGCCCGCCTGGTTGTGACGTTTGCCGTCCCGCGGATGCAGGAAGCGGACCAAACAGCCAAGGCGCCGGTTTCCCGCCCGGTCCGACTGCGCCGTCCGGCCTAGAAGCAGGCCAATCAAGAACGCACTCACAGCCGGAGTGAGAGAGCGTTCGGGAAAATTCTGCAGGATGTGAGAGAGCGTTGATGGCGGGCAGGCGTATCCTGATCACGCAAAGACGTACCCGCCCAGCGTGAGAGGGGAAGTTCCATGACCATCCCGCCAGTGCACGAACCAGAGCCGTTCCCGCCGGAACCAGGCCCGGACCCCTTTAACCCGGACCCCACCCATCCCGGCCACCCGGGACCGGACAGGCCCAGCCCCATCCCGACGCCGGAACCTCCCGGCCCACTGCCCGTCCCGGATCCGGGGCCCGCACCGCTGCGCCCGGACCCCACCCGGAGCTAAGTCACCAAGTGAAACGGCCCACGGCACAGCCGGGGGCCGTTTCACTTGGTGCCCGCCCGCTGGTGCCAGGCATTCACCCCCGGCGTACTACCCGCCCGCGTACTCGGGCAGCCGGCCTTCGCGCATTGCCGCGGCCACCTGGGCGATCCCGCCATAGTCCGGGAACACCACCGACGCCCCTCCTGGTGCCGTGCCCACCCCGGCCGTCGGCAGGGTCAGGCTCACCACGGCGTTGGGGTCGATGCCGCGCATGCCGTAGGCCAGGATTGCCACGCCCACAGGATCAAAGCCCTGGTCCACCGTGAGGTAACCTCCCGCAAAATTCACCAGGGCCCGCACCGCAGTCACATCGTGCAGGGCGCCGTCGCTGGTCAGCCGGGCAAGGATGGCGCGGAGGAACGTCTGCTGGTTCCGGACCCGCTGGAAGTCGCCGTCGACGAAGGCGTAGCGCTCGCGGACGAATTCCAGTGCCGCCTGGCCGTCGAGGTGGTTCACTCCCGGTGTGAAGACGTGCTGCGTTTCGTGGGTGGATTGGAACGGCACGGTGACGTTCACGTCAATTCCGCCCAGCCCGTCGGTGAGCGTCCTGAACCCGTTGAAATCCAGCATGACGGTGTGGTCGATGCGGGTCCCCATCAGGGACTCCACCGTCCGCGTGGCCAGCGGGATTCCGCCCACCTGCAAGCCGTCGTTGATCTTGGAGAAGCCGTAGTCGGGGATGCTCACGTACAGGTCCCGCATGAGGGAGACCACGTGCACGCTGCGGCGGTCGGCCGGGACATGGACCAGCATGAGCGTGTCGGCGCGGTGGTCCTGCGATTCGCCCGTGGCTGCGGTGTGGGCTGCTTGCTCCCGGGCGTTCGCGCGGCTGTCGCTGCCGATTACCAGGATGTTCATGGGCGCGGCGGGGAGTTCCGCGATGGGTTCGGGCGGCGGGGGAGGGGCCGGTGCCGGGGGCGGTGGCGGTGTCGTCTCCGACGGAGTGGGGGTGGCGGTGTCAGTGATGGTGGGCACCGGGGCCGCAACTTCCGCGGCAGGCTTGGTGAACAGCAGCGCGGACACGGCGACGACGGCCACCAGTACCAGCGACAGCACCGCCGCGATCACGCGGCGCCGTTTCCGCGCGGCAGGCGCAGCAGGCTCGGGGCCGGAAGGGGCCGGGCCGATCGGATCAGGACCGTTTGGGGTGCTCACCATGACTTAGTGTCCGCCCTCGGACCCGGTTCCGGCTACAACGCGGAGCGTGTCGTTTCCGAGCCGTAACGTACGACGGCGGCGCGCCGGTTTAAGCGGAAACGTTCAGCCGGGCGTGCCGCAGGATGGAAACGATGGCAGGGGCCAGTTCGTCCTCCATCTGGCGGTAGATCTCGGGGCTGCGCCGGTAGGGGTCGATGATGTCGTTCTCCGACGAATCCGCCGGCAGTGACAGGTGCCGGACGGACGCGGCGCGCGCGGGGAGCCCACGCCAGAAGGCGGTGTTGGCACTGAGGGGATTGCCGCCGTCGGCCGATACCGGAACGTTTGCGGCACTGTCCGCACGCTCGTCCAGGACGTCGAGCATCCGGGCGAACTCGCGGATGGTGAAGGTGCGCTTGAGCAGGGAGGCGTCCAGCTGGAGCACTTCGCCGCGGTGGCCGGAGGTCATGGTGAGTACCAGGTCCACGCCGCGCAGGATCTTGCTGGTCAGCTGCCGCGAGACGAAACCGTCCGGGTTCCCGCCAAAAGTGCGCACAATGTCACCGGACAGCGGCTGCATCGGATCGCCCACCATGGCCCGGGTTCCGGCGCTGGTGACCTCAAATCCGCCCTGCCTCACCTGGTCCAGCCCGGCCTGCAGCAGCCGTTCAGCCACGGGGGAGCGGCAGATGTTGCCGGTGCAGACCGTCAGGATCCTCACGGGTGCGGGGGCAGATGCGGGGGATTCCACGGAACTTCTCTTTCCAGCCGATGCGCCGGACCGGTGCGGCCCGTCGTGTCTTTCAACTTAACACGTGCGGGTGCCGACGCCCCCAGCACCGGATGCCGCCGTCGTGATTTTTCGAGTGAAGACCCATCCTTGGAGGCATGGTGGTACGAATCACACTTGACCACCGGGATTCCCCTGTGGGCGCTAACCAAGGAGTGAATCGTGAAACGGAATACAAAGTTAGCTTTTGGTGGTGCAGGTGTGGCACTGCTGGCGGCTGCGTCGCTGGGTGCCATGCCGGTAATGGCCCAGAGCCCAAAGTCCGAGGAGAAGACAGTCACGCTGAGAGCCACACTCACGGAGCTTAATGGCTCCGGGGCTTCGGGCACAGCCACTGCTGTTGTCCGCAACCAGAAGATCCAGCACATCGAGGTCCACGCCACCGGGTTGACGCCCGATGCCCCGCACGCCCAGCACATCCATTACGGCAATCAGGCCCTGAACGAGTGCCCCACGCTGGCGCTGGACAGCAACGGTGACGGACGGCTGAATACTGTCGAGGGTGTTCCGGCCTACGGCCCGGTTGTGGTCTCGCTCAACACCACCGGTGACACCACCCCCGCCAGTTTCCTGGACGTTTCCCGGTTCCCCGTCTCCCAGGACGGCAGCTATGACTACAGCCGGGACAACATCGAATTTACTGATGTGGCCGGGACCGGCTACCCCGGTGCCGGCGGGCTCGGTACCGCCAAGCAGATCGCTGACTCCGTCCGCGAAGGCGAGGGCGTCCTGGTGATTCACGGGCAGGACTACGACGGCAACGGAACCTACAACTTCAGCGATCCTGAAGGTGCCAGTGAGCTTGACCCGGACCTCCCGGCAGAGGCCACTGACCCCGCCGCCTGCGGCGTCCTGCGCTAAGCGCGCACTTCCCCGCCCTGCGGGCCCCAGCAAGGCTAAAACCCCAGTGCCCTGCTTGGCCTGAAGGCGGCAATGAACAGCAACAGGTAGGGCCGGTCCGCGGAGTGCGGGCCGGCCCTTCCTGGTGCCTGACGGTCGGCCCCGGCGCGGATCCGGACTTCTTCAACCTCAGGACGGCCGCGCGGGGGCGTGCTGCTTTTCTGTCCGGGCCTGCCCGTACCGGGTGAGGCCGCGCGGCTTGTAGACAGACAGCACTGTGGCTACCAGCAGCACGATCAGAGCTGCGCCGGCGTCCGCGACGAGTTGGATCCGTATCCCTGTCATGTCCATGGACCCAAGGTCCGAGGCTGATGCGATCTCCGCCATCCGGGTCACTGGCTGCAGATGCACGAGCAGCAGGACGCTCGCCAACGACGTGATCAGGAGTTTGATCAGGACCCAGTAATGCCGGAAGAGGCCCCAAGCGGTCCCGAGGGCCTGGACTATTCCGGAGAGCAGTGAAGCCAGGCTTAGCGGAAAGATGACCGTCCAGCCGATGACGTTCATTCCGAGATACGCTGCCCGGACCAGCGCGGCATCGGTGGCCGTCAGCCCCGCGATCGCGAGAATCAAGAACGTCGCGACGGCGCCCAACCAGCCGACAGAGCAGGCAATGTGGGTGGTCAGGGCAACTTTACGCAGGCCCGGGGACATCACTTTCACGGCGTGTGGCTCATCATTCCGCCTCCGCTGAGATGGATAACAGCAAACGCCACCACGAGCACGGCAGCGGCGATGATGAAAGCCTTCACCCACCGGGGCATGGGACGCGCGGGGCGGGTGCTGAGCTTGCCACCCATGGCGGAATCGGCGGGTCGGTCTTCTGGGTGGTCAGTCATCGGTGTCCTCATTTTCCAGTGCATGTATCAGGGGCATCAATTGCTTCTTTTGCAAGACACTATGTATCGAGTATAACGATGTGTTCATTGCGTGTCGTGTTGTATGCTTCGTGAATGCCCAAGCTCTGGAATGAGACCATCGAGACTCACCGTGACGCTGTCCGTGCGGCCATCCTGGATGCCACTGCGTCGCTGGTTGCGGACCGAGGGTTGGCACCAGTCACGATGTCTCAGATTGCGCAGGCAGCCGGGATCGGTCGAGCCACTCTGTACAAATACTTCCCGGATGTGGAAGCAATTCTCACTGCCTGGCATGAGCGTCAGATCAACTCGCATCTGGAACATCTGAGCCAGGTCCGGAACCGCGCGGTGGGACCGGGCCAGCAATTGGAGTCCGTGTTGGAGGCCTACGCTTTCCTCTCCCACTCCGGCCCTGGGACCGCTGAGTTTGTGCGGCTTCATCAGGGAGCCCATGTGGGGCTTGCCCAGCAGCACCTAAGGGGGTTCCTGGCAGACCTGCTGCGGCAGGGTGCCGAGGCGGGCAGGTTCCGTCAGGATGTCGCGCCGGACGAACTCGCTGCTTTTTGCCTTCACGCTCTTGAAGCGGCCAGCGCCCTGACGTCCCGGGATGCGGTGCTTCGGCTGGTCAAAGTGACCATGACCGCGCTGCAGCCTCCGCCTCACGCAAATACCGGGAGCGGAGGAGGCGGCTCCTGACGATGTACATACTCACCCGAGCGAGGCGAGGAGTTCGTTGCAGGCGGCTTCGCAGCGGCGGCAAGCCGCTGCGCAGACCCGGCAGTGGCCGTGCATGCCGGCATGCTGTTCGCATTCGTCGGCGCAGGCCTTGCACGTGATGGCGCAGGCCTGCAATGCGGCCCGGGTGACGTTGGCGTCGTAGCCCGTGTGGCGGGACACGATGTTGCCGGTGGCGGCGCAGATGTCCGCACAGTCAAGGTTCGTGCGTATGCATTTGGTCAGCTCCGCCACCATGTCCTCGCTCAGGCACGCGTCAGCGCAGGCGGTACACGCCTGCGCACATTCAAAGCAGGCGGCGATACATTCGGCGAGCTTGTGCTGGTCGATGCTGCCCAGATCCTTCGGGTAAGCGTCGAGCATTTTGTGGGCGCTGGCGTGAGTCATTGTTCTCTCTCTTCCAAGGTTTTGAGCGGCGGGAACATCATGCAGCGGACCGGCTCGCGTGTGCTGCTGCAGGGGCCCTGTGGCAGTTCGTTTCTCGACTCCCTTTTTGGTGGGCAGCCCGGTCTTCCCACAGCGTAACGCGACCCCGGACGGGCCAGCTACCCCGTGCTTATACCTGTTTCCGGAGCAAGGACCTCAAGGTTTCATAACGAATTTGTAACTTATGCGTGTCGTTCTCTAGACTTGAGGACGTACATGCCCTCAGTGGGTATGGGTGTGACCGCTTCGCCAAACCCCGCCGGCGGTCCATGAACTTCTTTCTCAAGGCGGGGGCGGAGGACCCACAGACGGTGCCATGGAGCACCTTGGGGTGAAGCCGACCCTGCGACTGCCCTAAGGGCGTCCGCAGGGCAGCCGGACAGTCCACTCGTCCGAATCCGACAGCTAACTTCGCCGGCGCCGAGAGGACCACTATTTTGTCTGCCCGCCTCAAGCACGGCCGTCGCCGTGCCCTTCCTGCATCATCGTCTTCAGCCCGGCTGCGTGCTGCCTGCCATGAACCAAGCCTCCGGCTCCGCGGCCAGCAGTTCAGCGTGGCGGCAGCCGTTACCGGAATGATTGCCCTGACCGTGCTGTCCGCGGCGCAGGCTGATCCCGGCGCCCTGGGTGCAGCCCAGGACCGGCCTGCCGCCACTGCAGCTGTGGCCGCCGAACCCGCAGTCGCGGCAGCGGCCACCGCGGGACTGGCCTTTGACAGTCCGGAGGTCACCTCCCAGCCGGCACCTCCAGCGGCACCCGCAGCCCAGCCGGCCGGAACCGTCCAGGCGCCCGCGATCCCGGCCGCCGAAGCCCCCGCCCCCGCTGCTACGGGTCTGCGGGCCCCGCTTGCCTCGATGAACGTCAGCTCCACGTTTGGGTACAGGGTCAGTCCGCTCACCGGGGCGGCCGGTGAAATGCACACTGGAATAGATCTGACTGGAGCCTGCACCACGGCGGTTTTCGCCGCGGGCGCCGGTACCGTCACCGAGGCCGGGTGGAGCCAGTATGGCGGCGGTAACCGGATCGTTGTGGATCACGGCAACGGCCTGAAGACCACCTACAACCACCTGGCCAACATCGGCGTTTCCGTCGGGCAGGTCCTGGCCAAGGGCCAGCAGATCGCAGGAGTGGGCACGACCGGAAATTCGACCGGCTGCCACCTGCATTTCGAGGTCATGGTCAACGGCCAGACCGTTAACCCGTCCACGTTCCTCTGAGCCGCCCGGCCGCCCGCAGCTCAGCCGTCAATGCCTCCGGAGCAGGCTGCACCCGGCTCCGGGGCATCAGGGGACTGCGCATATGCGCTGATGAATGATGCGACCCGTGTGTCACTGGCGTCCTGCAGCGAGAGTTGGGCACCCCAGGCGGTGGCAGTGACCGGCGCGGACTGGTCACTGTCCGGACTGAGCAGGACGTAGGGTCTGTCCTTGGCAAGGTCGGTCAGCTTCCCGAGGTCGTCCGGCGGCAGGTCCGGGCTGTACGTGAGCCAGACGGCCCCGTGTTCCAAGGAATGGACGGCCCGTTGTTCGCTGACCGGCTCGGTGTAAATGCCGCAATTGGCCCAGGCGGCTGCGTGGTCTCCTCCGACGCCGGGCTGCTGCGGGTAGTCAACAGCGTTCTGAACGTGGTTCCGGGACAGGTCAGCAAACGTCTGGATCCCGTCGATGGGTTTCCTGGCGGCTTCGGCGGCGGCGTTGCGTTCCTGGATGGAACCGGTGACGGCGACGGCGACGGCGGTGATGATGGCGGCCGACACCAGGCCGAAGCTGCCATAAAGGAGGATATTGAACCGGCGCTGTTTGGTCCGCTGCTTTGCCTGGACGGCCGCAACGATGGCCTGGTGTTCTGTGCGTCGCTTCTTGGTACTGCTCATGCGGACATTCCTTTGCTGTGGAGTGTGCTCCCGGAGAGATGCGGGCGGGGTCTCACGGATGCGGGTCACTTAATGTAGGAGAAGAGCGCCATCATGCCGCGTTCGGCGTGGTAGGCGTTGTGGCAGTGAACCAGCCACTGGCCCGGGTTGTCGGCATCGAAGATCACGGTCACGGTCTCGTTTGGGCGGACAATGACCGTGTCTTTGCGTGCGCCGCCGGGACCGACCTGGAAGGTGTGACCGTGCAGGTGCATCGGGTGCCACATGTCCGTGTCATTAATGAATTTCACTTCGATGCGTTCGCCCTCCTTGATGTCGAACGCCTGCTCGAAAGGGTTGATCATCTCGAAGCGGCGGCCGTTGATACCCCAGTCGTAGTTTTCCATTCCGCCTGTGAGTCTGAGCTCGTGGATTCGGTCCGGCGTGCGGTCCTGGAGGTTAGCCTTGGGGTCGGCTTGGAGCTGGGCGCCGTCCAGGACCGTCCCTTCCAGCCTGTTCGGCAGCACCGCCGGGAGCGGCTGCTTGCCGGTGCCGGTGCTGACGAAGCCGAGGGCCTGCCCGGTTTTCCCTTCAGGGAGGGCCAACAGGGGCGTGAACCCTTCGGCAACTGTCAGCAGGGCATCGATGCGTTCGCCCATGCCGAGAACCACCGCGTCGGCGTCCTGGTGTAGGACGGGGAACCCGTCGGTGTGGGTGACGGTGATCTTCTGACCGGGAACACCGACGCGGTAGGCGGTGTCCCCGGCGGCGTTGATGATCCGCAGCCTGATGACCTGACCCGCCGTGGCCGGCAGGATCTGGGCCTGGTCCGGTGCTTTGGAGTTCAAGAGGTGGTATGGATAGCTCACGTCGCCTGCGTCTCCGCCGAGGAAGTCGCTGCGGGAGCCCATGAGCATGTGCTTCATACCCCTGCTCATCGATCCTCCGGACATACCCCCGGAAAGTTCGTTGACGACGTCGTCCGGGGTTCCGGTGATGCCGTCCATCCAGTCATCGAGGACGATGACCCAGTCCTTGTCATAGGTGAGCGGCTCTGCGGGGTCCTCAACGATCAGCGCTCCGTACAGGGCGCGTTCACGCTGCATGTCCATGTGCGAGTGGTACCAGTAGGTACCCGGATGGGGGAGTCGGAAGTCATAGCTGAACCCGGCCCCTGAGGCCACCGGCTCCTGGGTGATGTGCTGGACGCCGTCCTGGTCGTTCCGCAGCGCGAGGCCATGCCAGTGGATGCTGGTCTGCTCGTTGAGTTTGTTGGTCAGCGCCACGTTCAGCCGGTCCCCAACCCGCGCGCGGATCTCGGGCGCGGCCAGGCTGCCGTTGTACCCCCAAGTGGTGACCGGTTTCCCGGCCACATTGCTTTCAAACGCCCCCGTTTCCAGCGTCTGGTTCAGTGTTGTTCCGGTATGCAGTCGCTGCGCTTCGTACGCGGCCACCACCGGGTCGTCCGGCATCACCCGGTTTGGTGGAGGGACCCTGCCCGGCCCTGAGCACGCGGCCAAGGCGGCGGCGGCACCGGCGGCCGAAAGGCCCAGAAAGCGTCGCCGGTCCATCTGGATAGTTGGCGGGTTCATCTCAGATCCTTGAGGCAGTCGGGTCAGCCGGCGTCCGAGGGCCGGAAGGTGGCCCCGCCGTCCGTCGATACGACCAGCCCGGTGGAGGTGGCGGCCCAGACCCAGGGGTTCGCGCCCGAACCCTCCACCGCCGCTATCGCCTGCACCTCCCCTTCGATCCGTCCCGTCCGGGACCAGGTGGCCCCGCCGTCGGCCGAATAATGGACGGAACCGTCCGGTTCCACGCCGATGGCTTCGGTGGGGCTGGCGAAGGTCACGAACTGGATCACCGGGGCGGCCGGCGCCAGCGCCCAGGTCTTGCCGCCGTCGGTGGAGCGCTGCACCCCGTCGCGGGTGGTCGCAAGGACCGTGTCACTAAACGGGTCCGCGGCGAGGGCCGCCGGGATGAACCGGGCGGCGACAGCTGACCAGGTCTTCCCGTCCGGGCTCGTGCGCAGGGACCCGTCGAAGGCAACGATGCCGGACTTGGCCGACGTGAGTGCGTGGAAGTCCGATTCACCCTGGCGGGAGAGCTGCTCCCAGGTCGCGCCGCCGTCGGTGGATTTGATCAGGCCCACAGGGTTAGGCAGGTCTGAGCCTGGCCCGGGATGGCCCGAGGCGTAAAACACGCCCTGGTCAGGGCCCGCAGTGAAGCCCATCAGGTCGTTGGTGCCGCCGATTTTGGCGGCGGGCTGTGCGGTGACGTCGTACAGACCATCGTGGGTGGCCAGGAGAACCTGGTCCGTTTCGCGGTTCACGGTGAGGCCGTGGATGTGGCTGCTGGGCAGGGGCGATCCTGCCCCTGATGAGGACGCGCCGGTGGAACCGGCATCCGTCGTGGGAGACGAAGCGGGCGTGCAGGCGGCGATGGTGAGCAGAAGTGCGGTCGCGGCGGCGGCCGCAGCGGGACGGTAACGGTTGAAAGAACCAGCGGGCATGGGAAACTCCAAGTGGCGGAACGGAAAGTGTGGGTGATGAGGCACCGGCCCGTGGCCGGGCCGGTGCCTCGGGGCTGCTGCTACAGGGTGGCCAGCAGGCCCTTCATTTCCTGGATTTCGGTTTCCTGGGCGGTCACGATGTCTTTGGCCAGCTGGACCGCTTCGGGGTTCTTGCCGTCGGCGCTTTCGGTCTTGGCCATCATGACGGCGCCTTCGTGGTGGGCAATCATCTGGGTCAGGAACAGCTTGGCCGCCTCAGTGCCCTGGGCTGCATCGAGGGCGGTCATGTCCTCCTCGCCCATCATGCCGGACATGCTGTGCCCGCCGGCCATGCCGGAGGGCATTTCGGTGGGCTGGTTCCAGCTCTTGAGCCAGCCGGTCATTTTCTCGATTTCGGGCCCTTGGGCAGCTTTGATTCTGGTGGCCAGGTCCGTCACGGCCGCCGGGATGCCTTCCTTCTTCAGCATCAGGTCCGACATTTCCACGGCCTGGGCGTGGTGCGGGATCATCATCTGGGCGAACGTCGTGTCGGCTTCATTGACGTCGGCAGCCGCCGGTGCCGAGCTGGAGGACATTCCGGAGCTACCGTGGTTCATGCCCGGCGTGCTGCTTCCGTCGGAACCGGCGGTACCGGTGGAGCAGCCGGCCAGGGCAATCGCTGCGGCGATGGAAACGGCGGAAATGGTCAGGGTCTTTTTCATTAAAATCAGGGTCCTTCGAAGGATCAGCCGGCGTCTGGCGCCGTTGCGGATGTGTGCAAGGGGAGTGTGGGCCGGTTGGCGGCCCCGGCGTTCGCCGGGTTGCTGCGCAGGGTGCGCCGGGTACGCAGGGTGCGCCGGGCAGGACACGGCGCAGAGCAGTTTACGTCCGGCTGATGCAAAGATCGTCGGGGGAAGGACTGCCCGGCAGATAGGAATAGCTGGTGGTGACCAGGGCGCCGCCGGTGACGTCAAGAGCCGGGAAGGGCGTGGTGCCCGGCAGCGGCGCCGACAGGGAGGGGCTGGCAGGGGACAGGACACAGACCACATCCATCGCGGACATGGCCGGGCAGTTGCCGTCGGCCGCGCATGCGGACGCCGTCCCGGACGCCGCTGCCGCCGGAGCATCGGTAGTGGGGGATTGGGCTGCCGCGTGGTCCCCATGGTCCCCACGGTCGGCATGGGAGCCCTGGATCTGGGTCAGGGGCATGTCCGTGCCGGCAGAGGCTGCCGCGGGCATGGTGTGGGCGCCTGACATGATGTGCATCCCGAAAATCCCGGCGATGACAGCCAGCAGCCCGGTCAGCAGCCCTGCACGCAGCAGGAGCGCCCTGAAGGGGTTGGATGCTGTTGCTGCCACGGCGCTCCTCCTACTCGTGTGGGCGGGCCTGCTGGTTCAAGCCTAACGGCTTGTGGTTAGGCCTAACGACTTGGCCTTTGTCGGGTGGTTCTCTGGTTCAACGCACCTGGGCGGGATTGAGTTTCACGCGGCGCAGCAGCTGGGCGTTCAACGCCACCACGATGGTGGACACGGACATCAGTACGGCGCCGGCCGCGGGGGACAATACGACCCCCGCGAAGGCCAGCACACCGGCGGCCAGCGGGACGGAGAGGATGTTGTAGCCGGTGGCCCAGATCAGGTTCTGCCACATCTTCGCGTAGCTGGCCCGCGACAGGTCCACCATGGACAGCACCGCGCGGGGGTCATTGCCGGCCAGCACCACCCCGGCGGATTCCATGGCTACGTCCGTTCCGGCTCCGATCGCGATGCCGACCTCGGCCCTGGCCAGTGCCGGGGAGTCGTTGACACCGTCGCCCACCATGGCCACTTTCAGCCCGCGCGCTTGGAGTTCGGCGACCTTTTTGTCCTTGTCCGCCGGGAGCACTTCGGCGAAGACCTCGTCAATGTGCAGCTCTTCGGCCACGGCCTGGGCCACCTGGCGGGCGTCGCCGGTGATCATGGCAACCTTAATGCCCCGGTTCTGAAGGGCAGCCACGGC